>JBIOYN010000375.1:0-20880 GCA_044870155.1 Acidimicrobiia bacterium | reverse complement strand
CGCCAGAAGGGCATTCCCGTCTACGGCCTGTATCCCTACGCTATCGACAACGAGACGATCACCCGCATGCACGGTGACGACGAGCGGGTCGGTGTCGAGGCCCTGCGGGCGGGCACCGAGCTGATGTACCGCCTGTTCGCCCGCTTCCGCCTGTAGCCGAGCCCGTCACTCCGCCCAGGGTGGCTCGCCCAGGGCGTAGACGTCGAAGGCGTTGCGCCAGAAGACCCGCTCCAGGGTGGGGCGGTCGAAGCCGAGGCCGGCGACGGTGCTGGCGTTCTTGGCGATGCCGGGCGTGCCCGGCCAGTCGGTCCCGAAGATGAACTTCTGGGCCAGGCGGGGGAGGTCGAAGCGGGCGTAGTAGCGGGGCAGGTTCTGGGGCGGCAGCCCGGAGATCTCGATCCACACCCGGGGGCGCATGAGGGTGATGAAGGCGGCGGCCTCGAACCACCAGCCCCGCCCGCCGTGGGCCAGGACGATCTTGAGGTCGGGGAAGGCTCCCGCCACCTCGTCGATGAGGGCGGGATCGGCGAAGCGGTTGACGGCGCCGGGATAGATGCTCGTCCCGCAGTGGAAGACGACCGGGATACCCGCCTCGGCGCAGCGGTCGTAGACGGGCCACAGCGCGGCCTCGTTGGGGGAGAAGTGGGCGTGCACCGGATGCAGCTTGAGGCCCACCGCCCCCAGCGCCACCTGGCGCTCCACCTCGGCCAGCAGCGGGCGGTGGAGGTGGGGGTTCACGTTGGCCAGGAAGCGGAAGCGTGCCGGGTTGAAAGCCACGGTGGGCAGCACGTCCTCCACCGGCTGGACCCCGGTGGTGAGCGGGCTATACTCGCACAGGAGCACGGCCAGGTCGACGCCCTCGGAGTCCAGGTAGGCGTCGAAGCGCTCGGGGATGATGGCGTCGGATTCGTCGTAGGACGACCAGAAGCCGGATTCGAAGCCCAGCAGCCACTCGTCGACGGTCATCTTGAGGGTGGACAGCCGGGGCGGGTGGAGATGGGCGTCGACCAGGGGGATGCCGTCGATCACGAGGCCTCTCCCTCGGCTGCCGGCCGGCGCAGCACGAAGCGCTGGATCTTCCCGGTCACGGTTCGGGGCAGGTCGTCGGCGAACTCGACCATGTGCGGGTACTGGTAGCGCTGCAGCCGGCTCTTGCACCACTCCTGGAGCTCGGCGGCCAGCTCGGGAGCCACGTCGGCGGCTGCTCCCGAAGCGGGGATGACGTGGGCCCGGATGCGGGTGAAGCCGTCGACCTCGACCCCCACCACGGCCGCCTCGGAGACGGCGGGGTGCTCCATGAGCGTGTTCTCGATCTCGATGGGTGACGCCCACAGGCCGCCGACCTTGATCATGTCGTCGACCCGACCCTCGTACCAGTAGAAGCCGTCCTCGTCGAGGCGGTAGCGGTCGCCGGTGGCGAACCACTCGCCGTGGAGGGTGCGCCGGGTCTTGTCCCGGTGGTGCCAGTAGCCGGCCAGAGCCGAGTCGCCCTTCACGAAGAGCTCGCCTTCCCCGCCGGCGCCGACCACGGCTCCGTCCTCGTCGCGGATCTGGAGCTCGTAACCGGGGATGGGCTTGCCCGAGGAGCCCGGCCGGCTGGCGCTGGGCAGGTTGGCGCAGTAGCAGTGCAGCATCTCAGTGGAGCCAACGGCGTCGACGATGAAGACGTCGAAAAGCTCCTTCCAGCGGTGGAAGACCTCGGGGGGCAACGGCTCGGCCGCCGACAGGCACAGCCGCACCGAGGAGAGGTCCCGGTCCTTGGCACCCGGGGCGTGGAGCATGGCGTTGTAGAGCGTGGGCACGCAGAAGAAGTGGGTGGGGCGGTGGCGCTCGATGGCGTCGAAGACGGAGTCGGGTGACGGCCGTCCCGGCGTGTACACGGCCGTGGCTCCGGCTGAGAACGGGAACGTCAACCCGTTGCCCAGCCCGTAGGCGTGGAACAGCTTGGAGCTGGAGTAGGTCACGTGCTCGGGTCCCAGACCGAGGACGTGGACGCCATAGGTCTCACAGGTGGCGGCCACGTCGACCTGGCGGTGGACGACCCCCTTGGGCCGGCCCGTCGACCCCGAGCTGTAGAGCCAGAACGCCATGTCGTCCTCGTGGGTGGGGACGGCGTCGAACACCTCGGCGCCCCCACCGGCCAGCAGGTCACCGGGCGGGACCAGCTCCACCCCGCCACCCTGCTCGGCCGCCGCCTCGGACAGCTTGGCGGCGAAGGCATCGTCCACCACCGCCACCCGGGCGTAGGAGTCGGCCAGGAAGTAGGCGTAGTCCGATGCCTTGTACATGAAGTTGACGGGCACGGGAACGGCGCCGATGCGGATGGCCCCCAGGAAGGTGGCGGGGAAGGCGGGAGTGTCGTCCAGCACCAGGAGCACCCGCTCCTCCCGCCGGACCCCACGTTCGGTGAGGGCCTGCCCGGCCTCGCAGGCCAGGGCCAGGAGTTGGGTATAGGTGATCTCGTCGCCGCCGCAGCGGACGGCCACCTTGTCGCCCCGCCCGGCGTCCAGGTTGTGGTCCAGGAGGAGGCTCACGTTGGCTCGGAATCCAGAAGCGTCCACGGTCACAACCTACTACACTCGCTTGACGCAACGCACTTCTTATGTAGAATGTCGGTCATGAGCACCCCGATCACCTTCGATACCCACCCGGACCGCTACCGGCACTGGAACCTCACCATCGAGCCGCCGATCGCCACTTTGACACTTGATGTCGACGAACGGGGTGGCCTGTCCGACGAGTACGAGCTCAAGCTCAACTCCTACGACCTCTCGGTCGACATCGAGCTCTACGACGCCACCCAGCGGCTGCGCTTCGAGCACCCCGAGGTCCGGGCCGTGGTCGTCACGGGGGGCAAGGACAAGATCTTCTGCGCCGGCGCCAACATCCGCATGCTGGCCGGCTCGCCCCACGGCGCCAAGGTCAACTTCTGCAAGTTCACCAACGAGACGCGCTGCTCCATCGAGGACGCCTCCACCCACTCCGGCCAGCGCTGGCTGGCCGCCCTCAACGGCACCGCCTCGGGAGGCGGCTACGAGCTGGCCCTGGCCACCGAGGACATCCTGCTCATCGATGACGGCAACTCGGCCGTGTCGCTCCCGGAGGTCCCCCTCCTGGCCGTCCTGCCCGGCACCGGCGGCCTGACCCGGATCATCGACAAGCGCCACGTCCGCCCCGACCGGGCCGACGTGTTCTCCACGCTGCCCGAGGGGGTGCGGGGCGCCCGGGCCAAGGAGTGGGGCCTGGTCGACGAGGTCGTGCCCCGCAGCCGGTTCGCCGAGACGGTGGCCGAACGGGCCCGGACGGCGGCCGAAGGCTCCGATCGTCCCCAGGGTGAGGAGGGCGTGGAGCTGACACCGCTCGAGCGCTCCGAGACGGACGCCGGCTTCGCCTACCCCAACCTGCGGGTCGACCTCGACGCCGACCAGGCTACGGCCACGCTGACCCTGCAGGGCCCCTCCGAAGTCACCCCGCCCGTCCGGGACGCCCGCTGGTGGCCCCTGGCCGCCTGCCGGGAGCTGGACGACGCCCTCCTCCTGCTGCGCACCAACCACCCCGAGCTGGGCACCCTGGTGCTCCGCACCGAAGGGGACCCCGAAGTCATGGCGGCCGTGGACGACACGCTCCAGGGGGCGGCCGGAGACGACTGGTTCGTGCGCGAGGTCGTCCTCTACTGGAAGCGGACGTTGAAGCGCCTCGAGCTCAGCTCCCGCAGCCTCATCGCCCTGATCGAGCCGGGCAGCTGCTTTGCCGGCACCCTGTTCGAGGTGGCGCTGTGCGCCGACCGCTCCTACATGCTCGACGGGGAGGACCCCGAGCGCGAGGGCGTCCCGCCCGCCGCCGTCATCCTCACGGGCATGAACTTCGGCCCGCTGCCCCGGGGCAACGGGCTCACCCGGCTTCAGAACCGCTTCCTGGGCCACGACGACCACGTCGACGCGCTCGAGGGGCGGATCGGCAAGCCCATCGACGCCGCCGAGGCCGCCGAGCTCGGCCTGGTCACGGCCACGCCCGATGAGATCGACTGGGAGGACGAGGTGCGCCTCGTCATCGAGGAGCGGGCCAGCTACTCCCCCGACGCCCTCACGGGCATGGAGGCCAACCTGCGCTTCGGGGGCCCCGAGACCATGGAGACCAAGATCTTCGGCCGGCTCACCGCCTGGCAGAACTGGATCTTCCAGCGCCCCAACGCCGCCGGTGAGAAGGGCGCCCTGCGGGCCTACGGCACCGGCGCCCGGGGCCAATTCGACAAGAACAGGGTCTGAGGAGACGAGGGGCATGACCACCATCAATTACGAAGAGAAGATCCCCAACAACGTCGGCCTGGGTGAGAACCGCCGGCTGCAGCGGGCGCTCGAGTCGTGGCAGCCCGCCTTCCTCGACTGGTGGGGCGACATGGGACCCAAGGGCTTCCAGGAGAAGGACGTCTACCTGCGAACGGCGGTCAACGTGGGCGCCGAGGGGTGGGCCAACTTCGACTACGTGAAGATGCCCGACTACCGCTGGGGGATCTTCCTGGCCGAGCCCGTCAAGGACCGCACCATCGGCTTCGGCGAGCACCAGGGCCAGCCGGTGTGGCAGGAGGTCCCGGGCGAGCACCGCTCCGACCTGCGCCGGCTCATCGTCGTCCAGGGCGACACCGAGCCCGCCTCGGTGGAGCAGCAGCGCCACCTGGGCAACACCGCCCCCAGCCTCTACGACCTGCGCAACCTGTTCCAGATCAACGTGGAGGAGGGCCGCCACCTGTGGGCCATGGTCTACCTGCTCCACGCCCATTTCGGTCGCGACGGCCGGGACGAGGCCGAGGCCCTCCTCGAGCGCCGCTCGGGTGACGACGACAAGCCCCGCATCCTGGGCGCCTTCAACGAGGACACGCCCGACTGGTTGTCCCTGTTCATGTTCACCTACTTCACCGACCGGGACGGGCGCTTCCAGCTCTCGGCGCTGGCCGAGAGCGGTTTCGACCCCCTGGCCCGCACCTGCCAGTTCATGCTCAAGGAGGAGGCGCACCACATGTTCGTGGGCACCACCGGCATCGGCCGGGTGGTGCAGCGCACCAGCGAACTCATGAAGGAGCACGACACCGACGACGTGGCGTCCTTCGGCGGCATCAGCCTGGACATGCTCCAGCGCTACCTGAACTTCCACTACTCGGTGTCCATCGACCTGTTCGGCGGCGAGACGTCCACCAACGTGGCCAACTACTACACCGCCGGGCTGAAGGGCCGTTTCCAGGAGGCGGACCACGACGACGACCACAAGCTGGAGTCGACCACCCACCCCGTCACCGAGGTGAAGGACGGCAGGATCGTCACCTCCGACGTGAAGGCGCTGCTGGCCCTCAACGAGGCCCTGCGCGACGACTACGTGGAGGACTGCGGCAAAGGCCTGTCCCGCTGGAACCGCACCTTGCGGGAGGCGGGCATCGACTTCGAGCTGCGCCTGCCCCACCGGGGTTTCCACCGTCAGGTGGGCACGTTCGGCGGCCACCACGTCACCCCCGACGGCAAGCTGGTGGACCAGGCGGAGTGGGACGCCAACGTGGATCGGTGGCTTCCCACCGACAAGGACAAGGACCACGTGGCCCAGCTCATGGAGGGCGTCCACGAAGCGGGGAAGATGGCAGGCTGGATCGCTCCACCCGGGGCCGGGATCCACGGAAAACCGGTCGACTACGAGTACGTCCGGCTCTAGGGTCCAGCGGCGATGGCGGGAGCGGACGGGCGGACGAACGGGACGCACGCCCGCTCCTTGCTCCTCACCGTCCTGGGGGAGTATGTGGCCCCCCGTGCCGCCTCGATCTGGACGGGCACGCTCGTCGACGCGCTGGGCGTGCTCGGCGTCCGGGAGAAGGCGGCCCGCCAGGCGCTGCTGCGCAGCGCCACCGACGGCTGGCTGGTGAGCGAGCGCCTGGGGCGGCGGGTCCGGTTCGGGCTCAGCCCCGGGATTCACGAGCTGCTGGCCGAGGGCGCCCGGCGCATCTACTCCTTCGGGGCCGGCCGGGTGGACTGGGACGGCCGCTGGCTGGTGGTGGTGGCCAGCGTCCCCGAGGAGCAGCGCCACCTGCGCCACAAGCTGCGCACCGGGCTGGCCTGGGCCGGGTTCGGGCCGCTGGGTCAGGGCGTGTGGGTGTGTCCCGACGCCGGCCGGGAGGAGGAAGCCCGCCGGGTGGTGACGTCACTGGGTCCGGTGGTGCAGGCCACGTCCTTCATCGGCCGCCACGCCCAGGTGGGCGACGAGTCGGCCCTGGTGGCTCGGGCCTGGGATCTCCCCGACCTGGAGCGCCGCTACGACCGCTTCCTGGCCGAGTTCGGTGAGGTCGCCCCCGTGGGCGACCAGGACGTGTTCCGGGCCCAGACCCGCCTGATCCATGAGTGGCGCCGCTTCCCCTTCGTCGACCCCGGCCTGCCCGATTCGCTGCTCCCCGCCACCTGGCCGGGCCGGCGTGCCCGGGAGCTGTTCATCCGCCGCCACGACGAATGGGCGCCCGTGGCCCAGGCCTGGTTCGAGGACACCGACGCCAACTCCACGGCTTAGGGTGACGCCCATGTCGCAGGGGCGCCTGCTGGTGGGCACGTCGGGGTTCGCCTTCAAGGAGTGGGTGGGGCCCTTCTATCCGCCGAAGACCAAGGCGGCGGAGATGCTGCCCCACTACGCGAGGGTGTTTCCGAGCGTGGAGGTCAACTACACGTTCCGGCGCACCCCGTCGGCCTCCACCCTGGAGAACTGGGTGGCGGGCACGCCCGAGGGTTTCACCTTCGCCTGCAAGGCGCCCATGGGCATCACCCACTTCGCCCGCCTGACGGGCATGGCCGCCGAGCGGCTGACGACGTTTCTGGAGGTGGTGGCGCCGCTGGGGGACCGGCTCGGGCCGGTGCTCGTTCAGTGCCCGCCCAACCTCAAGTACGACCCGGCCGTCCTCGACGATTTCCTCGGCGTCCTGGCCGGGCGCCGGGAGCGCTTCACCATGGAGTTCCGCCACGAGAGCTTCGACGCCGACGAGGTGCGCGACAAGCTGGCCGCCGCCGGCGTGGCCTGGTGCGTGGCCGATACCGAGGAGCGGGAGGGCCGCTTCATCGTGACCACCCCTGGATTCGCCTACGCCCGCCTCCGCCGCGGCGGCTACGACGCCAAGGCGCTGAAGAGATGGGTCGAGCCGGTGGCGGCCGCGCTCGACGCCGGCACCGACGTCCACTGCTACTTCAAGCACGAGAACTCGCCCACCGGCCCGAGCGACGCCACCGCCCTGCTGTCGCTGGTCAACCGAGCTCGTCGCACTCCTTGATCACCCGCAGGCCGGCTTCCAGGGCACCCTTGGAGTTGCGCTCCTCGGTGAAGCGCCGCAGGTCCCGCCGGGCGTCATAGAGGCCGTCGTAGCGGGGATCGGCGTTGGCCGCCTGGAGGGCCAGCTGCTCCTTCTCCTTGAGATAGTCGATGCGTTTGGCATCGGACCCGAGATCATCCCGGGTCACGCCCCGGCACGCGCCGCGGGCGGCCTTCTCAGCGTCCGACATGCCCGGGTCGCCGCAGGCGGCGACGGGAAGGAGGGTCAGGAGAACGGCCAGCGGGAGGGCCCGTCCGGCGTGCATCCAACACTCCTACCACTCGAGCGGGAGGTTCTCCTCTTCCTCGTCGACCATGAACCAGTCGGCGGGGACGTCGCGGGGGGCGGGGGACCAGCCGAGAACGGCGTCGTCACCGGAGGTCTCCTCGACCAGGCGGAGCACGTCGTCGGGCTCGGGGCACTCGACCTCGACGGCCCAGCGCAGCGGACCCTCGACCTCGTCCCAGGCGAGCGAGAGGGTCTCGGCCAGGTGGGCCGCCTCCTCGGTGGCCTCCGCCTGCTCCCAGAGCATCCGGCTCTCCATCACGCCCGTTCCCCAGACCACAACTCGCATCGAAGCGTTCCTTTCGATTCTGCTCCCAACCTGGGTATCGGACGGGGTCGGGCAATTCTTGAGGGGGTGCGAAGATAAATGCCCATGACGGGACAAACCGTGTTCTGGGACGTCGACACGCAGGTTGACTTCATGGTTCCCGAGGGCTCGTTGCCCGTCCCCGGGGCCGAGGCCCTGCTGCCCAACCTGGCCCGGCTCACCGCCGGCGCCCGGGCGGCGGGCGTGCCCATCGTCCACACCGCCGACGACCACGAGCTGTCCGATGCCGAGATCGCCACCGACGGCGCCGACTTCGTCGACACCTTCCCGCCCCACTGCCTGCGCGCCACCGCCGGCGCCGACCGGGTCCCGGAGACGGCGGCGGCGGCCGGCGCCCTCGACATCGCCTGGGACGGGGCCGGGTTCGACGAGACGGCGGTGACCTCGGCGGCCGAGCTCGTGGTGCGCAAGAAGCGCTTCGACGCCTTCTCCAACCCGGCCACTCCCCAGGTCCTGCGCGCCCTCCGGCCCGAGCGGGTGGTCGTCTACGGCGTCGCCCTCGACGTCTGCGACCGCTACGCCGTGGAGGGGATGCTGGCCCTCGAGGCCGGGTTCGAGATCGTGGTGGTGGAGGACGCCGTGGCTGCCATCGACCAGGCCCGGGGTGACGCGCTGCTGGCCGACTGGCGGAGCCGGGGCGTGCGGGTGGCCACCACGGACGAGGTCCTGGCCGACCTGGGAGCACAGTGACCCCTGATCTGCTCCTGCTGCACTACCACGAGATCGGGCTCAAGGGCCGCAACCGGCCCCGTTTCGAGCGGCAGTTGAAGCACAATCTGGAACGGGCCCTGGGCGACTCCGCCGGTCGGGTTCGGCTGGTGAGCGGGCGGGTGGAGGTGCTCGACCCCAAGCCCGACGCCCTGGACCGGGTCTGCCGGGTGTTCGGCGTGGCCAACGTGGCGCCCGTCCGCCTGGCTCCCGCCGACCTCGACACCATCGTGGGACGGTCGGTGGAGGTGGCGGGCGAAGCCGACGCCGACGGCGGCTTCGAGACCTTCGAGGTGCGGGCCCGCCGGGCCCGGACTCCGTTCGCCGTCACCTCCCAGGAAGTGAACGAGGTGGTGGGCGACGCCATTCGCACCCGCCTCGGCAAGCGGGTCGACCTGTCGAACCCCGACCTTTCCGTCCGCATCGAGATCGTCCACGACCGGGCCTACATCTCGGCCCGCAAGATCCCGGGCCCGGGGGGGTTGCCGGTGGGCACGGCCGGGACGGTGGTGGCCCTGCTCTCCGCCGGCATCGACTCCCCGGTGGCGGCGTGGCGGATGATGCGCCGGGGCGCCGACCCCGTGGCCGTGCACTTCCACGGCCAGCCCTTCACCGACCGCTCGTCGGAGCACAAGGTGGAAGCCCTTGTCGACGTGCTCCGTTCCTGGGGCTACCGCCGGCCGTGGTGGTCGGTGCCCATGGGGGAGGCCCAGCGGGAGATCACCCTGTGCGCCCCGTCCCCGCTGCGGGTGCTGCTCTACCGGCGGCTCATGCTCCGGGTGGCCGAGACGCTGGGCGCCACCCACGGTGCCCTGGGCGTGGTCACGGGCGAGAGTCTGGGGCAGGTCGCCTCCCAGACGCTGGAGAACATGGCCGCCGTGGGGGCGGTGGCCACCCTTCCCCTGCTGCGCCCCCTGGTGGGGACGGACAAGGTGGAGATCATCGACGAGGCCCGCCGTATCGGCACCTATGACCTCTCCGCCGAAGCCCACCAGGACTGCTGCACGCTGTTCGAGCCCCGGGAGCCGGCCACCCACGCCAGCGCCGCCGAGCTCGACGCCGCCGAGTCCCGCTACGACGTCGCCGCTCTGGTGGCCGACTGTGTGGAGCGGGCGCAACGAAGGACGCGGCCCGACCCCTAGGCTCAGCCGGCCATGTTCGACTACCACCTGCACCTGTTGCGCCACGGCGAGGACGGGCCCTACACCACCGCCGCCGTGCTCGCCTACGCCGAGGCGGCCGCCGCCCGGGGTGTCTCCGAGATCTGCCTCACCGAGCACCTCTTCCGCTTCCGCCAGGCCGACCGCCTCCTGGCCGGGTGGTGGGACGCCGACCCCGACGGGGTGCTGCGGGACCAGACCGCCGCCTACTGGGCCACCCACGCCACCGGCGACCTCGACGCCTACGCCCGTGCCGTCCTCGACGCCGCCGCCGCACCGCCTGGCGAGCGGCCCCGGGCCCGCATCCTCCTCGGCCTCGAGGTCGACTGGTATCCGGGGCGCATGGACGAGGTGGCCGCCCTGCTCGCCGGCTGGCCCTTCGACCTGCTCCTGGGGTCCGTGCACTGGCTGGGTTCCTGGGGGTTCGACCAGATCGGGGAGCCGGCGGTGGACCGGCAGTGGGAGGTCCGGGAGGCGGAGGCGGTATGGGACGCCTACACGGAAGCGATCGAGGAGCTGGCCGCCACCCGCACCACCGACGTGCTGGCCCATCCCGACCTGGCCAAGGTGAGCGGCGTCCGGCCCGCCGGCGACCCGGCGCCGTGGTGGGACCGCCTGGCCCGCGCCGCCGCCGACAATGATCTGGCGGCCGAGATGAACAGCGCCGGCTGGCGCAAGCCGGTGGGAGAGGCCTACCCGGCTCCCGGGCTGCTGGCCCGGTTCCGGGCCGCCGGGGTTCCCGTCACCACCGCCTCCGACGCCCACGAGCTGGCCCTGGTGGCTGACGGCACCGAACGGCTCCGGCCCCTGCTCGACGCCGCCGGCTACACCGAGCTGGCCGCCTTCGACAAGCGCCGGAGAACTCGGCGCAGCATCTAACCTTGATTGTCAGTGCTCGAAGATCACAGAATCCGTCGCCGCTGACATCGAGGACCCTTGGCCTCCCTCTACGAGCTGGCCCGATCCCACACCCGCCTGGCCGGCGACGACCTGGCCCATCTCCAGCGCCTCACGGCCTCCTGGGGGATGCTGGCCGACCTGTGTTTCGCCGACCTCCTGCTCCTCGCCCCCATGGCCGGCGAGGAGGGCCACCGGTTCGTGGTCCTGGCCCAGGTCCGGCCCACCACCGACCAGACCCTGTACCGCGACGACATGGTGGGCACGGTCATCGACGAGGTGGAACGGCCCCTCATCGCCCGGGTGTGGCGTCTGGGGGAGATCGGGGTGGGCGACGCCCCCGTCCTCGGCCAGACCGGCGAGCGGGCCAACGTGCAGGCCATCCCCATCCACCACCGGGGCCACGTCGTGGCCCTCCTGACCCGGGAGGCGGCCACCACCACCGGCCGGCGCCCGGGCGAGCTGGAGCGGGTGTACTTCGAGATCTTCGACCGCTTCGCCCGCATGATCCATCAAGGGACGTTCCCGTTCCGGGGCGACTCCGCCGTTCCCGAGGACGCCCCCCGGGTGGGGGACGGGGTGCTGTTCATCGACGCCGAGGCCACCGTCCGCTACGCCAGCCCCAACGCCGTGTCGTCCCTGCACCGCATGGGGGTTCACGCCAACACCCAGGGGGAGCGCCTCTCCGACATCGGCTTGGACGACGCCGCGCTGCGCACCGCTTTCTCGGCCCGGGCGCCCGTCACCGAGGAGCTGGAATGGGGGGAGACCTCCATCCTGGTCCGGGTCATCCCGCTGCTGGAGGAGGGCGTCCCCACCGGGGCGCTCATGCTCATGCGGGACGTGTCCGAGCTGCGCCGGCGGGACCGGCTGCTGCTGTCCAAGGACGCCACCATCCGGGAGATCCACCACCGGGTGAAGAACAACCTCCAGACCATCGCCTCCCTGCTGCGCCTCCAGGGCCGCCGCCTCGCCTCCCCCGAGGCCAAGCAGGCCATCGACGAGTCGGTGCGGCGCATCCGGTCCATCGCCCTGGTGCACGAGACGCTGGCTTACGAGGCGGGGAACACCGTGCCTTTCGGCGACGTGATCCGCCCGTTGGTGCGGGTGGTGGAGGACGGCCTCCTCGCCCCCGAGCGCCGGGTCCGGTTCCACGTGGAGGGTGATGCCGGCGACCTGCCCGCCGAGGTGGCCACGCCCCTGGCCGTCGTCCTCACCGAACTGCTCCAGAACGCGGTGGAGCACGGCTTCCCGGAGGGCGTCAGCCGGGAGGGCAGGGAGGGATCGGTGACGGTGAAGGTGGCCCGGGAGGGCGCCGAGGCGGTCATCGACGTGCGGGACAACGGCGTCGGGCTGCCCGACGGCTTCTCGCCCGAGAACAGCAACGGCCTCGGGCTGTCGATCGTCCGGACCCTCATCCAGACCGAGCTCAACGGTTCCATCACCATGAAGAGCGACGGTGGGACCTGGGTCCACCTTCGGGTTCCGGTGGCGATGGCGCCCCGGATCGATCGTTAGCGGGGTCGCCCCGCCCCGACATCCAGTCTTTACCAGTTTGTAACCAGTGGTGGCTATGTTGTTGGTGTGCACACCGTGCTCCGAAGATGCCGCACCACCATGGCCATCGCCGGTGTCCTGGCCTCGACTTTCCTCGTCCCGTCCGAGTCCTCGGCGGGGCGGGGCTGCGGGTCGCCGTCCCGATCCGAGGAGTTCGCCCGCCTGGCGCCGGGCCACGGGGAGATCTCGGGGTTCGTGGCCTCCCGCCGCCATCGGGGGGTGGGCTGGATGATCCGCGACTCCGGCCACCCCGCCAGCCTGTACTCGTTGCGCTTCGGGCCCAAGGGAGGGTCCTGGGGCCGGGAGTTCAAGGTGGCCGGCGCCGACAACCGGGACTGGGAGGACATGTCCTACTCGGTCGGGGCCGACGGGCGGGGGCGCCTGTGGATCGTGGAGAGCACCCAGTCGGGCCGGGACCCCTTCATCTACGAGGTCCTCGAGCCCGATCCCGACATGGGCCGGGCGGCGCCGCTGCTGCGCCGCTACCGCTTCCGCTATCCGGACCGCGGGTTCCAGAACACCGAGGCCAGCTTCTTCTACAACGGCGATCTCATCCTGGTGACCAAGACGGCGCCGGCCCGCCTCTACCGCTTCGGCGGGCTGTCCGACAAGTGGGTCAACCGGCCCCGGTTCGTGGGCGAGTTGCGGGGGGCGGACAAGGTCAGCGTGGTGCGCGCCTCACCCGACCACTCCACCATCGTCGCCTCCGACCACGACACCATCACCGTCTTCCGGCGCCCGGCGGGCAGCCCCCTCGGCGCCTTCACCTACGAACCGCCGGCCAACCGGAGGATGGTGGCCCCCGGCGACAACATCGAGGCCGGCGACTACTTCCCGTCCGGGTCCTGCGACGTGCTCATGCTCTCCGAGCGCCGCAACGTCTACCGGCTCAGGTGAGCGTCCGTGATCAGGGCACCACGAGGGTGAGCGCGGCCGGCTCGTAGCTGAAGTCGAGCCGCTCGACCTCGCCCAGGTGGTCACCGTCGACCTGGTAGGGGAAGGGCTCGGTGCCGATCACGCTCAAGCGCTCCAGGCCCGAGCGGGACACGATGCGGGGGTTGCGGCGGACCCCTGCCCCCGAGGTCGACGTCACCGCCGAGACGACCGCGCCCATGACGGGGGTGAAGCGCAGGGTGCGGAAGGCGCTGAGGGAGAGCGCCGAGTCGAGGCCGGCCTCCGGGGCGACCACCACCGGCCGCGGGCCCAGGAACGTGTACGGGCTGGTCTTGGACACGATGGCGAAGTAGCACCCGGTGACGACCTCGGGTTCGCTTCCGGGGTCACCTCCGACCCCGGGAATCTCCAGCGAGAACCGGGGGCGGCTGTGGTCGTAGTGACGGAACCAGGTGAGGAAGGCGCTGGCCACGAACAGGGGATGGCCGGCGTAGCGCTTGAGCTCGCTGCGCTTCTCCACCTGGGCCACCACGGCGGCGTCGAAGCCCACGCCGGCGTGGAACAGGAAGCGCCGGCCGTTCACCGCCCCCAGGCCGATGCGCCGGTAGCTCAGCCGGTGCAGCGAGGCCAGCAGCTGGCCGGTCGCCTCCATGGGGTCCTTGGACACCCCGATGGTGCGGGCGAAGACGTTGGTCGACCCCCCGGGCAGGGGCGCCAGGGCGGTGTCGGTACCGGCCAGCCCGTTGGCCGCCTCGTTGAGCGTGCCGTCGCCGCCCAGGACCACGACCACGTCGGTGCCGTCGTGGGCCGCCCCCCGGGCCAGCCGCTCGGCGTGTCCCCGCCGGCTGGTCTCGGCCAACGTGACGTCGAAGTCGGCGGCCAGAGCCTTCTGGATGACCACCCGGGCCCGCGCCGTAACCGACGAGGCGGTGGCATTGACGATGAGGAGCGCCCGCACCGCTCGGGAAAGTTAAACCACTTCAGGCCAGGCGGCGCAGCCAGGTGCCGTCGTGGGGCCGGCCGGACGGGCCCAACCACAGCACCAACTCGTCGCCGGTGAAGATCGGCGCCCCCCACGCTCCCCGGGGAGCCGGCACCACCCGCCACCGGGGCCGGCCCCGCTCCAGCACCGCCGCCTGGCCGCAGTGCTGGGCGAACACGGTGCTCCCGGCGGCCACTCCCGCCGGGAGGCAGTCGCGCCGTTCCAGAGGCAGCCCGGGCAGGTTGCTCCAGTGATCGTGGGCCGGGTCGAGGGCGGCCGCCACCAGGTCCCAGTCCCAGGCCACCACCCGCTCGCCGTCCCAGGCCAGGGCCAGGGCCTGGCTGGAGAGCGGCGCCACCGGCAGCTGACGCCACGTCCCCGTGGCCGGGTCCAGGGCGGCGCCCACGGCCTGGTCGTTCGGGGTCAGGGGGCGGCGGCCGCGGTCGAGCAGGCCGCCGTAGACGACCAGCTCCCGCCCCGTCCACACGCCGGTGCCCTCGTTGACCTTGACGGGGGCCCATCCCAGATCCCGCCAGCTGTCGGTGGCAGGGTCATAGGCGGCGGCGTCGTTGGTGCCCATGCTCCGGCCGTAGCCCCGGTAACCCATGACCACGAACTCCCGACCGGTCCAGGCCGACGCCAGCGGCACCCGGCCGCTCAGCGGCGAGGAGGCCAGCGGGCGCCAGCGGTCGGTGGCGGGGTTGTAGGCGGCGCCGTCGTCGAGGGACCCGCCGCCGTTGATGCCACCCCAGACCAGGACCTCGGACCCGCTCCATGCCGCCGCCGCCCCGCTCCGGTTCTCGAGCGGCGAGCGGGCGATGCGACGCCACACGTCGTGGTGGGGGTCATAGGCCGCGCCCTGGGGGGCCCGGCCGGGCCGCTCGCCGCCCCACAGCACGATCTCGGCGCCGGTCCACACGGCCACGTGGCCCTGACGGCCCGGCAGCGGACCGGTGGGCCGCCACGTCCAGCCGTCCGGGATGCCCACCGGCGGGTGGTTCTGCACCGGGTGGTTCAGCACCACCGGGCGGGCTGGGCGGCCCACGACCGTCCGCTCCGTTCCCCGGGGTCCGGCCAGCGCCCCGCCCACCAGGAAGGTGATGACGGCCACGCCGGCCAGGGCCCCCCACCATCCCACCCGCCGGGACTCGGCGGTGCGGCCGCGGCGCCGGGCGACGAGGGGCCCGTCCTCCAGGATCAGCAGGGACCCGGACAGGTCGGCGCCACAGTCCCCGCAGCCGGATGCCGACTCCGAGAGGGCGGCTCCGCAGTTCGGGCAGCGGGCCCAACGCACGCAGCCAGTATTCACGCCCGGGACGCGAGGGGCCAAGTCCCCGGCGCCGGACCGAAGCGCCGTTAACCTGGGCGGCGATGCTCGTGGGTGAGACGCCACTGGGTCGTATCGGCGACGCCCTGGACCGCTTCGCCCGGGACGAGGGCCTGCGTCTGGTCCTCACCGTGCTCGGCACCGTGGTCGCCATCCGGCTGGTGCGCATCGTGCTCTACCGGGTCAAGCAGCGCCTGGAGACGTCGGCGCTGGCCGCCCGGGGCGGGGTCTCGGACCCGGGGCGCCTGCAGGCCCTCTTCGACATCCTCAACTATCTGGCCGTGGCCCTGGTGGTGGCGGTCGGCGCCATGGCCGGCCTGTCGGTGCTCGGCGTCAACACCGGCGCCCTGCTGGCTTCCGCCGGCGTGCTCGGCTTCGCCGTGGGCTTCGGTGCCCAGACCATGGTCAAGGACCTGCTCAACGGCCTGTTCCTGCTGGCCGAGGGCCAGTACACGATCGGCGACACCATCGAGGTGAACGGCGTCACCGGCGTGGTCGAGCGCGTCACCCTGCGCACCACCACGCTGCGCAATCCCAACGGCGACGTCCACATCGTCCCGTCGGGCGTCGTGCGGCTGGTGACCAACAAGTCCAAGGGCTGGACGCGCGTCCAGGTCGACGCCGGCGTGGGCTACGCCACGGCCGTCGAGCGGGCGGTCGAGGTGCTGGAGGGCTACTGCGCCACGCTGGCCGCCGACGACGAGCTGGCCCCGCTCCTGCTCGAGGAACCCAAGGTGCTGGGGGTGGAAGCCTTCCTGGACAACCAGTACACGGTCCGGGTGGTGGCCAAGGTCCCCTCGGCCAAGGCCCGGGAGGCGGAGCGGCGCATGCGCCGGCTCCTGCGGGTGGCCTTCGAGGTGGCCGGCATCGAGGCTCCCCCGCCGCTTTCGTCGCTGTCCTCCACGCCGGCGCCCAGCCCGGGCGCTTGAGCGGCCCGGACGCCGGCGCCGCCCAGGTCCTCGTCCAGGTCACGGCCGAGGTGGTGGAGTGCCGGGCCTGCCCCCGCCTGGTGGCGTGGCGGGAGGCGGTGGCCGCCCGGCCCCGGGCCGCCTACGCCGGCCAGGAGTACTGGGGCCGGCCCGTGCCCGGATTCGGCGACCCCGCCGCCCGCCTCGTCATCGTCGGCCTCGCCCCCGCCGCCCACGGCGGCAACCGCACGGGGCGGGTCTTCACCGGCGACCGGTCGGGCGACTGGCTGTACCGGGCCCTGTGGCGGGCCGGCTTCGCCAACCAGCCCACGTCGATCTCGGCCGACGACGGCCTGACCCTGACCGACGGTTGGATCACGGCCGCTGTCCGCTGCGCCCCGCCCGACAACAAGCCCACCCCCGCCGAGCGCGACACCTGCAACCCCTATCTCGTACGGGAGCTCGCCGCCCTCCGCCCGGTGGTGATCGTCGTCCTCGGCTCCTTCGGCTACGAGGCGACGTGGCGGGCGCTGCGGGCGACGGGCCTGCAGCTCCCCACGCCCCGCCCGCGCTTCGGCCACGGCGTGGAGGTGGCGATCTCTGCTCGGGGTTCGGGGTGGCCCCGGGATCACGGCCCGACCATCATCTGCTCCTACCACGTGTCCCAGCAGAACACCTTCACCGGCAAGCTCACCGAGCCCATGCTGGACGCCATCTTCGAGCGGGCCCGGGAACTGCTGGGCCAGGTACCCTGAGGACATGGCGAGTGAGCTGCACCTGAGCGGCGTCTACGTGGCCGTGGTGACCCCGTTCGAGGCGGACGGGTCGCTGGCTCTCGGTCCGCTGGAGCGGTTGGTGGAGGGTTACCTCGACGCCGGCGCGGCCGGGGTCGTGGCCCTCGGAACCACGGGCGAGTCGTCGGCGCTCAACTCCGACGAGAAGCGGGGCGTCATCGTCACCTGCGCCGCCGTGTGCGAGGCCCGGGGGGCCCAGCTCATCGTGGGGGCGGGCACCAACAACACCGCCGCCTCGGTGGCGGCGGTGGAGTCCCTGGCCGGGGTGCCCGCCTGCGTGGCCGCCCTGTGCGTGGTGCCCTATTACGTGCGGCCCACCGGGGCCGGGATCGTCGAGCACTTCAAGGTGGTGGCGGCGGCCAGCCCCGTCCCCGTCGTCGTCTACAACATCCCCTACCGGACGGGCCGGGCGCTGGGCGCGGCCCCGCTGCTGCAGCTGGCGGTCACGCCCAACATCGCCGGTGTGAAGCAGGCGGTGGGCGGCATCGACCTCGACACCCTCGAGATCCTGGCCGGCGCGCCCGAGGGCTTCGCTGTCCTCGGTGGCGACGACGCCTACCTGTACCCCACGGTGCTCATGGGCGGGGCGGGCACCATCGCGGCCTCGGCCAACGTGGCCACCGACCGGTTCGTGGCCATGATCGAGTGCGGCCTGGCCGGCAAGCTCGACGAGGGCCGGGGCCTCTCCGAGGCGCTGCTGCCCCTGGTCAAGCGGCTGTTCGCCGAGCCCAACCCCTCGGTCATCAAGGGCGTGCTCCACGCCCAGGGACGGATCCCCACTCCCGACCTGCGCCTCCCCATGACGGCGGCCTCGCCGGCGGCGGTGGAGGCGGCCATGTCCGCCGTGGCGGCCCTCGGATGACGAAGGGCGAGGCCCGCCTCCTCCTGGCGGCGGCGGCCTGGACGCTCTACGTCTGGATCAGCCGGGTCGTGATCCTGGCCGGCCAGGACGAGTCCACCGGCTTCAAGGTCGTCCACTTCGTCCTCGCCGGCATCTCCATCGGCTTCGCCGTGGCCATCGGCCGCATCGGCCTGCGCCACCTGCGCTCCTCACGGGCGAGGGGTGCCGGTGAGGAACGCCGGTTCGAGGAGCAGCGCCGGTAGCTCTGTCTAGCCGGCGCCGGTGACGGCGTCGCGGACGGCGGCACCCACCGCCGGCGCCACCCGCCGGTCGAACACCGAGGGGACGATGTATTCGGGGGAGAGCTCCTCGGGGGTGATGAGGTCGGCCAGGGCCCGGGCGGCGGCCAGCTCGGCCGTCTCGTCCACGGTGCGGGCCCGGGCGTCGAGCAGGCCCCGGAAGACCCCGGGGAACACCAGCACGTTGTTGATCTGGTTGGGGTAGTCGCTCCGTCCCGTGGCCACCACGGCCACGTTGGCGGGGACGTCCTCAGGCATGATCTCGGGGATCGGGTTGGCCATGGCGAAGACGATCGCCCCAGGCTTCATGGCCCCGAGCCACTCCGGCTTCACCAGGTTGGGGCCGGAGAGTCCGACGAAGGCGTCGGCACCGGTCAGCGCCTCCTCCAGGCCGCCGTCGAGCCCTTCGCGGTTGGTGTGCTCGGCGATCCAGCGCTTCTGGCCCGTGAGCTCCGGCGCCCGGCGGGGACCCAGGATCCCCTGACGGTCCGCCACCATCACGTCGGCGACGCCGGCGGCCAGCAGCAGCTTGGCGCACGCAACCCCGGCCGCTCCCGCACCCAGGAACGCCACCCGTAGCTCGCCCATCGTCCTGCCCGTGACCCTGGCCGCGTTGAGCATGGCAGCCAGGGTGACGATGGCGGTCCCGTGCTGGTCGTCGTGGAAGACGGGGATGTCGAGCTCGACCCGGAGCCGCTCCTCGATCTCGAAGCAGTCCGGGGCGGCGATGTCCTCCAGGTTGATGCCGCCGAACCCGGGGGCGATGGCCTTGGCCACCGCCACCACCTCGTCGGCCGTGCCCGCCCGCACACAGACCGGGTAGGCGTCGATGCCGGCGAACTCCTTGAACAGGACGGCTTTGCCCTCCATCACCGGCATGGCCGCCTCGGGACCGATGTTCCCCAGGCCCAGGACGGCCGTCCCGTTGCTGAGCACGGCCACGGCGTTGCCCTTGCCCGTCAGCTCCCACACCCGTTCCGGCTGGGCGGCGATGGCGGCCGAGACCCGGCCCACCCCCGGGGTGTAGGCCATGGACAGGTCATCCCGGCTGCGCAGCGGCACCCGGGAGACGACCTCGATCTTCCCGCCCCGGTGGAGGACGAACGTCCGGTCGGAGACGCCCCGGACGGTGATCCCGGGCAGCTGCTGGACGGCCGCCGCCACCCGTTCGCCGTGGGCCTCGTCGCTGCAGTGGACGGTGACCTCCCGGAGCTTCACGCCGCCGTCGTGGCTGATGAGGTCGATGGCCTCCAGGCCACCCCCGGCTTCGGCGATGGCGGTGGCCAGGCGGGCGAACGTCCCCGGGATGTCCGTCAGCTCCACGGTGAGGGTGATGGCATACCCGGCGGACGGCCTGGCCATGGTCTCCGTTCCTCCTACTCCAGGCCGGCGAAGGCGGCCGTGAGGAGCTCGTCCTGCTCGGTGTCGTGGATGGTCTGGGTGCCGCTGGCCGGGCTGCCGCTCTCCTCCCGGCCCACGTAGCCGACCACCGCCCCTTCGCCCAGGAGGCGCCGGAGCCGGCCCCGCACGTACCGCCACGCCCCCATGTTCTCGGGTTCCTCCTGGGCCCACACCAGCTCGGCACCGGGGTGGCCGTCGATGACGGCCTGCACCTCGGTGGCGGGGAAGGGGTAGAGCTGCTCGAGGCGGATGACGGCGGCGGGGGCGTCGGTCTTGTCCCGGCGCTCCAGCAGCTCGTGGCCCACCTTGCCCGTGCACAGCACCAGCCGGCGGACCTCCCGGGCGCCCGGGTTGGTCAGGACCTCGTGGAAGCAGCCACCGGTGAGCTCGTCGACCGGCGAGCGCGAGGCCGGCATCCGCAGGTAGCGCTTGGGGGTCATGACCACCAGCGGCTTGCTGGGCCGGGTCAGTGCCTGGCGGCGCAGGAGATGGAAGTACTGGGCGGCGGTGGTGGGGTAGGCCACCCGGATGTTGTCCTCGGCGGCGGCGGAGAGGAACCGCTCCAGCCGGGCGCTGGAGTGTTCCGGGCCCTGGCCCTCGAAGCCGTGGGGGAGGAGCATGGTGAGCCCGCTCTGGGTGCCCCACTTGTCCTCGGCGGCCACGATGAACTGGTCGATGATCGTCTGGGCGCCGTTGACGAAGTCCCCGAACTGGGCCTCCCACAGGACGAGGGCGTCGGGGTGGGCCACCGAGTAGCCGTAGTCGAAGCCGAGGGCGGCGAACTCCGAGAGCAGCGAGTCGTAGATGCGGAAGGACGCCCGGCCCCGGCCCAGCACGGACAGGGGGACGTGCTCCTCCTCCGTGACGTGGTCGACGAGGACGGCGTGGCGCTGGGAGAACGTGCCCCGCCGGCTGTCCTGGCCGGACAGGCGCACCGGGGTGCCGTCGAGGACCAGGGTGCCGAAGGCCAGGGATTCGGCCAGGGCCCAGTCCACCGTCCCGGCCTCGAAGCTCTTGCGCCGGCCCTCGATCATCTTCACCAGCTTGGGATGGGGCGTGAACCACCCCGGCAGGTCGACCAGCGCCGAGATCACCTCTTCCAGTGCTTCCCGGGGCGCGGCGGTGTCCGGCCCCGGGCGCTCGCCGGGGGCGGGCTCGGCCGCCGGCGATTCGGG
>JBIOYN010000374.1:0-3740 GCA_044870155.1 Acidimicrobiia bacterium | reverse complement strand
GTGGTACTCGTCGTTCGGCAGCGACTTCAACTACGACTTCCACGTCACGCTCGACGAGTCCGTCGCCCCCGTCATGTACAACTACCGGACGCCGCCCGAGCCCCCCGAGGGCTCGCAGGAAGGCCCGGGGCTCAGCTTCTTCCTGCGGGACGGCGACACCGCGTTCCACACGTACTCGACCTACGCCCGAGGCACCGAACAGCTCGGCGGCTCCTACTACTTCCTGGATCTCACCGCCCTGGGCCGCCAGGAGGACTGGGAGGAGCCCAAGGGTCGTTCCGACGACGTGCGGGGAAACATTCCGGACTTCTCGGCATGAACCGGACAGGGACGGGCGGGGGAGGCCGGCGATGGCCGTAGAGTGTCCGGCCGTGGCCGTCCGCCCCGCCCCCGCCGGCCCCGACGTCGCCCCCGACGATCTCGAGCAGTACCGCCGGGAGCTCACCGGCTACTGCTACCGGATGCTGGGGTCGCTCTTCGAGGCCGAGGACGCCGTCCAGGAGACGATGGTCCGGGCGTGGCGGAACCTCGATTCCTTCGAGGGTCGCTCGGCGGTGCGTTCGTGGCTGTACCGCATCGCCACCAACGTGTGCCTGGACCTGCTTCGGGGCCGTAAGCGGCGGGCCCTGGCCATGGATCTGGGCCCGTCCTCGACGGCCGACGCCTTTCATGGCGAGACCCGTCCCGGGCACGCCTGGCTCGAGCCCATCCCCGACGTCCGGGTGCTGCCCGAGGACGGTGACCCGGCCGAGGTGGCGGCCGCCCGGGAGACGATCCGGCTGGCGTTCGTCACCGCCCTCCAGCACCTGCCCGCCCGCCAGCGGGCCGTCCTCATCCTGCGGGAGGTGCTGCGCTGGCAGGCCACCGAGGTGGCCGAGCTGCTCGACACCAGCGTGGCGTCGGTGAACTCCGCCCTGCAGCGGGCCCGGGCCACGCTCGCCGCCCGGCACGCCGACGGTGGCGCGGCCTCGTCCGAGCCGGCCGACGCCGGGCAGCAGGCGCTGCTGGCCCGCTACATCGACGCCTTCGAGCGCTACGACATCGAATCCCTGGTCAGCCTCCTCCACGAGGACGCCGTCATGTCCATGCCGCCGTACGACTTCTGGTTGCGGGGGGCGAAGGAGATGGGCCGGTGGCTGCTGGGGCCGGGCTGCGGCTGCAAGGGCTCGCGCATGATCGCCACCGCCGCCAACGGGAGTGCCGCCTTCGGCCAGTACCGGGTGGATCCGGCCGGAGGGCACAGCCCGTGGGCGCTGCAGGTCATCGAGACGTCAGGCGGGCGCATCACCGCCTGGCACAGCTTTCTCGACACCACCCTGTTCGCCGCCTTCGGCCTGCCCGAACACCTGCCCGCCTAGGACCTCGCGCAGCCCGACGAGGTCGAGCAGCTCGGCCAGCTCCCGGCCGGCGTGGCGCAGCTCGATCTCGCAGCCCAGACGCCGGGCCGCCAGCTGCACGTGGGCGAGATGGTCGACGAGCCTGAGGTCGGGACGGCACGACCCCTGCAGCGGCCAGCTCGCCAGCGCCCGGCCATGGCGGACGAGGACCACCGAGGTGCCGATCGACGGGTCATGCCCCACGCTCCTTAGGACGCCGCGCCGCTCCACAAATCATCGGGCCGCGCCCCGCCTCACTAGCCTGGCAGCATGATCCAGCTCCAGACCCCGTCCGACATCGATCTCGACGCCCTGCGGGAGGTCGAACGGCGGGTGTTGTGGCTCGCCGTGCGCATCGTGGACGCCGCCAACCGGCGGGGGCCGACCGAGATCAAGGTGGGGGGCCACCAGGCGTCGTCGGCATCGATGGTGTCGATCATGACGGCGCTGTGGTTCGCCCACATCGGCGGCGCCGACAAAGTGGCGGTCAAGCCCCACGCCTCGCCCGTCTACCACGCCATCAAGTACCTGACGGGTGAGCTCGACCGGTCGTACCTGACCACGCTGCGCCAGAAGGGCGGCCTGCAGGCCTATCCGTCGCGCACCAAGGACCCCGACGTGCGCGACTTCTCCACCGGGTCGGTGGGCCTGGGGGCCGTGGCCCCGATGTTCAGCTCCCTGGTGCGGCGCTACACCGACGCCCACTTCGGGGCGGGGCCGCCGGCCCGGTTCATCGCCACCCTGGGCGACGCCGAGCTCGATGAGGGCAATGTGTGGGAGGCCATCTCCGATCCGGGCGCCCAGGGGCTGGGCAACGTCACCCTCATCGTCGACCTCAACCGCCAGAGCCTGGACCGGGTCGTCCCTGAGATCCAGGCCCGCCGCCTCCAGCAGTTCTTCGCCAACGCCGGCTGGCACGTCGCCGAGGCCAAGTACGGCAAGCAGCTGACCGCCGCCTTCGCCCGGGAGGGCGGTGAGGCGCTGCGGGCCCACATCGACGCCATGTCCAACGAGGCCTACCAGTCGCTCTTCGGCCTCGACGGCGAGGCCCTGCGCACCAAGTTCCTGGCCGGCGCCGACGCCGGCCTGCACCAGCTGGCCGGCGACTACGACGACGACGGTCTCAAGGCGCTCGTCACCGACCTCGGCGGTCACGACCTCGAGCTGCTGATCGAGACGTTCCGGGCCTGCGACCGGGAGACGGACCGGCCGAGCGTGGTCTTCGCCTACACGGTCAAGGGCTGGGGCCTGCCCATGGCCGGCAACCCCTTGAACCACTCCGCCATGCTCACCCCCGAGCAGATCGACGACCTGCGCACCGCCACCGGGCTCACCCCCGAGACCGAGTGGGACCGCTTCGATCCCGAGAGCACCGCCGGGCGCCTGTGCGCCCGGGCCGGGTTCGAGATCAACAACCCGGCGCCCGTGCCCCGGCCCAAGCTCCCCATCCCGACCTCCGCCACCGGCCCGCTCACCTCCGGCGCCATCTCCACCCAGGAGGCGTTCGGCCGGGTTCTGGCCCGCCTGGCCGACGTGGACGAGGTGGGTGAGCGCATCGTCACCACCGCCCCTGACGTGGCCATCTCCACCAACCTGGGCGGCTGGATCAACAAGACCGGGGTGTTCTCCCACGACGAGCGCGACGACCACGGCGGCCGGGACCGGCTCCTCAAATGGGCCCCGTCGCCCAAGGGCCGCCACATCGAGCTCGGCATCTCGGAAATGAACCTGTTCCTGCTGCTGGGCCAGCTGGGCTTGAGCCACGACCATCACGGCCAGCACCTGCTGCCCATCGGCACCGTCTACGACCCCTTCGTCCTGCGGGGCCTCGACGCCCTGATCTACAGCCTCTACAACGGCTCCAAGTTCATCATCGCCGGCACCCCCTCGGGGGTCACGCTGGCGCCCGAGGGCGGCGCCCACCAGTCGACCATCACGCCGTCGGTCGGCCTCGAGCTGCCTGGCCTGGTGGCGTGCGAGCCCGCCTACGCCACCGAGGTGGACTGGCTGCTGTGCGCCGGACTCACCTCCATGGGCGCCCCCGACGGGGAGGCCCTCTACCTGCGCCTGTCCACCCGGCCCGTCAACCAGGCTCCCTTTGCCGCCGCCCTGGAGCGCTACGGCGAGGACGTGCTGCGCCAGCTGGTCCTGGCCGGCGGCTACCGGCTGCGTGACGCGCCCCCCAGCGACCGGCCCGGCGTCACCATCGTGGCCACCGGCGTCATGGTGGTGGAGGCGCTGGAGGCTGCCGAGCAGCTCGACGCCGAGGGCGTGGACGCCACCGTCGTCCACCTCACCAGTCCGGACCGGGCCTATCGCAGCTGGCAGCGGGGGTTCGCCCGGGCGGCGGCGTCGGCCACTGTC
>JBIOYN010000373.1:0-8760 GCA_044870155.1 Acidimicrobiia bacterium | reverse complement strand
GCGGGGGCGGCTGACTTCAGGAGGCCCGCCGCCGGGAGTCCCGACGGAACTGTGCACCCGAAACCACCGTGGCGGTGGTCCCCAGTGCACAGTTCCGCTGACCTGTCCGATTTGTCCGGGTTTGGGACACCAGTGGGCGGGCCTTCTGAAGTAAGCCGCCGCCGCAAGGAACCCCTCACCCCTTCATTGCGTCTTTGCCGTTGACGTCGTCGTCGGCGCCGCCACCGTGGTCGCCACCGTCGTCGTGGTCGTCGCCGGCGACTGCGTGGTCGTCGTGGTGGGAGGCAGGTCCTTGCGCCGCCGGGTGGTGGTGGTCGTCTCCTCCGGAGGCGTCGTCACCGTCGTCGACGTCGACGGGTCCTCGGGCACGGTGACCGTCGTCGTGGTCGAGTCCGGCGGAAGCAGCGTGGTGGTGGTCGTCGGCGGGTTGAGGATGGTCAAGCCCAGCGTCTCCGGGCCGGCGACGGGCAGCTTGCGGACGGGCACGCCGCGCAGGCCGTCGCGCATGAGGTCGCCGAAGATGGCGGCCGGGAAGCTGCCGCCGGTGACGGCCCGGCCGTGGACGTCGGCCATGGGGCGGGCAGGGTCGTAGCCCACCCACACGGCGGTGGAGAGCTGGGGGACGTAGCCGGCGAACCAGGCGTCGACATTGTCCTGGGTGGTCCCGGTCTTGCCCGCCACCGGCCGGCCGATGCCCGCCGCCCGGCCGGTGCCCCGGCCCACCACGCCGGCCAGCGCCCGGTTGAGGACCGCCACCTGCCGCTCGTCGAACACCCGCTGCACCTGGCGCTGGTGGCGGTAGATCTCCACGCCGGAGCCGTCGCGCACGGAGACGATGGCGTAGGGCTCCGCCCGCACCCCGCCGGCGGCGAAGGTGGCGTAGGCGTTGGCCATGTCGAGGGCGCTCACACCCCGGTCGAGCCCGCCCAGGAAGACCGCCCCCTGCTTCTCGGTGGCGTCGGCGGGGATGCCGGCGTCGACGGCGGTGTCGACGACCTTGCCCACGCCCACCTGGCAGCCGAGGTCGACGAAGACCACGTTCACGGAGCGGGCCAGGGCGGTGTCGACGTCGATCTGGCCGCCGGCGTCCTCGCCGGCGTAGTTGTTCACGGGCCGGTCGCCGTAGCAGCCGATGCGGCGGCCCGAGGTGCCGTCGAAGGTGGAGCGGGGGTCGATGCCCTCCCGCAGGGCGGCCAGGTACACGAAGGGCTTGAAGGCGGAGCCGGCCTGGCGCCGGCCGGCGGTGGCGTAGGGGAACTGGGTGGTGGCGAAGTCGAGGCCGCCGAACAGGTTCCGGATGGCGCCGTCGCCGGGCGCCACGCTGACCACCGTGGTGATGGGATCCCCGGGGAGGCCCAGCCGCTCCCCCACCGACGCCTGGGTGGCGTTGAAGATCTTGGGGTCGAGCGTCGTCTGGATGGTGTAGCCCCCGGTGAACAGGCGGGTGAGGCGGGTCTTGCGATCGGAGCCCAGCTCCGGCAGGCGGGCCGCTTCCCGCTTCACGTAGTCCACGAAGTGGGGAGCCATGGACACGCCGGGCGGACGGGGGGGCGCCGGCACCAGCGGCTCCGCCTGAGCCGACGCCACCTCCTCGGCGCTGAGCCAGTGGTGGCCGGCCATGGCGTGGAGCACCTCGTCCCGGCGGGCGAGCACGGCCTCGGGCCGCTTGTCGGGGTCGAGGTAGCTCGGGGCCTTGATCTTGCCCGCCAGGATGGCGGCCTGGGCCGGCGTGAGCTGAGCCGGCTCCACGCCGAAGAAGGCCTGGGCCCCGGCCCGGATCCCGTAGGCGCCCTTCCCGAAGTACACCTGGTTGAGGTAGCGCTCGAGGAGCTTGTTCTTGGTGTAGCGCTGCTCCATGGCGCTGGCGAAGAGGACCTCGCGAACCTTGCGCAGGAGGGTGCGCTCGCCGGCGGTGTAGTTGAGCTTGGCCAGCTGCTGGGTGATGGTGCTGCCCCCCTGGGGATGCCCGAGGAGTGTGTGCACGAGGGCCCGCCCCACGGCTTCGGGGTCGGTGCCACTGTGCTCGTAGAAGCGGGCGTCCTCGGCGGCCAGGACCGCCCGGCGGACGTGGAGAGGGACGTCGTCGATGTGGAGGACGGCCCGGCGCCCGTCCTCGCCGGACAGCTCGGCGATGACGCTGCCGTCGGCGGCCAGGACCGGTGTGGTGACGGGCAGGGCGTCGAAGTCGGGAACGATGGGCGTGAGCGGCGACGCCATCCACAGCACGGCCCGGCTCGAGGCCATGGCCGCCGCCTTGCGGAAGGGGGGTACGGCGCCCACCACGAAGAGGACGGCCACGGTCCCGAGGAGGAGGGGCTTCCAGGGGACCCGGCGCAGATGGGGGGCGAGCCAGTCGGATCGCCAGCGGTGGAGGGATTCACGGACCATGCTGGGCGTGGTCTCCCCCGGCGGCGCCCGCCAAACGAAGCACCATTTTCTGGTCGCGGCTTTGCCCGGAATGTCCGGTTCGGCGGCCGCCAGTCTGAAGAGGCTTTAACCGGCGAGGAACACGCGCACCAGGGCGGCGAACTCCTCCGGACGCTCGAGGGGCGCCATGTGGCCCGCCCCCGCCAACACCTCGAGGCGGGCGCCGGCGATGCCGTCGGCGTAGGCCTGCGGATGGGCGCGGGGCAGGAGGCCGTCCTGTTCGCCCGCCACCACCAGGGTGGGGGCCGTCACCCGGCGCAGGCGCGAGCGCAGCTTGGGGTTGTGGAGGTAGGGGTTCCACCCGATCTTGGCCGTGGCCGACATCGACGCCCACATGGGCATGAGGAGGGCCACGGGCACCTCGGCCATGCTCGTGAGGTCGCGCATCTTGTCGGACAGGGCGCACATCATCTGGGCCATGGGATGGGACTGGTCGGCGAAGAGGTCATGGGCGAGCTCGGCCGGGCTGCGGCCGTAGATCTGGCCGACGGGCTCGCCGTCGATGTACAGGCCCACCGGATTGACGAGGACCAGCTTCCCCACCCGCTCGGGCGAGCGGGTGGCGAGCTCGGCCGCCAGCCATCCGCCCAGCGACAGGCCCACGACGGCGGGAGCGGAGAGGTCCAGGGCGTCGAGGACGTCGAGCAGGTGGAAGGCGGCGTCCTCGATGTCGTCGATCCCCTCGATGCCTTCGGATTCCCCGAAGCCGGGGAAGAGCGGCACGATCACGTCGTGGTCGGACGCCAGGTCCTCCAGGGCGTCGTGCACCGCCTCCCCGGCGGCGGAGTGGAAGTAGACGACCGGGTCGCCCGACCCACCCCGGAGGACGGAGATCTTCCCCACCGGCGTGGCCAGCTTGGACTCCACCAGGTGCGCCATCAGGCGACCTCGACCTCGGGGACACCCCGGGCCCCGGGCTCCTTCTTGTCCAGGATGGGCCGGCCCTCGGGGAACTCGGCCCGCAGCCGGGGCATGACCTGCTCGGCGAACAGGCCCAGGTTCTGGCGCGTCGCCTCGCCCGACAGGGTGCCGAGCTGGAACAGACCGAGCAGGTTGCCGGCGCCGATGCGCCGGGTGGCCTCGGCCAGCTGGTCGAAGACGGTGTCGGGGCTGCCCACGATGGCGTAGCGGCCGGACACCACGTCGTCCCAGTCCTTCACCGCGGTGATGAAGTGGGCGCCCCCCTTGAGCACGCCGGGCAGGGAGCGGGTGGAGAAGTACCCGGGGGGCGACACGGTGAGCCCGGGCAGGAGCCGGTTGCGGAAGTACCAGAAGTGCTCCTCGTACTCGGCCCGGGCCGAGGCGTCGGTGTCGGAGACGTAGATGGGGGCGAGCACGCCGCACTGGAGGGGGTCGGCCTCGTACCCCTCGGCTTCGCACGCCTGGCGGAACATGCGGTACGTCCGCTCGAACACGTCGAAGTGGAAGTAGGGGATGCCCATGTAGGCGTAGCGCCGCTTGGCCACGAACTCCATGGTCTCGAGGGAGCCGACGCCGGGGATCCACACCTCGGGGTGGGGCTGCTGGATGGGACGGGGCCAGGGGTTCACGTAGCGGATGCGGTAGTACTTGCCCGAGAACTCGAAGGGGCCGGGCTTCGTCCACGCCGCCATGATCAGGTCGTGGGCCTCGGCGAAGCGCTCGCGGGCCTCGGCCGGGTTGATGGAGAACGAGTAGTACTCCGGCCCGCCGCCGACCACGAAGCCGGCGATGAGGCGCCCGCCGGAGATCACGTCGATCATGGCGAACTCCTCGGCCACCCGGGTCGGGGGGTCGTAGAGCGGCAGGGCGTTGCCCACCACGGCGATCTTCACCCGCTTGGTCTGACGGGCCAGGATCGAGGCGATGAGGTTGGGCGAGGGCATGTTGCCGTAGGCGTTCTGGTGATGCTCGTTGACGCAGACCCCGTCGAAGCCCAGCTCTTCGGCCAGGATCAGCTCGTCGAGGTAGCGGTTGTAGAGCTGATGACCGAGCGCCGGGTCGTAGAGCTCGTTCGGGCACGTGATCCAGGCCGGACCCTCGTAGGTCGACGGCAGGTCTGTGTAAGGCATCAGGTGGAAAGAGAAGAAGCGCATTACCGGACGGTAGCACCGCCCCTTTCGGCGCCTTCAGCGCGCCGTCCGGGACGGGGTCAACCGTCGGTGGCAATCCCCTCGTAGCCGGATTTCTCGAGCTCGTCGGCCAGCTCGGGACCGCCCGAGAGCACCACACGCCCCTCCCGCAGCACGTGCACCCGGTCGGGGCGCAGCTCGGTGAGGAGCCGGGCGTAGTGGGTGATGGCGAGCACCCCCAGGCCCTGTTCCGTCATGGCCTCGATACGACGGGCGACGTCGCGCAGGGCGTCGATGTCGAGCCCGGAGTCGATCTCGTCGATGACGGCGATCTTGGGTTCGAGGACGGCCAGCTGCACCGTCTCGTTGCGCTTCTTCTCCCCGCCGGAGAAGGCCACGTTCACGGGCCGGTCCATGACCGAGGTGGCCAGCCCCACCGCCTCGGCCTCGGCCGCCAACCGGCCGGCCAGCCCGGCCACCGGGCGCTTCCGGGCCACGAGCGCCTCTTTGAGCATGGCTTCGAGCGACACCCCGGGGATCTCCATGGGGTACTGCATGGCCAGATACAGGCCCCGTGCCGCCCGCACGTGGGTGGGCAGGCCGAGCAGCTCCAGCCCGTCGAGGGTGACCGATCCTCCGGTGACCTCGTAGTCGGGGTGCCCCATGAGGGCGTGCGCCAGCGTGGACTTCCCCGAACCGTTCGGGCCCATGAGGGCGTGCACCTCGCCGGAGCTGACCTCGAGGGTCACGCCGTTGAGGATCGGCCGGCCCCCCACCTTGGCCCGCAGGTCGTCGATGACGAGCTGGCTCGCCGGGGTGCGGGGTGTCCCCGGCGTCATGGCAGCTTCACCAGGACGTCGTCGCCGTCCACCCGGACCTCGTAGACGGGGACGGGTTGGGTGGCGGGCAGCGTGAGCGGCTCGCCCGACTCCAGGGAGAAGGCCGAGCCGTGCTGGGGGCATTCGATCTCGCGCTCCTCGGGCCACACCTCTCCGCCCGACAGCGAGGCCTCGGCGTGGGAGCAGCGGTCGCCCAGGACGTACCAGCTGTCGTCGCCGATCCGGACGACGGCCAGGCGGTAGCCGCCGGCGTCGACCCGCATGGATGAGTCGGGCTCCACGTCGCCCACCGAGCACACCTTGACCTCAGGCAACGGAGCTCCCCGGGCCGTCGTCGGGGTAGCAGCACCGGCGGGCCTCGAACTTCCGGGCCACGGCCGACCGCAGCGGCCCCGCCAGATCGGTGAGCGGCAGCCGGGCGATGACGTCCTCGAAGAACCCGAAGACGATGAGGCGCTCGGCCACGTCGGGCGGCACCCCCCGGCTCTCCAGGTAGTAGAGCTGGTCGAGATCGATGGGGCCGACGGCCGAGGCGTGGGAGCACTTCACGTCGTTGGCCTCGATCTCCAGGTTGGGCACCGACCAGGCGGCCGCCCCTTCGGAGAGGACCAGGTTGCGGTTGGTCTGGGCCGCCCGGGCCCGCTGGGCGCCCTCCCGCAGGTGCACCAGGCCCGAGTAGACGCTGCGGGCCTCGTCCTCCACCGCCCCCTTGAACAGCAGGTCGGAGGTGGTGTGGTGGGCGTCGTGGTCCTGCAGGGTCCGGAAGTCGAGCATCTGGGACTCGTTGGCGAAGTACACCGCCACCATCTCCGAGGAGCCGCCGGGGCCGGCCAGCAGGGCTTCGGTGCGCAGCCGGGCGTAGTCGCCCCCCAGCGCCACGGCCGACGTCCGCAGGGTGGCGTCCTGGCCCACCCGGGCCCGCTGCAGCGCGATCTGGGTCACGTGCTGACCCTGGTCCTGCAGGCCGAGGTAGCTGACCCGGGCGGCGTCGCCCACCACCAGCTCGGTGACGGGCACCGTCAGGTGCTCCTCGTCGTCATCGAAGGAGTCGAAGCGCTCGAGCACCGACACCTCGGCGTCGGCGCCGGCGACGACCAGGGTGTGGGGGAAGGAGGCCAGCCCGCTGCCCCGGCTCTCGTGCTTGACCAGGAAGGGCCGGTCCACGACCACGCCGTCGGGCACCTTGATGAAGGCTCCCCCACCGAGGAAGGCGTCGTGGAGGTCGACGAACGCATCCCGGGAGGCATCCGAGCAGGCGCCGAGCCACTGCTGCGCCTCCGCCACGGCAGCCACGTCACCGAGGACGACGCCCTTGGAGGCGAGGGTCTCGTCCAGGAGCGCCTTGACCACGAACCCGTTGCAGCACACGACGGAGCCCGCCCACTGCTTGGTGTCGCCGGCGAGGGTGGCGGGACCGTCGTACGGCGGCGCCGGCCGGTAGCGGTCGAGGTCGAGGCTGTCGATGCGGCTGTACCGCCACGCCTCCTCGGCGGGGGTGGGCAGGGCGGCGCCGGCGAAGCGCTCGGCGGCAGCCGAACGGCGCTCCACCAGCCACCCGGGGCCGGCGAGAGCTTGCGCCGCCTCGGCGGTGAATGCACCCATGGAACTACCCGACAGAGCCTTCCATGGAGAGCTCGATGAGCCGGGAGAGCTCGACGGCGTACTCCATGGGCAGCGTCTTGACCACGGGTTCGATGAACCCGTTGACGATCATGGCCGTCGCCTGGTTCTCCGACAGGCCCCGGGACATGAGGTAGAAGATCTGGTCCTCGCCCACCTTGGAGACGGTGGCCTCGTGGCCGATGCGGGCGTCCTGCTCTTCGATCTCCATGTAGGGGTAGGTGTCGGAGCGCGAGTCCTCGTCGAGGATGAGGGCGTCGCAGCGGACGTGGCTCTTGGTCTTGTGGCAGCCGGGGTCGACGCGAACCAGGCCGCGGTAGGTGGTGCGGCCGCCGTCCTTGGAGATCGACTTCGACTCGATGAGGCTGGTCGTTTCGGGGGCGGCGTGGACCATCTTGGCCCCGGCGTCCTGGTGCTGGCCGGCGCCGGCGTAGGCCACCGAGAGGACCTCACCGTGGGCCTTGGGCCCGACCAGGTACACCGAGGGGTACTTCATGGTCAGCTTCGACCCCAGGTTCCCGTCGATCCAGGACACCTTGGACTCGGCCTCGGCCCGGGCCCGCTTGGTGACCAGGTTGTAGACGTTGGGCGACCAGTTCTGGATGGTGGAGTAGCGCACGTCGGCGCCCTGCTTGGCCACGATCTCGACCACCGCCGAGTGCAGCGAGTCGCCGGTGTAGACGGGCGCCGAGCAGCCCTCCACGTAGTGGACCGAGGACCCCTCGTCCACGATGATCAGCGTCCGCTCGAACTGGCCCATGTTCTCGGCGTTGATCCGGAAATAGGCCTGCAGCGGCATCTCCACGTGGGTATTGGGAGGAACGTAGATGAAGCTGCCCCCCGACCACACGGCCGAGTTGAGGGCGGCGAACTTGTTGTCGTTGGGAGGGATGACCGAGCCGAAGTAGGGCTTGACCAGGTCGGGCCACTCCCGCACGGCCGTGTCCATGTCGGCGAAGAGGACGCCGGACTCCTCGAGCTCCACCCGGTTCTTGTGGTACACGACCTCCGACTCGTACTGGGCGGTGACCCCGGCCAGGAACTTGCGCTCGGCTTCGGGGATGCCCAGCTTCTCGTAGGTGTTCTTGACGCTCTCGGGGAGCATCTCCCAGTCGCTGACCTGCTTGTCGGTCGGCTTGATGTAGTAGTAGATGTCGTCGAAGTCGATGGTGGGCATGTTCTTGGCGAACCACTCCAACATCGGCTTGCGCTCGAACATCTTCAGGGCGCGCAGACGGAACCGGCGCATCCAGTCCGGCTCGCCCTTCATCCACGACATCTCGTTGATGACGTCCTCGTTGAGGCCCTTCCGGGGCTTGAAGACGTATTCCTCGGGATCCGACCAGCCGAGCTTGTATCGGCCCAGATCAATGGTGCTGGTCACAGCGCATCGCCCCCCGATGCAGTGGTCATCGAATTATCACTACCGAGATAGTAACAAGTCCCCCCGGCACCGGCATCACGACTCCGGGGGAGGGGGCGGGTTAGCCGCCTGGCGCCGTTGTGGTCGTCGTCGCCGCCGGGGCTGGTGGTGCCCCTGAGGCTACTGAGGCTTGACGAATCAGGTCCCCCACCTTGTCGATGGCCCGCTGGTAGCCGGCCAGGTCGCCGTTGCGCAGCGCCGTCTGGGCCTCCTGGTAGGCGGCGCTGGCCTGGGCCAGCAGGCTGGCGACGTCGGTACCGGCCGGCGGCGGGGTGGTCCCCGGGGGCGGTGGCGCAGTGCCCGGTGGCGCTTCGCCGGAGAGGCCCGGGAACAACTTGGCCAGGGCCTCGTTGAGGTTGGCGCCCAGCACGGCGCGGTCGGCGTAGGCCACGGCCACGAA
>JBIOYN010000372.1:0-3566 GCA_044870155.1 Acidimicrobiia bacterium | reverse complement strand
ACCAGGGGCGCCACGACGGCGATACCTGCGTTGTTCACCACCGTGTCGATGCCGCCGAAGGCATCGACGGTCGCCTGCACCGCCCGCTCGACGTCGGCGGCGACCCGGACGTCGCAGTGGACCGACGATGCGCCCAGCTCGGCGGCGGCCTTTTCCATCGGCTCGTCCTGGATGTCGGAGAGCATGACCTGTGCGCCCAGCTCGGTGAAGAGGCGGGCGATCTCCAACCCGATGCCCTCGGCCGAACCTGTGATCAGCGCGCGTTTACCATCCAACTCGGCCATGGCCGCTCCTTTCGTCGCCGTGGCGTGGGCCGACCCTAGAAGGCGGAGCGGTCTTCCGTCTTCCGCGAAAGGGGCCAAACCTGGCCCTTTGGGGCCACTCCGCAATCCGCTCTTGTTGCCCCGGGCGGAATTAGGAGTCCACCGGGGCGAGGAGGCCGCAGCGCCCGGCCAGAGCCGCCGCCTGGACCCGGTTGGAGACGCCGATGCGGCGCAGGAGGACGGCCACCAATCGCTTGGCCGTCCGCTCCGAGACGTGGAGCCGGTCGGCGATCTCGACGCTCTCGAGCCCGGCGGCGATGAGGCGCAACAGGTCCACGTCCTCGCCCGTGAGGTCGCTCACCGCCCGCTGCCCGGAGCGGGTCCACGTCTCCAGCAGGGCGGAGAGCACGGGCACCGGCACCACCGACAGGCCCGAAGCCAGGGTGAGCAGGGGCGGCACCAGCTCGTCGGGCTCCGACGACTTGAGCAGGAATCCGTCCGCCCCCATGCGCAGGGCCTCGACGGCGCTGGCCACCTCGTCGTTGCCGGAGAGGACCAGGACCTGGACGTCGGGGTAGTGGCGCTTCACCGCCTGCACCGCCGCCAGCCCGCCCGGCGGGGGCATGACCAGGTCGATGATGGCCACCCGGGGCCGGTGATGACGGACGAGTTCCAGGGCCCGGGCGGCGTCCTCGGTGCGGGCCAGGACCCGCACCCGGCTCTCGGGGTCGGTGTTGAGCAGGAGCTCGAGCCCCCGGGAGAACAGCTGGTGGTCGTCGACGAGGACCACGGTGAGGACGTCGTTGCCGCTGTCGCTGATCATGGCGGTGCCCCGACGTCGTCGAGGAGGCCGGCCTGGCCGGCCAGGGCGGCGGCCTGGATCCGGTTGGCCACGCCCAGGCGGCGGAGGAGGAAGGCGACCATCCGCTTGGCCGTCCGCTCCGAAACGTAGAGGCGCTCGGCGATCTGGGTCGTCTCCAGGCCGTCGGCCACCATGCGCCACAGGTCGGCGTACTGGGCGGTGAGGCCGTCGAGCAGCTCGGGGTCACGGGGCTGCGCCGAGCCGACCAGCCCGGAGAGGAGGTCCCGGGGGACGACCGAGTGCCCCGAGGCCACGGTCATGACCGGCGCCACCAGATCCCTGGGATCGGACGGCCGCACCAGGAAGCCGAGGGCGCCGGCGTTGAGGGTGGCGACGGCCAGGTCGGCGTCGGCGTGGGGGGCCAGGACCAGGAGCCGGGTGGAGGGCGACGCCCCCAGGAGGTCGCCCAGGGCTTCGAGTCCGGCCCCGGTGGCGGCGGGCGCGGAGCCGCCGAGGTCCACCACGGCCACGTCGGGCCGGCGCCGGCGGACGAGTTCGACGGCGGCCCGTCCGTCGTCGGCGCGGCCCAGGACGCGCAGGGCTCCGCCCGAGGCCCCGTCCAGCTCGGTCTCGAGCCGGGCGGCCTCGGGGCTGCCGTCGCCGATGACGACCACTGTGACGGTCTCCAGGGCCCGACCTCCCGCAGTCCCCGTCACCCTTAGTCCATGGGGAACCGGCGGGTCCAGTAGCAACCGGTCAGGCGCCGGCGCACTCCCCGATCCCCACCTCGGCGACGTAGGGACCGGTCTCGTCGTAGTCGACGTAGAAGGACGGGCCCTCGTCGGGAGCCGGGAAGTGGTCCAGGTCGGCCAGCTCGCCGGCCAGGGCGGCGGGTCCACCGGCCCGGTCGAGCCAGGCCGGGAAGGTCTCGCCCGCCATCCGCTCGGCGGCGAAGCGCCCCACGATGCGCACCACGGCCTGGGGGCAGGTCCGGGCCGGGAGGCGCCGGACCTTGCGTCCGAACTCGACGGTGGTGTCGCCCAGGTGGCCGCCGAGGAGGAGCTGGTAGCCGGGCGCCGGCCGGCCGTGGGCCCGGCGCTCGAGACCGAAGAACCCGATGTCGGCCACGTGGTGCTGGCCGCAGGAGTTGGGGCAGCCGGAGATGTTGACCCGCACGCCCCCCACTTCGGCCAGGCCGGCGTCCTCCAGCGCCTGGCCGATCTCGGCCGCCAGGCCCCGGGACTGGGTCACGGCCAGGTTGCAGGTGTCGGACCCGGGGCAGCTGACCACGTCCCGGGCCAGCTCGGCCCCGGCTCCGGCCATGCCCAGAGCGCCGAGTCCGGCGTGGAGGGTGCGCAGCTGATCCTCGGACAGGGAGCGGAAGACCACGTTCTGGCGGTTGGTGACGCGTACCTCGGCCCCCAGCCGGCGCTGGAGGGCGGCGAGGCCGTGGAACTGCTCGGCGGTGATGTCGCCCAGACGGCACCAGGCGTAGGCGGACACCGTCCCCTTGGCCACGCCCCGCACCACGTTGGCCGCCTCCCAGCGGGCGTAGGGGTCGTTGGTCCCGATGGTGACGGGGACGCCCCGGGCCGAGAAGTCGCTCGCCGGCCGTCCGACGGGAGTGGGGACGGTGCCGGCGGCCAGGCCGGCAGGGAGGTCGCCGGCCTCGGCCACCGCCGCCGGAATCCCGCCCGGCCACCCGGAGGCGGCCACCAGGAGGGACCGCTCCCTGAAGATCCGCCGGCGCAGCTCGTCCTCCCCCAGCGTGTCGACCAGCCACTTCATGCGGGCCCGGAGCTTGTTGTCGCGGTTGCCGTGGTGGTCGAAGGTACGCAGCGCCGCCTCCAGGGTGGGGAGGAGGTCGTCCCGGGCGGTGAAGGGTTCGAGGGCGAAGGCGGGGTGGGGATTGGCGCCCAGCCCGCCGCCCAGGAAGACCCGGAAGCCGGCTTCGGTGGTGCCGTCGGGCAGGGGGCGGCTGACGGCCACCACGCCGACGTCGTTGAACATGGCCTGCCCGCAGTCGGTGGCGCACCCGGAGAAGTTGATCTTGAACTTGCGGGGCAGGCGCTGGGCGTAGGGGTGGCGGAGGAAGTGGCGGAAGGTGGCTTCCGCCCACGGGGTGATGTCGACCACCTCGAAGGGGCAGGCGCCGGCCAGGTGACAGCCGGTCACGTTGCGAACGGTGTCGCCGCACGCCTCCCGGGTGCTGAGCCCGGCGGCGGCCAGGTCCCACATGAGGTCCGTGACCCGGTCGAGGGCCACGTAGTGAAACTGGATGTTCTGGCGGGTGGTGATGTGGCCCCAGCCCCGGGAGTACTCGGTGGCGATGGAGCCCAGGGCGTCGAGCTGGTCGGCGGTGAGCGAGCCGTAGGGGATCTTGATCCGCACCATCTGGTTGGTGCCGCCCTGGCGCTGGCCGTAGATGCCGTTGCCGAGCCGGAACACCCGGAAGCGCTCCTCCTCCAGCTCGCCGGCCTGGTAGGCGGCCAGCATGCGCT
>JBIOYN010000371.1:0-3289 GCA_044870155.1 Acidimicrobiia bacterium | reverse complement strand
GGGCGGCGGAGGTGAGCACGAGGTCGAGGGTGCTCATCCCTTCCGTCGACGCCGACGAATCCTTCTTGTCCGAGGCCGAACCGGCCTGGTTCGACTTCCCGTCACCTCCGCCGCAGGCACCCAGCAGGGTGAGGGTTCCGGCGGCGAGCAGAGCGGTGAGGCGACGGTTCATGGTGCGGCTCCAATCCTTGGGGGGACACCCCGGACCCGGGCGGTAGGCGCGGCGAATCCGGCCCTATCGCCTCCTCATCGGCCAAACCGGTGTTGGCCTTGAGGAAGCGGACCGGAGCCTACCGGTGGCGGAGCTTCCGGGCTCGGGGGATCTTTTCGTGCAAATGGACCGAAAGCTCTGTCCAGGCACGGCTGCGGAGACGGGCCCTTAAGCTCTGAGACCGCACCCATGGCCCTCCGAGAGCTGCCCTCGCTCCTGCGCGACGACCCCGTCCTGGCCGAGCTGGCCGGCGGTTCAGCGCGGGTCATGGCCGTGCCCGAGGCGCCCCGGGCCTTCTTCCTGGCCGGCCTCGCCCGCCTCACCGGCCGCCGCCCTCTGCTGGTCGGGGTTCCCACCGGCGCCGAGGCCGAGCGCCTGGCTTCGGATCTCCGGCAATACCTGGATCCGGCGGGTATCGAGTACTTCCCGGCGTGGGAGACGCTCCCCTTCGAGCGCGTCTCCCCCCAGACCGAGACCATGGGCCGGCGCCTCCGGGTGATGTGGCGCCTGGCCAAGCGCGAGGACCTGCCTGAAGTCATCGTGGCGCCGGTGCGGGCCCTGGCCCAGCGGCTCGGGCCCCACGTCGAGGACGTCGATCCCATCGTCGTCCGACCGGGGCAGGTGCTCGACCGCGACGAGCTCATGGAACGGCTGGTGGCCGCCGGCTACCGGCGGGAGTACCAGGTCGAGGCCCGGGGCGAGATCGCCGTCCGGGGCTCGATCGTCGACGTCTACCCCTCGACCGCCGACCACCCGGTGCGCATCGACCTGTGGGGGGACGAGGTCGACCGCCTGCAGGCCTTCTCCATCGCCGACCAGCGGGCCACCGCCGACGTGGAGGCGGTGGAGATCTTCCCGTGCCGGGAGCTGCTCCCCACCCCGGCGGTGCGGGAGCGGGCCGCCCGTCTGATCGGGGCCGAGCCCTGGGGCCGGGAGCAGTGGGAGCGCCTGGCCGAAGGCCTCCTGTTCGACGGCATGGAGTCCTGGCTCCCATGGCTGACCGACGAGGAGCATCTCCTCCCCGACCTCCTCCCCGAGACCGGGCTCGTCCTCCTGATCGAGCCGGGCCGGATGCGGGACCGGGTCACGGAGCTGAACGACGAGGAGGCGTCGCTGGCCGCCACGCTGGCCACCACCTGGGGGGCGCCCGGGGCCGGGGTGTCCCCGGAAGGCACCGTCCGCGAGTTGCCGCGGTTGTCGCTTCCCTTCGAGCGGCTCCTGCGCCACACCGGCGCCGACGCCTGGAGCATCCTGGCCGCCCCCGACCGGCCCGAGACGCCGGCGGTGGGGGGGACGCCGGTGGAGGGTGTCCAGGGCGACCCCAGCGCCTTCGTGGCCCGCCTGGGCAAGCTCCTGAGCGAGGGCTACCGGGTCATCCTGGCCGCCGACGGGACGGGCTCCGCCGAGCGGATCCGGCGGGCCCTGGCCGACGAGGGCCTGCACGCCCCCATCGTGGAGCAGGCGCCCGCCAGCCCCGGCGCCTCGGTGGTGGTGGCGCCGCTCCAGCGCGGCTTCCTCCTGCCCTCCCTCAAGCTCATGGTGGTGGCCGAGGCCGATCTGACCGGCCGCCGCCGCCTGCACCGCCGGCCCCGGGGCGCCCGGCGGGGCGAGGACTTCTACGACGACCTCAAGGCGGGCGACTACGTCGTCCACCAGACGCACGGCGTGGGCCGCTACGCCGGCATGGTGGCCCGGGCCATCGGCGGCGTGGAACGCGACTACCTCCTGCTCGAGTACAAGGGCGCCGACAAGCTCTACGTCCCCACCGAGCAGGTGGGCGTGGTCCGTCGCTACACGGGGGGAGACTCGCCCTCCCTCTCCCGCCTCGGGGGCACCGACTGGGCCAAGACCCGGGCCCGGGTCAAGAAGGCGGTCCAGGAGATCGCCCAGGAGCTGGTCGTCCTCTACCGCCGGCGCATGGCCACCCCCGGGCACCCCTTCCCCATCGACACACCGTGGCAGCGGGAGATGGAGGAGGCCTTCCCCTACGAGGAGACGCCGGACCAGGCCAAGGCCATCGACGACGTCAAGGCCGACATGGAGCGGGCCGTGCCCATGGACCGCCTGGTGTGCGGCGACGTCGGCTACGGGAAGACCGAGGTGGCCATCCGGGCCGCCTTCAAGGCCGTCCAGGACGGCAAGCAGGTGGCCGTCCTCGTCCCCACCACCCTCCTGGCCAACCAGCACGGCCAGACGTTCTCCGAGCGCTTTTCCGGCTACCCCATCCGGGTCGAGGTCCTCTCCCGCTTCCTCACCGCCAAGGAGCAGACGGCGGTGGTGCGCGACATCGGGTCCGGGGCCGTGGACGTGGTCATCGGCACCCACCGGCTCCTGTCCGAGGACGTCAAGTTCAAGGACCTCGGCCTCCTGGTGGTGGACGAGGAGCAGCGCTTCGGCGTGTCCCACAAGGAGAAGATCAAGAAGCTGCGGGTGGGGGTGGACGTCCTCACCATGTCGGCCACTCCCATCCCCCGCACCCTGGAGATGAGCCTCACCGGCATCCGCGACCTGTCGCTCATCAACACCCCGCCCGAGGACCGCCAGCCCATCCTCACCTACGTGGGGGAGTCGGACGACCGGGCCGCCACCGAGGCCATCCGCCGGGAGCTGCTCCGGGAAGGGCAGGTCTTCTACGTCCACAACCGTGTCATGGACATCGAGAACAAGGCCATCGAGGTCCGGGAGCTGGTGCCCGAGGCCCGGGTGGTGGTGGCCCACGGCCAGATGGACGAGGGAACGCTGGAGAAGGTCATGGTCGACTTCGCCGACCGGCAGTTCGACGTCCTCGTCTCCACCACCATCATCGAGAGCGGCCTCGACATGCCGAGCGTGAACACGATGGTGGTCGACCGGGCCGACATGCTCGGTCTCGCGCAGCTGTACCAGTTACGAGGCCGGGTCGGGCGTTCCGGCCAGCGGGCCTATGCCTATCTGTTCCACCCGGCCAACCGGGTGCTGTCGGAGGAGGCCTACGAGCGGCTCAAGACCCTCGGCGAGTTCACCGACCTCGGCTCGGGCTTCAAGATCGCCATGCGCGACCTCGAGATCCGGGGCGCCGGCAACCTCCTCGGCGGCGAG
>JBIOYN010000370.1:0-6132 GCA_044870155.1 Acidimicrobiia bacterium | reverse complement strand
AGGACGGGAGCGGGCGGCCGGGACCAGGGTCCGAGGGGCCCGGGAGCCATGGCCACACCGACGATGGGTGCCACCAGCGCACCCAGCAGCAGACGGGCCGTCCCTCCCCTCACTGCGACCGGAGCCTGACAGAGGCCCTGTCACAGGTGGTGGATTTCGGGCACCCGTCGCGGCCCGGTCGGTCGGCGGAGGGGTGCTCCTTCGTCGGACAAACTCACGTCCTCCTCGGGACACGCCCTCCCCCTCCCTCCCTGGCGCCGGTCCCCCGTGGGCGGGGCGCGCGTCAGTGGTGGGGGTGGTGGCCCCCGGGGGGTGGGGTGGAGGACGGCGGCGGGGCGACGTCGCCGGCGGCTTCGGGTGGGGGCGGGGTGCCGGCGGCCAGATCGTCGGTCTCGACCACGTAGGCGAGCATGATGCCCATGACGTCGCGGGCGCCGGCGGGCGTGTCATAGAGCGCCTCGAGGTCGAGCACCTCGCCGGCGCGGACGGTCCCCAGCGAGTCCCAGGCGCACACGCTCATGGTGTCGACCGTCCCCATGTAGGCGGGCTTGGTGTTGTAGGCCGCCCACGACGTGCACAGGTGCTGGCCGGTGGTGGCGTTGCGCATGGTGGTGCGGACCCCGCCGTCGTGGACGTGGCCGCCGGCGGACAGCACCCGGCCGGTCAGGTTGGACGTCCAGGTGACGTGGCTCGACGAGCGCCCGGCGGGCACGTCGTACTCCGAGGTCCCGCAGTTGCCCATGTCGAGCCACACCGGGCGGACGGCCTGCACGCCCTCGCGCACCCACCGGATCCGCAGCTCGACGAACACGGTCTGGGGCACGGCGGAGTGGTTCATCACGTGGAAGATGCCGTTCCAGGGCGCCTCGCTCACCGGGTAGCCGAAGCCGGCGGGCAGGGCTCCGCCCGTGCGCTCGTTCCCCGCGGCGAAGAATCGCTCCCCCAGCTCGCCGAAGCCCTTGGCGTCCCCGCAGGTGGCGTCGACCTTGTCCGAGGCGAAGAACACGGCGTGGTGGAGCATGACGCCGGAGTCGAGGTTGGCCGAGCGGCCGTCGGCGTAGACCAGGTCGGGCTCGACGCCCACCAGGTAGCAGCCGGTGCACGGTTTGGGCCCGTCGGGGACGACCACGTTGGCGTGGTCGGCGTCGCCGCCGGCGCCGGCCGGAGGGAGGATGAACGGCCCCCAGCGCACCACGGACGGCTCGCCCGGCGGGGCCGGCGCCGGCGACGGCGACGGTGCGGCCGACGGCGCTGGGCCGGCGCCGTGGTCGTGGCCGGGCGCGGCGGGCCCGCCGCTGGGCGCCTCGGCGGCGTGGTCGTGCCCGGAAGCGGCGGAGGGGGACGGGGTGACCGCCCCGCGGGTGGGCCCGGAGTCCGTGGTGCCGGCGCCGGCGCGGGCCTCGGCCGTGGGCTCGTGCTGGTGCGGCCCGTCAGCGGCGACGGTGCCACCGGCCGGGTGGACGTCGCCGGCATGAGCGGCGTGGGAGGCGTCGGGGTGTCGGCCGGCTCCCGCACTCCCGGCGTGGGGATCATCGGGGAGTCGGGGTGCGGCCCAGGCCAGGTCGCCGTGGCCGTGGCCGGCGCCGGTGTCCAGATGGCGATGGCCGGCGGTGGCGGACCACGACGTGACGGCGGCCGACGCCAGCACCATCGCTGTGCTCCCGGCCAGCAGGGCCCGCCGGACGCCGGCCCCGCCCCACCGGGGATGGGTGGCGAGGGACAGGGCGGTGGAGCTGGCGCCCAGCAGCCCGATCATGACGAGGCTCATGCCCACGCCGAGGAGGACGTGGCCGGGGTTGCGCCAGGCGAAGACCCCCTCGCGGGCGGCCAGGGTGGGGTCGGCGGCGTGGAGCACGGCGTCCCACGCCAAACCGACCAGGAGCAGCACGGCGCCGAACAGGCCCAGAGCCAGGAAGCGCCCCAGTCGCTTGGTCATGCTCCGAGGGTAGGGACCTCCGCCGCCGGCCGACAAGAGAATTGCTTCTGGGAACGGATTGTCTCGGACGCTGATCAAAATCCGTTCCCAGAAGCGAACCTCCCGCGGGCCCCTGACCCCGTCCTGGAGCGCCGGTTTCTAGGCTGGTGCCAAAGGGAACATTTAGGACAAATCAGCGGGGGCAACGGCGCTGCCCGTAGGCGGCGTGATCGGAGGGTCGACATGGGTCGTGCACGCAGTGGTTTTCTGGCGGTGGTTGCCGCGCTCAGCCTCATCCCGCTGGCGGGCCCGGCCGGAGCCTCCAACGACCCCTCCTTCCCCGCCGAGTGGGGCATGGCCAAGATCGGGGCCGAGACGGCCTGGACCCGGACGACCGGCGCCGGCATCCGCATCGGCATCGTCGACACCGGCGTCGACCTCAACCACGAGGACTTGGCCGGCAAGGTGGTGGAGCACGCCTCGTGCGTGGGCGCCAACGGCGATCCCGCCGCCTGCAAGGGGTCGGCCCAGGACGACCAGGGCCACGGGACCCACGTGTCGGGGATCGCCGCCGCCATCAAGGACAACGGCGTCGGCGTCACCGGCGTGGCCCCCAGCGCCGAGCTGGTGGTGGCCAAGGTGCTGTCCTCCACCGGATCAGGGAGCGCCGAGGACGTCACCGCCGGGATCAAGTGGGTGGTGGACCACGGCGCCCGGGTGGTGAACCTCTCCCTCGGCGACCCCGCCATGGTCATCACCTCCGCCCTGGGCAGCGACACCAACCTGCGGGAGGGGGTCGACTACGCCTGGTCCCACGGTGCCGTGCCCGTCATCGCCGCCGGCAACTCGAATGCCCTGGGGCTGGGACTGGAGGGCTCCGCCTACGGCGATCTCAATGCCATCGTGGTCGGGGCCACCGGGCCCGACGACAGCGTGGCCAGCTACTCGACGTCCACCGGCCAGGCCAAGTGGGCCATCCTCGCCCCCGGCGGCGCCGGCAACGGCAAGAAGGCCGACGATGTGTTCTCCACCTTCTGGGTGCGGGGCAAGACGAACTCCTACGAGGCCCTGGCGGGCACGTCGATGGCCGCTCCCCACGTGGCCGGCGCCGTCGCCCTCCTGCTGGCCCAGGGGCTGGCGCCCCAGGCCGCCGTCGAACGCCTGCTGGCCACGGCCGATCAGAGCGTCAGCTGCGGTTCGTCCAGCCCCACGTGCCACGGCCGGCTCGACGTCGCCGCCGCCACCGTGCCGTAGAAAGAAGGCTCAGCGGGCGTCGGTCCCTGACCAGTCGAGCATCTTGGCCAGGTGGTCGTCGCCGGTGAAGTCGAGCAGCACCACCGGTTCCTCGCCTACCACCCAGGTGTCGTGGCCCGGCTCGATCGAGAACACGTCGCCGGCCGAGAGCTCGACCTCGTCGCCGTCATCGGGGGCCACCATCAGGCGTCCGGTGGTGATGTAGCCGGTGTGGGCCAGCTGGCAGCTGTCCGTCCCCGCTTTGTGCTTGAGGGACTGCGACCACCGGAACCCCGGCTCGAAGGTGGCCCGCACGAAGGTGGTGCCGCCCACCCACACCAGCTCCATGCGCCCGCCGTCGAAGGTCCGCACCTCCTCCGGTGTCTCGATGCTCTTGCGCTCCACCGTGCTCAACGTGGCCCCCCTTTTCCCCGGGGCGCCATTGTGGCCCCGGGCCCGGCGCCCCGCTACTCCGCTCCGCTACTTCCGCGGCTGTGGGTCGGCGCCGGCGGGGCCGGCGAAGGCCTGGGCGATGGACAGCCACTCGGTGGCGGCGTCCCCGTCCGCCACCAGGGCGGTGTCGGAGGGGTGGAGCCGGCGGGTGACCACCCGGCAGAAGTCGCCGGCCGGGCCGGTGATGCGGGCCGGGGCGGCCTCGTCACCCCACACCCAGGTGTCGCCGTCGGGGGCGGCAAGCTCGACCCGGACGTCGGCGGCGGGGAGTGGGAGCCCCCGGGAGGCGTAGGCGAAGGCCCGGGTGCGGACCCCGAGGTGGGCGATGTGGCGCAGCCGGGCCGTGTCGGGACGCTCCACTCCGAGCGCCTCGGCCACGTCCTCGCCGTGAGCCCACGTCTCCATGAGGCGGGCGGTGACGAACGTCGCCAGGGCCATGGGCGGCCCGAACCACGGCACCCGGGAGGCGGGGTCAAGACCATCGAGGACACCGGCCAGACCAGCCCGGGCCTGCCGCCACCAGGCCAGGACGTCGGGCCCCGGGCGGCTCCGGGCCTCTCGCACCGGACCGTCGACCGCGTCGTCGGGATGGTCCAGCAGGCTCACCACCCACGACGAGAACCCCTCCGGGTCGCCGGCGGCCCGGGCGGCCATCTCGTCCACCGACGCCAGGTGGCTGATCTGGTCCTTGACCGTCCAGCCCTCGGCCGGGGTGGGGGTGTCCCAGCCGGCGCCGTCCAGGCCCGCAACGAGGGCGTCGAGCGATGCGCACTCGGCCTCCAGGTCGGCCCGCACCTCCTCCAGCCCCTTGGTCACGGGAGTTCGCTCACGCCCGGAGCACGGCCAGGGCCAGGCGGGCGAGGAGGGGATCGAGCTCGTGCCGGGGGAGGCCGGGGTCGTGGAGGGCCACGGAGTTGATGGTACTCACGGCGGAGTAGGCCACCGCCTCCGCCGTTCGAGGCGCAAGGTCGGGCCGGAGCTTGCCCAGCGCCTTGGTCCACTCGCCGACGTACTCGGCCTGGCACCGGCGGATCCGCTGGCGGTCGGGGCCGGGGAGGCTGCGCCAGTCCTGGATCCACACCGCTACCAGGGCACGTTCTTCCGTGATGAACGCCACGTAGACCTCGACCAGCCGGCGCAGGGTCTCCTCCGGCGGGAGCCGCTCCTCCGCCACCGCCCGGGCGCCCTCGAGCAACTGCAGGCTGGCCCGGTCGAGCAGGGCGACGAGCAGTGAGTCCTTGGACGGGAAGTGCCGGTAGACCCCGGGGCCGGAGATCCCGGCGGCCGTGCCGATCTCGTCGATGCCCACAGCGTGGAAGCTGCGCCGGCGGAAGAGCTCGAGGGCGGCGGCCAGGATCGCTTCGCGCCGCCCGCCGGGAACCTCGGCGTCGGGCCGGATGGTGCCCGAAGGGGGCGAACCGTCCGTCACCTCCCCCACGGTAGCCCCGGGGCGACGCCCGGTTGTTACCCTCCGGTCAGCGTTGCGTAAGATATCAAGCAAGCCCGGACCCCACCCGGGGCCGGACGCGCGAGGAGGCGACATGGCCGAGATCGGCTTCGAGGGCAAGGTGGCCATCGTGACCGGGGCCGGAGGCGGCCTGGGCCGGGAGCATGCCCTGCTCCTCGCCTCCCGGGGCGCGCAGCTGGTGATCAACGACCTGGGCGGAGCGGTGGACGGCACGGGTGCCTCGTCCGGCCCGGCTCAACAGGTGGTGGAGGAGATCACGGCCGCCGGCGGAGTGGCCGTGGCCGACGCCAACAGCGTGGCCAGCGCCGAGGGCGGCGAGGCCATGGTCAGGACGGCCCTGGAGGCCTTCGGGCGGGTCGACATCATCATCAACAACGCCGGCATCCTGCGCGACAAGAGCTTCGCCAACATGACCGACGAGCTGTGGGACACCGTCCTGGCCGTGCACCTGCGGGGGGCCATGTGCGTCACCCGGGCGGCCTGGCCCCACCTGCGGGAGCAGGCCTACGGGCGGATCGTGTGCACCTCCTCGTCGGCGGGGATCTTCGGCAACTTCGGCCAGACCAACTACGGGGCGGCCAAGATGGGACTCGTCGGCTTCACCCGGGCCCTGGCCCAGGAGGGCGCCAAATACAACATCAAGGCCAACGCCATCGCCCCGGTGGCCAAGACGCGCATGACCGAGGACATCCTCGGACCCCTGGTCGACAAGCTCGACCCCCGCCTGGTGTCCCCGCTGGTGGCCTGGCTGGTCTCGGAGGACTGCCCGGCGACGGGCGAGATCTTCAGCGTGGGCGGGGGCCGGGTGGCCCGCATCTTCGTGGCCGAAGGACCGGGGTACTTCAAGAAGGACCTGAGCCTGGAGGACGTCCGGGACAACTGGGACGAGATCGTGGCCGAGGAGGGCTACGCCGTCCCCCGCAGCGCCAACGACGAGATCGGCACCCTCGTCATGCCCAATCTGGCCGAGTCCTAGAGGCGCCGGCCTGGAGGATCAGGGCGGCGCCTACCGATCAGGCCAGGGCCGCCCGGACCCGTTCGGCGGGAACCTGCCAGGCGCCCC
>JBIOYN010000369.1:0-13828 GCA_044870155.1 Acidimicrobiia bacterium | reverse complement strand
GGAGCCTACCCCGGTGGAGGCCGACTACGAGGCCGCCTTCCGCCGCGTGGGGGGTGGGAAGCGCTCGCTGGTGGTCGTGTTCACCGACCTCCTGGAGGAGACGGCGGCCCGACCCCTGGTGGAGGCCGTCCCCGTGCTCGCCCGGCGCCACCACGTGGTGGTGGCCAGCGTGCGCGACCCCGACCTCGACGCCCTGGTGCGCACCCCGCCGGCGCAGGTGGCCGACGTGCTGGCCGCCGCCGTGGTCATCGACGCCCTCGACGCCCGGGAGCGGGCGGCGGCGCAGCTGCGCCGGGCCGGCGCCGAGGTGCTGGAGGCGCCCGCCTCCGCCCTGGCCGCCGCCTGCGTGGCCGTCTACCTGCGGGCCAAGGCCCGGGCCCGCATCTGATCCGGGCGGCCCCGCCAGATCACGAGCCCCCAGTAGACGGCGCCCAGGGTGGTCCCGAAGGCCACGGCGGGCACGGTCCCCAGGCCGGTGGGAGTGACGAACCCCTCCACCAGGCCGGCGACCACGAACCAGGGGGCGGTCCCCAGCACGATCTCCCCACCCCGGCGGGCGGCGGTCACCACCGCCGCCCCCCGGGGCCGGCGACCGGGATCCACCAGGGCCCAGCCGATCGTCATCCCCGCCATGCCGGCCACGGTGATGACCGACAGCTCGAGCACGCCGTGGGGCGCCACCAGCTCCACGAACGGGCCCGGGTGACCGGCGGCCGTGGCCAGGCCGGCCACGCCACCGATGATGACGCCGTTGTAGATCAGCACGATGGCGGTCCCCACCCCGGCGGCGATGCCGGCGGCGAAGGCGAGGAAGGACACCTGGATGTTGTTGGTCAGGATCTGGCCGGCCAGGGCCGCCTGGGCTCCCACCGGCAGCCCGAGATCGCCACCGGCGTTCTGGCCCACGGACTGGTAGTTGCCGGGGAGCAGTCCGGCGGCGGCGGGCGGATCGGCGGTGGCCCACAGCGCCACCAGGACGGCGGGCACCAGCATCAGCGCCCAGCACAGCATCACCATCGCGGCCCGCTCCCGCACCAGGCGCCAGTAGCCGGTGAGGAAGAAGTCCCGCACCGAGATCTGGCGCCGCCCGCTGGCGTAGACCAGGTGGCGGGCCCGGGCCACCAGCTCCTCCAGGCGCACCGTGGTCGGGTCGTCCGGCCAGCGCCGGCGGGCCAGGGCCAGGTCGGCGGCCGCCGCCCGGTAGGTGGCGCCCAGGCGCCGGACTCCGGCGGGCCCCAGCCGGTGGGGACGCCGGCGGGCGTCCTGAACCAGCCCGCCGAGTTCATCCCATTCGGCGGACCGTTCCCGGCGGAAGCGGTCTAGGTTCGTCATGTGGACTACGAGGATCGCATCTCCATCCCCACGCCGGAGGGTGTGGAGATCGAGATGACCCTGGCCGGGCTCGGTTCCCGGATGGCCGCCGCCCTGCTCGACTGGATCATCATCAACGGCATCATCCTCTCCCTGTGGGTGGTGGGGCTGATCGTGGCCATCCCCGCCGACCTCGCCGGCGGAATCCTGGCCGCCGGGCTCCTCTCGGTCACGTTCCTCGTCCTCTTCGGCTACGACACCGCCTTCGAGACCCTCAATTCGGGACGGACGCCGGGCAAGCGGGTGCTCGGCATCCGGGTCGTCCGCGCCGGCGGCGCACCGGTCGGGTTCCTGGCCGCCGCCGTCCGCAACCTGCTGCGCCTGATTGACGTGGGCATCCTGCCCGTCGGCATCCTCTGCATCCTCTTCACCGAACGCCACCAGCGCCTGGGCGACCTCGCCGCCGGAACCCTGGTGATCCGGGAGATCCGCCCGGGCGTGGCGGCCCCCGGCGGCTGGCCGGGAGGGGAGTGGGCCGTCCCCGACCGCTACGCCGGCTGGGACGTGAGCGGGGTGACCCCGGCGGAGGTCGTCACCGTGCGGCGGTTCCTGGAACGGCGACACACCCTCGACCCCGCCGCCCGCCACGGCCTGGGTGAGGATCTCGCCGCCCGGCTCCGCCCCCGGGTGGCGGGCGTCCCCCCCGGCGTCAGCGCCGAGGAGTTCCTCGAGGGCCTCTCGCTGGCCAAGGCGGCGCGCGCCTAGGGCCGCCTGGGGGGTCTCAGGCCTCGACCTCCCGGCGGCCTTCGAGGGCCCGCCCGAGCGTGATCTCGTCGGCGTACTCCAGGTCCCCGCCCACGGGCAGGCCGCTGGCGATGCGGGTCACCCGGACCCCGAGCGGGCGCAGGAGGCGGGCCAGGTACATGGCCGTCGCCTCCCCCTCGATGTTGGGATTGGTGGCCAGGATGACCTCGGAGACGTCCTCCTCACCCACCCGGGTGAGCAGCTCCCGCACCCGCAGTTGCTCGGGACCGACCCCCTCGATGGGTGAGATGGCGCCGCCCAGCACGTGGTAGAGGCCTCGGAACTCCCGGGTCCGCTCCACCGCCACGATGTCGCGGGCGTCCTCCACCACGCACACCAGCGTGGGGTCCCGGCCCTCGTCCCGGCAGTAGCGGCAGTGCTCGCCTTCGGCGATGTTGAAGCACCGCCGGCACCAGGTCACCTTGTCCTTGGCCTCCACGATGGCCCGGGCCAGGCGCTTGGCGTCCTCGGCGGGCAGGCGCAGCAGGTGGAAGGCGATGCGCTGGGCCGACTTGGGCCCGACCCCCGGGAGCCGGCCCAGCTCCTCCACGAGGTCCTGAACGGGCCCCTCGAACACGCAGTCGCCGGCTAACCGAGCAGGCCGCCGAGACCAGGGGCGAGCTGGCCCGTGATCCCGCCGAAGCGCTTGGCCTGGAGCTCCTGGGCTTGGCGCAGACCCTCGTTGACGGCAGCCACGATGAGGTCCTGGAGCATCTCCACGTCCTCGGGGTCGACCGCCCCGGGGTCGATCTCGATGGATTCGAGCGTCCCGGTGCCGCTCACCACCGCCTTCACGGCGCCGCCCCCCACCGACGCCTCCACGGTCTCTGACTCGAGCGCCTGCTGGGCGGCGGCCATGTCCTCCTGCATCTTCTGGACCTGCTTCAGCATCTGGTTCATGTCTTTTTGGCTGGGCACGGCCGCTCTCCTTTGGGCCTCACTCCCGCACGGTCTCGCTCTCCACCGTGGCCCCGAAGGTCTCGATCACGAGGTCGAGGGGAGAATCTACCCGGCCTGGCTCCGGGGGCCTGCTGTCGTCGTCGGGTGGCGGGAGGGGGCCGTCCCCGGCCAGGGACAGGGTGTCGTCGACCTCCACCCGCACCCGGACGGCGCGGCCCAGCTCGGCGGCCAGGGCAGCGGCCACCGTGGGCGCCTCGGCGGTGATCGACGGCAGGTGGTGGGCCTGGAACCGGCCCGGGATCCCCAGCACCACGGTGGCACCCTCCACCCGGATGGGCTGGGCCTCCTTGGCCATGGCCTTGAGCCGGGGCTTGAAGCCGGCCAGGGCCTGGGGCCAGGCCAGGATCACGTCGTCGAGGTCCAAGGGGGCGTCGTCGGCCGCCGGCACCGGGGGCGCGGCCACCGGCGGCGACGGTGCCGGGGGCGGCGGAGCCGGGGATGCGGGCGGCGGTGGCGTGGCGGCGGCCAGGGCACCCAGCGCCATCTTCGGACCCGATCGCGGCGGTTTCACCGCCTCGCCGGCTTCGGGCGCCGGCGGGGCTGGCGGCACCGGTGTCGACCCCCGGCCGGTCGCCAGCTGGCTGCGGAGCTCGTTCACCGTCTCCTCCAGGCGGGCGACCCGCTCCGCCAGGACCTCGACGGTCCCCTCACCGCCAGGGGCGTCACTCCGGGCCAGGCGCACCAGCGCCACCTCGAGAACCAGGCGGGGGTCGGGAGCACGCCGGATCTCGACGGCCGCCTCCCCCAGACGCTCCAGGGCCCGCACCACCCCGGACGCTCCCAGGGCCTCGGCCTGGCTGAGCAGCCGGGCCCGTTCCTCCTCGGGTGCCTCCAGGCGGGCCTGGCCCCGGGTCGACGCCAACAGGAACGCCTCCCGCAGGTGGCGGAGGAGGTCGTCGGCCAGCTGACGGGCGTCGACCCCGGCGCCGAGCAGCCCGTCGAGATGGCCCAGGAGGGCGGGGACGTCGCGGGCGGCCAGCGCCTCGAGGACGGCCGAGCGCTCGGAGAAGGGTGTCCCCCCGAGCAACGCCCGCACCTGATCGGCGACGAGGCGTCCGTCGCCGTGGGCCAGGGCCTGGTCGAGGAGGGAGAGGGCGTCGCGGGCCGAGCCGCCGGCCCGGCGGGCGATGACCCCGAGGATGGCGGGGTCGGCGTCGATCCCCTCCCGGGCGGCCACGTCGACCAGGTGGGCGGCGAGCAGATCGGTGGGCAGGAGCGTGAACTCGAAGTGCTGGGTGCGGGACCGGATGGTGGGGAGCACCGTCTGAGGGTCGGTGGTGGCGAGCACGAAGACCACGTGGGGCGGCGGCTCCTCGAGCGTCTTGAGGAGGGCCGTCGACGCCTCCTTGGTCAGCATGTGGACCTCGTCGACGATGTACACCTTCCGGGCGCCGCCGGCGCTGCGGTAGGCAACCCGCTCGATCAGGGACCGCATCTCGTTGATGCCCCGGTTGGAGGCGGCGTCGAGCTCGACCACGTCCATGGACGTGCCGGCGGTGATCTCCAGGCAGGACGGGCAGGCGTTGCAGGGCTCGCCGTCGTCGCCCCGGGCCGTGCAGTTGAGGGCCTTGGCCAGGAGCCGGGCCGACGTGGTCTTGCCCGTCCCCCGCGGTCCGGAGAAGAGATAGGCGTGGCCGACCCGCTCCTCGCGGACGGCGTTGCGCAGGGCGCTGGTGACCGCCTGCTGGCCCACCAGCTCGGCGAAGGACTGGGGCCGGTGCTTGCGATACAGCGACTGGAACGCCATCGCCCCCACCCTACCCAGCCCCTGTGACAGCGCGTCCGGGGCCGTGAGCATGGACCGTGCACCCGCCGTCGACTCGGGGGTCCCAGGCACCAGCACCGCCGCTGGCTCAGGCCAGGCGACCCTGCGGCACACGGGGTGATCCGCTGAGAGCTGCTTCCTCCCGGACCTGACTCGGTTCGCGGGACCCCGTTGCGCAGGACCCGGCCATCCACGCCTTGACGGACCGAACTCCTGGGACCGTCTCAAGCCTCGGGCGGGGATTCAGCCCCCCATACGTGGATTTGGGGTACAGGGCACCACGAACTCCCCGCCTAGCACGGTCCGGGGGGCATGCTAGCGGTGACCGCTACCATGTGGCCCCTCGGAGAGCTGCGGGAGCGGCCGAACCGGCACGCTTGGAAAGCGTGTGAGGGGCAACCCTCCGTGGGTTCAAATCCCACGCTCTCCGCTGCGGGCGGGGGCGCCGGGGCTGTCGTGGGTGGACCACTAAACGGCCCGGCGCCACCCCGTCTGGGGATTGGGTCGGGCGGACCCGCCGGTGGAGCAGACGCTCACGCCGAGGAATTCGGCGCACGCCCCTGGCCCGCCCCCGGGCTCGGAGGGCGTCGTGGGTGGGGTGGCCGGCTGCTCGCTCGGTCCGGGCTGGGGCTCGGCCGGGGCCGGTGGCGGCGGCTCCCCCGCGCTCTGGGCGGGCGGGGCGGCCTGGTTGCGGGAGCCGAGGACCATGGGCGCCCGGGCCCGGTCCACCATCACCGGCTGGCGGTTCGGGTAGTCCTTGGCGATCTGGGCCTGGGCCCAGGAGAAGGACTCCTGCACCGAGCCCGAAGCCCGGCCCTGGAGCATGGCCCGGTGGACCATGTACTCCACCAGGTAGCTGTGGCCGAGCGCCGAGTTCTCGTAGGCCAGGTCGGTCTCGGCCGCCGCCGCCGTGAGGACCCGCCCGGAGGCGAGGGCGTCGTCGAAGCCGCTGCCGTAGCAGCCGGCGATGCCGATCCACGCCGAGCGGGCCTCGAGGCTGCGGAAGATGCCGGCCACCTCGCCGTCGTAGACGGCGTCCCCGTCGGCGGCCACGATGGCCTCGTCGGTGGCCTCGCCGTCGCGGTCGGCGTCGCCGGTGACCTGGCGGACGTGGCCCGAGTAGAAGAACACGACGGTGGCGTCGGACGACGCCCGGCCCGCCAACCAGGCCAGACCGGACCGGATGTTGTCGGCTGTCGCCTGCTGGTCGAGCAGCAGGACCCGCCGGGCGCCGGGCACGCCGTAGGCGGCCAGGGCGGAGTCGACCTCCCTGGCATCGGCCTTGCCGGCGCTGAGGTCGGCGTCGTTGCCGGGGTAGTCGTCAATCCCCACCACCAGGGCCCACACGCCGCCGTCCTTGGGGCCGGCGGCCGGCTGGAGGGCCTTGAGCGGCTTGGCCGGCTTGGACGGCCGGGTGAAGCTGGGCGGAGCCACGATGGGCCGGTCGACGGCGGTCGTCGGCTCCGCCGGGGCGGGGACGGCGGCGGCGCTGGCGGCGGCTGAGCGGGCCTGGAGGTTGCTGGCCTCGGTGGCCTGCATCAGGCGCGACAGCATCCGGGAGTGGGAGCGCGCCGCCCGGGCGGCGGGCTCCAGCCGGGTGGCGGAGAGAACGTCGGTGTCGGGCGAGGGCGAGAACCCGACGGGTGCGCCGAGACCCCCGGCGGCGACCAGGACGATCAGAGCGACGAAGAATGAGCCGCTCAGACGTCGGGAATGGCGCGCTGCTCGGGCACGCCGGACGGCCCCAACCCCGCCCGGCGCAAGCCGAACGGGGGCATCATTCGCCGGGGAGGAGGAAGATTCCTTGTCTGATGGCGACCTTGAGTTCATTGGTCGCGTATCCCCCCTCCACCTATGGACGCAAGCGTCCGAAGAAGTGGTTGCTACCGTGCGCCCGTGAACGCCAGTTTAGGCGATTTGATGGGTTATGCGCTGGATGAGGCATTTGCGGCTCTTGCGCATTTCGATGTCCCGGTGGGGGCGGTGGTGGCCCGATCGGACGGCGAAGTCGTCGCCAGCCGGCACAATGAGCGCGAACGGTCGCAAGATCCGACCGCGCACGCCGAAATTCTCGCTCTCCGGGACGCTGCCGGGGCGCTCGGGGGATGGCGGCTGGACGGCTGCCTGCTGGTGGTGACCCTCGAGCCCTGCCCCATGTGCGCCGGCGCCGCCGTGGCCGCCCGCATCGCCACCGTCGTCTTCGGCGCCTCCGACCCCAAGGCGGGCGCCTGCGGCAGCCTCTACAACCTGGCCGCCGACCCCCGCCTCAACCACGAGATGACGGTCGTCCCCGGGGTGCGTGAGGACGAGGCCGCCGGCCTGCTCCGCCGCTTCTTCGCCGAGCGGCGCCTCCCCCGCCCCTGAGTCGCTGACCGACCGGCGAAGACGAATGGCCTCCTGGAATCGGGGCCAGAGAGTGGAGTGCGCCGCCGGTACACTCCCCGCCCGGAGGGATGCGAGAGTGGCCGAATCGGACGGTCTCGAAAACCGTTGAGCCTCCGGGCTCCGTGGGTTCAAATCCCACTCCCTCCGCTGTCCGCTGACCAGGAGCGTTCGCGTGAATGCCCTGGTCAGCGCGTGTTTTCTGGTCCGTTCAGACCGTGCCAACGAGGGACCGCTGATGCCCGGGAGTGTCCGCCAACGACCCGGGTCCTGGGGTGCGGATGGGGTGCGAGCGGAAATCCTGGGGGACGGGCGTGCGTCTGACGAAGTTGGTTCAGCGGGCCAGGCCCTGCTCGTAGGCGTAGGCGGTGGCGGCGGCTCGGGAGGACAACCCGAGCTTGGTGAACATGTGACTGAGATGGCTGGCCACGGTCTTCTCGCTGATGAACAGCTCGGTGGCGATCTCACGGTTCGACTTGCCCTGGGCCACCCGGACGAGCACTTCGACCTCGCGGGCGGTCAGGCCGCCGGGAGCCGGGGGTGGAGCGGTCCGGGCCACCTTGTCCGTGCGGATCACATCGGGGCCGGCGCCCAGTGAGGTGAAGCCCGACCGGGCGGCGTCGAACTCCAGCTGCGCGCCGTCGTCGTCGTCGAGCGCCCGGCACGCCAGGCCCATGAGAAGGCGACTGCGGGCCACCTCGTAGGGCATGCCGAGGTCGCGCCACCCGACTGCCGCCCGCCGCAACGACGAGACCGCCCCCTGGGGGTTCCCCTCGGCCAGGAGCACGGCGCCCATGGTCTGGTCGGCCAGGGCCCGCAGGTACGGCTGGTTCAGTTCCGCGGCGACGCCGGCCAGCTCCTCGCCGACCGCCCGGGCGGCGGCCACGTCGCCCTCGGCGGCCAACAGGATCTCCACGTACGGGTCGGCCAGGCGGGCGCGGGTCAGGGGGTCTTCGGCCTGGTCGAGGACCCGTCGGATGGCCGACCAGGCGTCGGCTACCCGACCCTGGGCGAGACGCAGGAGCGCCAGTCCCGGCTGGGGATCCCGTCCCAGATCGTTGGCGGCACGGTACGACTCCTCCGCCGCCGGGAAGTCTCCACGGAGCCTTGCGAGCTCAGCCCTCAGATAGACGGCGGCGCCGCGAGCCGGCTGACCCTCGGGAGAGGCGAGCCGGTCACAGGCCCGTCGGGCCTCGTCCAGGGCATCCGACCAGGCTCCGTTCAGTTGCATGATCTCGGCCCTGTGGATGAGGCACTGGCCCCGATAGAGGACCAGCTCGGGCTGGGTCTCACACCAACGGTGGAGGGCTGCCGTCCACTCCTGGACCCGGGCGATGTCGAAGAGCTCCTGATACCCCTCGATGGCAGTGCAGTAGGCGTCCCCCACGGCGATCGGGGACACCTCGCGGGCGCCGACCGCCACCATCGCCTCGTCGAGCAGACGCACCCCCTCGGCCACCTGACCGAGATAGATCAGGCAGCGTCCTTCGCCGATGCGGGCCAGCGCGGTCAACTCCGGGTCGCGGAAGCGTTCCCCCATCTTGGCCGACTGGCTGAAGCCGGCATGGGCGGCACCGAGGTCGCCGGAGAACACGCTCCGCAGGGCGGCGGCGTAGACGAGCAACCCCTGCTCGACGCAGTCGAGCCGGCTCTCGTCGAGGAGCCGGCGGGCCCGGTCCACCCAACCGCTACCCTGCGCCGTCTCGCTGTTGTTGAGATGGATGAAGGCCAGCCAGAAGCCGCAGCGGGCGGCCCGAGTCACCTCGCCGAGGCGGGCGCACTCCCGGTGGGCCTGCGTCCACACTTCGGAACTCTTCGACCGGTACCCCACCAGATAGGCCGCCGAGGCGAGCCGTTCGAGGTCGTCGACGTCCAGCGCCTCATTGCCGGCGGCGGCCGACAGGTGTTCGTAGGCCCGCCCCCAGGCCTGCTTGTCGAAGGCGTCCCGCCCGCGGCTGAGGTCGTCGGACATGACCCGCATTGTGTCCGATCGGCACTGACCGGGCGCGGGGCCGCCCGGAGGCGCATCCACAGAATTACCTAGATCGGCCTCATGCCCGGTTCCGTGCTTCGCCCGATGCGTTCACCGTGCCCGATTCCTTACCTTCGCTCTACAGAGCGACAGCAGACGAGACAGGAGAACAACACGATGAGCAAGCACCCCAACGTGGCCAAGGTCGACGAGATGACCCAGGCCGTCTTCGCCCACGACCGGCAGAAGCTGACCGAGTTGTTCACCGAGGATCTGGCCTTCCACGTCCGCGGCCCCGTGCCGCCGGCCGGCGACCACACCGGCGTCGACGGTTTCCTCGGCGCCCTGGGCACCATCTTCGAGCTGACCGGTGGCGACGTGAAGCTCGAGCAACTCTTCTGCGCCGGTGACGGGAACTGGGCGGTCGAGTGGGAGCAGGCGGCCTTCGGTCGCAACGGCCGGACGCTCGAATCGCCGGACGCCTTCATCTACCGGTTCGAGAACGGGCGGATCGCCGAGATCTGGTACTTGAGCGCCGCCCCCGCGGAGAGCGCCGGCTTCTGGCAGTGACCGCCGGAGACGCAGAACGGCCGCCGCGTCCAAGGCGGCGGCCGTTCGACGGCACCGATAACGGCGGCCAGCGCACTGGTGAACAGCGGGTACCGGTCGCAACGTGTTCTTCAGCTTCGGCCATCATGCTGCCTGACGACCGGGTCCTGATCGGTGGGCATTCGGCGGTGGGCCACTTCTTCGGCAACCGCCAGGACGCCGGGAAGCCTTTCCCCAACAACGACGCCGACCCGAGTTTCGTTCAGCCTCCGGGCTCCGTGGGTTCAAAACCCACTCCCTCCGCTCCCGCTGACCAGGTGCCTTCGCGTGAAGGCACCTGGTCAGCAGCTATTTCTGGGCGTAGCGGAAGTCGAAGACCTCGTTGACGTCGATGGCCTTGGGAATGAGCCCGGCGGCGGCGAAGGCGTCGGCCTCGGCCTGCTGGGCCTCCACCACCGACCGGTCGATGGGGAAGTAGGTCAGTTCGAAGCGGTCGAGCGTCGAGGCGATGACCGCGGCGGGCAGCTTGGTGATCCTGGCGTAGTGCTCCGCCCACACTTCCTTGTGGGTCACCGCCCAGGTGGCGGCCCGGCTCACCCGACGCAGGTAGTCGCCGATGGCGGCCTCCAGCTTCGGGTCGTCGAGCGCACCGGCCCGGGCGACCTGGAACACGAACCCGCCGGTGAGGCCGGCGCCGGTGGTGAGCGTACGGCCGCCCTGCTGCTCGCCCAGGGTCACGTAGGGTTCCCACACCGCCCAGGCGTCGATGCTGCCGCCGCTGAAGGCGGCGAGGCCGTCGGCGGCCGGCAGATAGACGGCCTGGATGTCATCGGCCGTCAGGCTGGCCTTTTCGAGGGCGGCGAGGACCAGCCAGTGGGCGCCCGTTCCCTGGGGGAAGGCGAGCTTCTTCCCCTTCAGGTCGGCCACCGTCTGGATGGGGGAGTCCTTGGGCACGAGGATCGAGACGTGCGACTGCTCCGTCCTCCGGCCGGCCGAGACGCCGACGATCCTGATTGCTGCGCCGGCCGACTGGGCGAAGATCGGCGGGGCGTCGCCGGTCAGGCCGAGGTCGATCGCCCCGGCGCTGATCGCCTCGAGGATCGCCGGCCCGGCGGCAAAGGAACTCCACTCGATGTCGTAGGGGACGTCCTCGGCCTCGCCGGAGACCTCGATGAGGGTCTTGGCCAGGTTGAACTGGTCGCCGACCCGGAGCGTGACGCCGCTCAGGTCGGGGGCGCGGGTGCTGACGCTGTCGGCGGAACCTTTTTCCGTCGCCGCGGCCTGCGCCTCGTCGTTTTCCCCGCTCCCGCCGCCGCAGGCGGCGGCGAGCACGAGTAAGACGGGAGCGAGCCAGACGAGAGCGAACCGGAGGCTGGCAGGGCGACGATGCCGGTCAGCGCGCATGGGACTTTCCTCTCGGGAACGGGGCGGTCAATGGAAGACGTCGTCGACGCCGAGTTCGGCGAGCAGGCACCGGCGGAGGTCGTCGAAGCGGGGGACACCCCGGCGCCACTCGTCCGGGCGGCCCACGGCCACGTCGAGTGAGAGGCGGCCGTCGGTGAGCACGGCGACCCGGTCGGCGAGCAGGAGCGCCTCGTCGACATCGTGGGTGACGAGGAGGACCGCCGGGCGGTGAGCTTCGCAGAGCCGGGACAGGAGGCCCTGGACCTTGATCCGGGTCAGGGCGTCGAGGGCGCCGAAGGGCTCGTCGAGCAGGAGCACTTGTGGCTCGCGCACCAGGGCGCGGGCGAGCGCCGCCCGCTGGGCCTCACCGCCCGAGAGGGTGAGTGGCCAGGCGTCGGCCCGTTCGGCCAGCCCGACTTCCTCCAACGCAGCACGGGCCCGCCCTGCCGCGTCGGGGCCGACGAGGCCGAGGGCCACGTTGCGCCACACCCGCTTCCAGGGCAACAGGCGGTGTTCCTGGAACACCACCCCCAGCCGTGGGGCCACCTCGAAGTGCCCAACGGCCATGGGGTCGAGGCCGGCGATGGCGCGGAGCAGGGTGCTCTTGCCGGAACCGCTCTGGCCGAGCAGGGCCACGAACTCGCCCGGGCCGATGGCGAGGTCGATCCCGTCGAGCACGATCCGCTCCCCGTACGACCGGCGGGCGCCCCGGACGGCGACGGCGGCCGGGCCCGGGCCCGGGTAGCCGGGCACGTCGTCCGGTCCGTCGCCCGACGGGGCCGGCAACGCGACGGAGATCAACGCTCGCTCCCGGCCACGGGGCGCCACGCCAGGGTGTACCTCTCGATCACCCGCACGATCACGTCGGAGGCCAGGCCGAGGAGGCTGTAGACGACGAGGCCCACCACGATGACGTCGGTGCGGAGGAACTCGCGGGCCTGGGTCATCAGGAAGCCGATGCCGCTGCTGGCGTTGATCTGCTCGCTCACCACCAGGACAAGCCAGGCGAGGCCCAGCGAATAGCGCAGCCCGACCAGGAATGAGGGCAGGGCGCCGGGCAGCACGACGTGGAGGATGGTGTCGAGGCGTCCCAGCCCGACGGACTCGCCCGCCTCCAGCAGGCGGGGGTCGACCGCCCTGATCCCGGCGAAGGTGTTGAGGTACACGGGGAACGTCGTGGCCAGGGCCACGAGGAGGATCTTGGGCGTTTCGCCGATCCCGAACCACAGGATGAAGAGCGGCACGAGGGCGAGCGCCGGCAGCGTCCGCAGCATCTGGAGGGGGGCGTCGATCAGCTCCTCGCCGTGGTGGGACAGCCCGGCGATCAGCGCCAGGACGAGCCCGAGGAAGATCCCGAGCGCCAGGCCCTGCGACACCCGGCCGAGCGACACGAGGAGGTGGTGCTGGAGCTCGCCGTCCTGCATCAGCTGCCATCCGGCCTGGGCGACGGTCGAGGGGGCCGCCAGGGTGCGTTCCGACAGCACTCCGGTCGAGGACGCCAGCTGCCAGAGGGCGATGAGGGAGAGCGGCGACGCCACCCGAACCCAGGGCCGGGCGTGCCTCCTGCGGGGCGTTGCGCCCCGGGCCGTCGTGCGGGTCGTGCGGGCGTGGACCATTTCGCTCTCCCTGATGGATCTATGCGGGCAGCGGGACGAAGCGCTTCACCTTGCCCGGCATCGCATGCCGTTCGACAGGGGAGCGCGGAAGACGTGCGGGTGCACGGTCACGCCGCCGTACTCGAAGGTGTCGTCGAGGCGGACGTGGGGTCGGCGATCCGCTGGAAGACCGAGCCACACGGGCATCCGTCATCGAGGAAGGTGAGCTGATCGGTGACCTCGTAGCGGATGAGCGGCATGGCGTGGTTGAACAGGTTCGTGAGGTAGATCCTGTCGGAGCGCACACCGAACGGGACCGGTCGCCCATCGGCGTCGACCGGCTCGACGATGGTGAGGTCGTCGCTCAGATGCGTTCCCGTGGACTGCCCACACGACATGCCGCAGGAGGCCTCGGACGTCCCCCAGACGTTGACGACGGGGACCTGCCACGCCTCCTCCGCTGCGGCGCGGATCTCGGGCAGGAGCGGCTCGCTGCTGGAGAGGACCCGGCGCGGGCTGATGCGCAACCGGTCGTTGGCGGCTTCGTGGGCCAGGCGTTGCAGCGCGCCGGGGTACCCCCATAGGACAGTCGGCTGGGCGGTGTTCAGTCCCGCCACGATCTCGGCCATCGGGCGGGTGACGGGGAAGCGGTGCCAGACGGCGCCGTCCGGGCTCGAGAACGTCCGGAGCATCGAGGCCCCGATGTGGGTGGCGGACTCCGATGCCACGCGGGCGAACACGTTGGGGGCGGCGTCGAGGTCGGGGTCGAGCCGGCAGGCACGTACCTCACTGCGCACCAGGGTGAGGTAGCAGACGGCCCAGCCGTCCCAGTCGTAGACGAACACGCCCCGCCGGCCGGTCGACCCTCCCGAGGCGCAGGCGTGGTAGCGGTCGAGGAGGTAGGCGTCGCCGGTCGTGCGGGCCGCCAGATGGGCCTCGACGATCTCGAGCCGGAGCCGGTCGTCGGTGACGATCGCATCGAAATGCTCCATGAGATCGTCCTTGGTCATCACCGGCAGTTCCCGGAGCAGCTGCTCGTCGACTTGTTCGGGGTTCACGTCGGCCAGATGCTTGCGGTGCCACGGC
>JBIOYN010000368.1:0-9675 GCA_044870155.1 Acidimicrobiia bacterium | reverse complement strand
GAGCCGCCTTCCTCACCGGTGAGCGCGTCCGCACCGAGACGCTGCCCGCGGTCATCGACGCACTGGCCGCCTCGGGGGCCCGCACCGTGTACGGCGACTACTGGTTGGCCCAACCCCTCCAGTTCCTGGCCGGCAAGCGCCTGGTGGCGAGCGCCACCTACGCCCAGCGCTTCCCCGACCTGACCCGGACCGCCGGCTGCGACCCGTCACCGGCCCTGGTGGTCCCCGCCGGCGCTCCCGCCGACGGGCTGCGAGCCGCCATCGCCGCCGCCGGCTCGACGGCCGAGGAGACCGTGGTCGAGGGCCTGGCGCTGTTCACCGGCATCGAACCCGGGTTGCGCCCCCGCCCGTCGATCCGGATGGCCGAGGCGCTGGAGCCGGCGGTGCCGCCCCCCGGTTGCCCGGCTCAGGAGGCAGGGACGCAGAGATAGGCGAGGATGTAACAGTCCTCCGGCTTGTCGAACATGCCCCAGTGGCGGGCGGTGTCGGCGCTGTCGAAGGTCCCGGAGGCGACCGACCCGCCGGCGTAGTTGAGCCCGTGTTGGCGGACGATGGAGAAGCCGGCGTCGTCGAGCTTGGACGAGAACTGGGCGTGGGTGTACTCGATCTCGTGGTCCGGGTCGATGAACTCGTCCTGCTGCAGGCGGCACACGGCCCCGTTGGGTGTGTCCAGGGCCAGGGCGCCTCCGGGGCGGAGGACCCGGCGCACCTCGGCCAGGACCTTGTCGGCGTCGCTCTCGGTCACGTGCTCGATGGACTGACCGGAGTACACGAGGTCGAAGGAGGCGTCGGCGATGCCGCTCAGGTCGGTCATCGAGTGGTACCGGAAGGACACCGGGCCGAGGTGGGTGTGCGTGGTGTCATTCTCGATGACGTCCTGGTAGTGCTCGTGGCGTTCCTCGGCCGGGAGCTCGACGATCACCAGCTCCTCGAACGGATAGGGGTATCCGAAGGCGACCAGGGCTCCGGCGGCGTGGAAGCTGGAGGATCCGCCGAGGTCGAGGATCCGCCGGGCCGGGGGCAGGCTGCGGATGAAGATGCCCCGGCCGAAGTGGATCGAGGGGCCCAGCTCCCGGAAGGCATGGTGCAGGGCGAACTCGTCGCTGCTGCGGATGGCGGAGACCATGTCCTGCTTGGTCATGGAGCCGCCGAGCTCCCGCACGAAGGTGTCCCGCCCCAGCTCGTCCGGTTCCCGGTCCAGGAGGAGGTTGTAGGCCAGCCGGATGGCGACGGCGTCGGGCAGGCCCGAGAACGACTGCCGGCCCCGCAGGTAGTCGAGCGAGGCTCCCGCCGACCGGACCCGCCCGCGGATCCGCCGGGAGGCGTGGACCGCGGCCCGGAGTCGATTCGAACGTCGCGCTGCCGCCATCAGCTGATCCCGCATGGGCTCAGCCTATTGCGGGAGTGCCCCGAGCACCGTCTTCGCTAGTCCTCGACGACGATGCGGACGGGAAGGCGGACGAGCCCGACGTCCCGCCCCGGCGCCGCCACCTCGAAGTGGCGCCGCGCCTCCCACTGGTCGTAGTTCAGCCCGCCCCGGGTGTGCAGCCCGATGGTGACGGTGTAGGTCCCGTCGAGGAGCGGCACCTGCTCGAAGCGGAAGGACACCACCTTCCGCCCGCTCACCGAGCCGAGCTCCGCCCCCAGGATGTCGGTGTTCGTCCCGTAGACGAGCTGGCCCATCGAGCTGTAGACGGCCAGGCCCACGACCACGTCCTCGACGGCCTCGGCGGATTCCAGGGACACGTCGATCCGCATGGGCTCGCCCGGGGCGGCGTGGGCGTGCTCCGGGCCGGCATAGATGACCTCGGCCTCGGCGATGCGCACCCTGCCCCACACGGGGGAGAGCTCCGACGTGGCCAGCTGGTGGTCCACCTCGGCGGCCGACTTGACCCCGGACATGAGCCGTTCCCGGAACGTGCGGATGACCTCGTTGGGATCGCCCTCGATGACGAGCTGGCCATGATCGAGGGCGGCGGCCCGGTGGCACATCTGGCGGACGAGGTCGGCGGCATGGGTGACCACCACGATGGTGCGGCTCTCGGCCTGGAAGGCCCGCACCTTGTCGATGCACTTGCGCTGGAAGGCCTCGTCGCCCACGGCCAGGACCTCGTCGACGAGGAGGATCTCGGGATCGACGTTGATGGCCACGGCGAAGCCGAGCCGGACGTACATCCCCGACGAGTAGTGCTTGACCGGCGTGTCGATGAACTGCTCCAGGCCGGCGAAGTCGACGATCTCGTCGAAGACCTTGTCGACGTCGGCCCGGCGCAGCCCCAGCACCGAGCCGTTCAGGTACACGTTCTCCCGCCCGCTCAGCTCGGGGTGGAACCCGGCGCCCAGCTCGAGGAGGGCGGCCAGGCGCCCGGTGGTCCGGACCGTGCCCGCGGTGGGCTGGATGATCCCGGCGATGCACTTGAGGAGCGTGGACTTGCCCGACCCGTTGTGGCCGAGGAGACCGACCGTGGTGCCCGCCTCGATATCGAGGTTGATGTCGTCGAGCGCCTTGAACTCCTGGTAGCGGTTGCGGCCCAGGTTGAGCATCCGCTCCTTGACGCTGTTGAACTTCTCCCGGTAGAGCCGGAAGGACTTCGACAGCCCCTCGATCTCGATGGCCGCGGCCACGGTCAGCGTCCCCGAGCGCCCACTACAGCTCCTCGGCCAGGTTGCCTTCCAAGCGGCGGAAGACGTGAAGGGCGATGACCAGCAGGACGCTGCCGACGGCGACGACGGCCAGCAGGTTCCGCAGGTGCCACATGACCCCGGGATCGAGGGGTACCACGGCGTCGCCGCCGTACCGGCCGTAGATCGCCCGCTGGAAGGTGAGGACGATGGGCGTCATGGGGTTGAGCAGCGCCGGAAAGTTGCTCCCGCCGAAGTGGGTGGTCATGAGGTTGTAGACGTAGATGACCGGCGTCAGCCAGAACCAGGCCAGCAGGGCCAGCTCCAGGAAGTGGGCGATGTCCCTCAGGTACACGTTGAGGGCGGAGAGGAGCAGCGCCATGCCCGACACCAGCAACAGGAGGGCGAAGAGGGCGAGGGGAAGGAGGGGCACGAAGGCGAAGTCGACGGGGTGGCGGAAGACGACCAGGGATGCCACCAGGACGAGCGACTGCAACAGGAAGTGCACCACGGCGGCCCCGATGGCCGACAGGGCCAGGATCTCGCGGGGGAACCACACCTTCTTCACCAGCCCGGCGTTGGCCACGATCGAACCCGTCCCCGCTGACAGGGCGGTGGTGAACAGGTTCCACACCAGCAGGCCGGAGAGCAGGTAGATGGGGTAGCGGGGGATGCCGGCCCGCAGGATCAGGTTGAAGGCCACGTAGAACACGACCAGGTACATGGCGGGATTGAGCAGTGACCACACGAAGCCGAGGGCGCTGGCCTTGTACTTGGCCCGCAGCTCCATGCGCACCAGGTTCCCGAGCAGCTCCCGGTAGCGCACGATCTCGCGCAGACGCCCCACCAGGGTGGTGGACTGCGTCCGGCCCGGGCGGCGGGTCCGGCCGTGCGGCGCGGAAGAAGCGCTGATGGCGATGCCCGCAGCCTACTGCCGGCCCCCCAGACGTCCTGTGATGGGAACTGGCTGCTGCCGGCCCCTTCCTGACGCCGGCGCCCAAACGCCGCCAAGGGGACGAAGCTGCCCCGAAATGAAGGATTTGTCCGGCGGAGGCCGCTAGGGTCGATGAAATGCCGCGGGGCTTCCCGCCCCGTCCCTTACCCTGGTCCATCATGAATCACTTGCGCCACCTACGTGACGATGGAGTGATCCCGTGATCCGCTCACCCCGCCTCCGCATCCCGGCGGTGCGACGCGCCCTGGTGGTCGGCGTGGTGGCCGGATCGTCGGTCCTGCTTCCCGTGCAGCTGGCCCAGGGCGCGCCCCGGACCCGGTTCGCCACCCTGCCCGCCGGCGTCGCCGACCCGGTTGTTTTCACGGGCCGAGTGGCGGCGGCGGCCGCCATGGTCGGCCCGCACGTCCCGCCGCCGGCCGGCACGGTGGTGGAGACGCCCTTCCCGTTGTCGCACGTCGGCGTGCGCTGGCACGGCCCCGAGGACGCCATGGTCGACGTACGCGTGGCGACCGGCGACGACGCCTTCGGGCCCTGGCGGGCCATGCGCCACGACCACGACCTCGACGACGAGGCCCGCAGCGCCGACGGCCCCCACCTCTCGGAGCTGCTCCGGGTGGACGGCGCCACCCGGATCCAGGCCCGGGCCACCGGCGGCGCCCGTCACGTGGAAGTGGTGGCCATCGACACCCGGCGGGGCCCCCGCCCCTGGGTGGTGGCCGCCGGCCGGCGGGCGCATGCCGCCGACCCCCCGCCGAGGGACGCCGACGCCACCAGCGGTTCCACGACCACCACGACCGCCACGAAGTCCGACGGCGAGAAGGTCGACCAGCCCGAGGTCGTCACCCGGGCCCAGTGGGGGGCCGACGAGTCGCTGCGGCGGGCCGCCCCCAAGTTCGCCCCCCTGACCAAGCTGTTCGTCCACCACACGGTGACGGCGCCGAGCGACAGCGATCCCGACCCGGCGTCCACCGTGCGGGCCATCTACGCCTACCACGTCCAGGGGAACGGCTGGGACGACATCGGCTACAACTTCCTGGTCGACGGGCAGGGGAAGATCTACGAGGGGCGCTGGGCCCGCACCTACGCACCGGGCGAGATCCCCACCGGCGAGGACACCATGGGCTACGGCGTGGTCGGGGCCCAGGTGTCGGGGTTCAACGTGGGCGCCATGGGCATCGCCATGATCGGCGACTACACCGACGTGGAGCCGTCCTCCAAGGCCATGGATGCGGTGGAGCGCATGCTGGCCTGGAAAGCCGACCGCCACGACATCGACCCCGAGGCCTCGGACCCCTTCACGCCCGCGGACGGGGTCCCCCGCACTTTCCCCAACATCGCCGGGCACCGCGACGCGGGCCAGACCGCCTGCCCCGGCAACCGGCTCTATCCCCTGCTTCCCGACGTGCGGAAGGCGGTGGCCAAGACGGTGGTACTGGCCCACGCCACCACGCTCGGCTACTGGGTGGCCACCGCCGACGGCCGGGTCCTGCCCTACGGCGAGGCCGAGTCGTTCGGTTCCATGGCCGGCGTGGTGCTCAACGCCCCGATGGCGGGCATGGCCCCCACCCCCACGGGTGGCGGCTACTGGCTGCTGGGCGGCGACGGCGGGGTCTTCACCTTCGGCGACGCCGCCTTCTACGGCTCCACCGGCAACATCAAGCTCAACCAGCCCGTGGTGGGCATGGCCTCGACCCCGTCGGGCAAGGGCTACTGGTTCGTGGCCGCCGACGGCGGGATCTTCTCCTACGGCGACGCCGCCTTCTACGGCTCCACCGGCTCGATGAAGCTGAACCAGCCCGTGGTGGGCATGGCGCCCACCCCGTCGGGCAAGGGCTACTGGCTCGTCGCCGCCGACGGCGGCATCTTCACCTTCGGCGACGCCGCCTTCTCCGGTTCCACCGGCTCGATCAAGCTGAACCAGCCCATCGTGGGCATGGCTCCGGCCGCCGGCGGCAAGGGCTACTGGCTGGTGGCCGCCGACGGCGGGGTGTTCGCCTTCAATGTCTCCTACCACGGCTCGGTCCCGGGCCTGAACCGCACCGAGGGCTATCCCGGTGCCGTCGCCCTGCGGGCCACCGCCACCGGCGCGGGCTATTACGTCGCCGACGCCGCCGGCGGGATCGCCACCTTCGGTGACGCCCGCTTCCACGGCGCCGACGCCACCCAGAAGCCGCCGGCAGGGGCCGTCGACCTCGCTCTGCTGCCCGTGGACGAGGCCGACGCGGAGGCGGAGGCCACCAGGTGAGGGTCCGGAGCCGGCGGTGGGCCCTGGTGGCCGCCGCCTTGGTGATGGCAGCCACCCCGGCCGCGCTCGTCGTCGGCCCGCCGCCCGCCGGTGCCTTCCCGGGCGCCACCGTCGACCTGGCCGGGCAGGGCTACGGCCACGGCCGGGGCATGGGCCAGTTCGGCTCGCTGGGCTACGCCCTCGACGGCTGGGGTTACGAGCGGATCCTCGACCACTACTACGGCGGGACCCGCATGGGAACGCTGACCGACGCCGAGATCACCGTCGAGCTCACCCGCTTCGCCGGCCTCGATCTCATCGCCGCCCAGGAGCGGGGGCACCTGACCACCACTGCCGCTCCCGGGACCTACGCCGCCCTGCGGGCGGTGCGCCTCGGGATCAACCGCTTCCGCATCGACGCCGGCGGCGACTGTGGCGGCGGGCCGGGTGGATGGCAGACCCTGGTACCCGTGGTGGCGGGACCGGTCATCTTCGCCCCCCAGGTGCGCAACGACGACCGTTCCGAGATGGTCCAGGTGTGCGAGCCCACCACCATGGTCCGCTGGCTGCGGGGCCAGGTGGAGGCATGGGAGGGGGACGGCAAGGCCCGGGCCGTCAACCGCCTGGGCATGGAGGACTACCTGAAGGGCGTGGTTCCCCGGGAGTCGCCGGCGTCGTGGGGAACCATGGGTGGGGGCGCCGGGATGAACGCCCTGCGGGCGCAGGCGGTGGCGGCCCGTTCCTACGCCGCCTCGGAGCACGACTCGATCTGGGCCCAGACCTGCGACACCACGGCCTGCCAGGTGTACGCCGGGCGGGCCGAGCAGATGGGCACCGTCTTCAAGGACCTGGAGTCGGACACCACCAACCGGGCGGTGGACGAGACCAAGGGCCAGGTGCGCCAGTTCGTGGCCGACGGCAAGGTGGCCCGCACCGAGTTCTCCTCCTCCACCGGGGGCTATACGGCGGGCGGCACCTTCCCGGCCGTGATCGACGAGGGTGACGACGTCGACGCCAACCCCAGCCGGTCGTGGACGGCCCGGGTGCCCGTCGAGGTGCTGGAGGCGGCCCGCCCCGAGATCGGCCGGCTGCTGGCGGTGGACGTGACCAAGCGCAACGGCCTGGGAGCCATGGGCGGGCGGGTCCTCTCGCTCGTCCTGCGGGGCACGGCCGGCCGGGCCACGCTCACCGGGTCCGAGCTACGCCTGCTCTACCCCTACTCGTCCCTGGAGCGCCCCGCCGGCATCCGCTCGGACTGGTTCCGGGTGCTGAACAACCCCAGCGGCGGCCTCTCGGGCTACTGGGTGGCGGCCCCCGACGGCGGCATCTTCACCTTCGGGGAGGCCCGCTTCTTCGGTTCCACCGGAGGCATGAAGCTGAATCAGCCCATCGTGGGGATGGCGGCCACCACCACCGGCGACGGTTACTGGCTGGTGGCGTCCGACGGCGGCATCTTCACCTTCGGCGACGCCGGGTTCTTCGGCTCCACGGGCGCCATCAAGCTCAACCAGCCCATCGTGGGCATGGCCCCGACGCCCTCGGGGGCGGGCTACTGGCTGGTGGCGTCGGACGGGGGGATCTTCACCTTCGGCGACGCCCGCTTCTACGGGTCCACCGGGTCGATCCGACTCAACAAGCCGGTGGTGGGGATGGCGCCCACCTCCTCGGGAGAGGGCTACTGGCTGGTGGCGTCCGACGGCGGCATCTTCACCTTTGGCGACGCCCCCTTCTTCGGGTCCACCGGGGCCATCAAGCTGGTCCAGCCCGTGATCGGGATGGCCCCCACTCCGGGAGGCGCCGGCTACTGGCTGGTGGCCCGGGACGGCGGGATCTTCACCTTCGGTGACGCCGGGTTCTTCGGCTCCCTCCCCGGGTTGAAGCTGCCCGGCCCGGCCGCCGCCCTGCGGCCCACCCGCACCGGGACGGGCTACCTGATCGTCTCCGCCGACGGTTCGGTGGACAGCTTCGGCGACGCCCCCATCCTCGGCGACGTCCCCGAGGTCGTCCCCGACTACCGCGGCGGCGTCGTCGGTCTCGACGTCAAGGCGACCCCCAAGGGGGCGTAGCTCGTCCGCTGTGACCGGGAGGGGACGCCTTCGTCCTCTTCCCGTCGCCTGCGCCCTCGGTGTCCCCGGGTGTCCCAGAAGGAGGAACCGGGCCCCCTCGCGCCGTAACTCCTAGCTGAGCACTTCGCCCCTGGCGACCGCTTGGCCGTGGCTCGTCCCATTCCGCCCGGCCGGCGAACCCCCCAACGGGTGCCAAAGGGAACGAACGCTCGCCGCTCGAGGGCCAATGGGAGAGGGGCTGTATGAGGATCCGGGCTGGGGGAGGGGGGGTGCGCCCTCGCGTGGTGACGGTGGCGGCCGTCGCCGCCCTGCTGTTGGCGGGGATTCCCGCCGCGCTGGCCGATGGCGCCGCCCCGTCCTCCGCCGGGCCTCCCACCCGTCTCCTGGTGCGTCTCGAGCACCCGTCGACCCGTGCGGCCGAGCAGCAGCTGGCGGAGTCGGTCGGAGCCCGTCACGTGGGCCGGGGCCGTCCCGGGGTCTTCTCCGTGGAGGTGGCCGAGAGCCAGGTGGCCGAGGTCCTGGGGCGCCTTCGGGCCCGGTCCGAGGTCGACCTCGCCGAGGCCGATGTGGGCTTCTCCGCCGCCGAGATGAACACCGCGGCCGTGACCCCCAACGAGGAGTGCTACTCGGGCTGCACGCTGACCTTCGACGACGGCACCTCGACGCTGCGCCTCAGCCAGGCCGAGATGTTCCAGATCGGGGCGCCCGACGCCTGGAGCATCACCACCGGCGACCCCGACATCCTGGTGGCCGTCGTCGACACCGACGTCGACGCCAACCAACCCGACCTCGTCGGCAAGGTGATCGAAGGCGAGAACTTCTCCGGGGACACCAAGCCCGACGCCTCCGGCCACGGCACCGCCGTCGCCGGTCTCATCACCGCCCAACCCGACAACGGCAGGGGCATCGCCGGGTTGGGCTGGGCCACCCGGGTCCTGTCGGTGCGGGTCCTCGACGCCGACGGCAAGGGCTTCGCCAGCGAGATCGCCGCCGGCATCCGCTACGCCGTGGACTATCCCGGCGTGCGGGTCATCAATCTGTCGCTCCAGCAGGACGTGGAGAGCGCCGACCAGATCTCAGCCGAGCTGTCGGACTCCATCGAATACGCCCGGACCAAAGGCGTGCTGGTGGTGGCGGCCGCCGGCAACCAGGGCCGGAGCACCCCCGGCTACCCGGCCAACTTCCCCGGCGTGCTGTCGGTGGCGGCCGTGGACCACACCGACGACCTCGCCTCCTTCTCCAACCACGGCTCCTGGGTCGACCTGGCCGCCCCCGGGGTCGAGGTGCTCAGCGTGGCTCCCGGCTGCGAGTGCTGGTCGACGCCATCAGGGACGTCCTTCGCCGCCCCCTTCGTGTCGGCCGCCGCCGCCCTGGTCATGGCGGCCGAGCCCAGCCTCACCGCCGAGCAGGTGGCCCGCCGCCTGAAGCAGAGCGCGGCGCCCGTGGCCGGGACGGGGACCGACTTCGAGGCCGGCCGCCTCGACGTGGCCAAGGCCGTCGGCTACCAGGCGGCGGCGCCGTCGACCCCGACTCCGGCTCCCACCCCGACGCCCGACCCGACGCCCACTCAGACGGGCGGCACCGGGCCGGCGCCCACGGCGGTGCCTCCGACCAGCACCCCGGCTCCCACCCCATCCGCCGCGACCCCTGCCCGAGACGGCTACTGGCTGGTGGCGTCCGACGGCGGGATCTTCACGTTCGGCGACGCCGGGTTCTTCGGCTCCACCGGTGCCCTGCGCCTCAACCGGCCCATCGTGGGGATGGCGCCGTCGGGGGCGACCAGCCAGTAGCCGTTACCGCTCCGCGTC
>JBIOYN010000367.1:0-3387 GCA_044870155.1 Acidimicrobiia bacterium | reverse complement strand
CAGCGCTTCCCCAACGGCGCCGAGGGCTCGAACTTCTTCCAGAAACGGGTGCCCGACTCCCGCCCCGACTGGCTGGAGACGTCCATCGTGTCCACGCCCAACGGGACCACGTCCAACGCCCTGGTGGTCACCGACCTGGCCCACGTGCTGTGGGCCGTCAACCTGGGCTGCCTGGGCTTCCACGTGTGGCCCAGCCGGGCCGCCGATCCCGACCACGCCGACGAGCTGCGCATCGACGTGGACCCCAGCCCCGGCGTCACCTTCGCCATGGTCCAGGAAGCGGCCCACGAGGTGAAGGCGCTCCTCGACGAGCTGGGGGTGGCCGCCCGGCCCAAGACCACCGGCAACCGGGGCCTGCACATCTACGCCCGCCTCGAGCCCCACTGGGACTCCATCGCCGTGCGGGCGGCGGCCGTGGCCGTGGGCCGGGAGCTGGAGCGGCGCCGGCCCGAGCTCATCACCGCCGCCTGGTGGAAAGAGGAGCGGGGGAAGCGGGTGTTCATCGACTTCAACCAGAACGCCCCCCACAAGACGGTGTTCGGCGCCTGGTCGGTGCGGGCCCGTCCCGGTGCCCAGGTGTCGACGCCCCTGTCGTGGGACGAGCTCGACAAGATCACCCCCGACGAGTTCACCATCGCCAGCGTCCCGCCCCGCCTGTCGGCGGGCGGCGACCCATGGGCCGGCCTCGACGACGACCTCCAGTCGCTCGACCCGCTCCTCGAGCTCTACCAGGCCGACCGTGACTCCGGCCTGCCCGATGCCCCCTGGCCGCCCGTCTACCCCAAGATGCCCGACGAGGCCCCCCGGGTGGCGCCCAGCCGGGCCCGCAAGCCCCCGGCGGACGGAGGCTGAGGGGCCGGCAACCGGGAGTGGCCCGTCAGCTGGCGACGACCCGCTTGCGGGCGGGGGCTTTCTGGGGCAGCTGTTCCACCCGCTCGGTGTGGCGCTCCAACAGCTGGCGGGCGGTGCGCATGACCTCGGCGACGAGCTGGAGCTGGCGCTCGGACAGGCAGGCCAGCAGCTCGGCGCCCTCCTCGCCCACGGGGGCGTAGATCTCGTGGTTGCGCCGGCGCATCTTCTCGGTCAGCTCCACCAGGACGGAGCGCCGGTCGCGGGGATGGGGGATGCGGCGCAGGTAGCCGATGCGCTCCATGCGGTCCAGGAGGTTGGTCATGGCCCCCGACGTGAGCCCCGCCGCCCGGGCCAGGTCGCCGGCGGTCATGGGACCGTGCTGCTCGAGGATGTCGAGGCAGCGGCCGTCCGTCCGGTTGATCCCCAGCAACCCGACGGCCACCTCGTCGAAGCGGTCGACGGCCGTCTGGTAGCTGCGGATCTCCGCCGTTGCTTGTGCCACAAGAGCTTTGCGGTCTTTCATCCCTTATGCGCCTTGACTCTCAAGTAGCTTCATCGTCAAGATAACCCTCGCGCGGCCGATGTGCAAACAGGTACCGCCATTTCGGCCGATCCGCTTCTCGCGACCCCGGAGGTCCCCTCGTGCTCAAACGTCTCGCCCGTACCTGCTACCGCCGGCGTCGCCGGGTGGTGGCGGGCTGGTTCCTGCTCGCCGTCGCCCTGGTGTCGCTCAACGGCGCGCTGGCCGGCGAGTTCCTGGACGACTTCTCCCTCCCCGGCACCGAGAGCCAGGACGCCGTCGACATCCTCGAGTCGCACGGCTTCGCCGACCGGGGTGGCTTCGGCGGGCAGATCGTCTTCGAGGCGCAGGCCGGGATCAACGACCCCGCCGTCAAGAGCTCCATGGAGCAGCTCTTCGCCCGCTTCGAGGCCGAGATCCCCAACGCCGAGGTGGTCAGCCCCTACGACCCGGGCAACGAGCGCCAGATCTCCCAGTTCGAACCCACCATCGCCTACGCCGAGGTCAACCTCGCCCACCGCGACTCCAACGAGTACAAGGAGGCGGGGGAGACGGCCCGCTCGCTGGCCACGGCGGCGTCCACGGACGCCCTCAAGGTGGAGCTGGGCGGCGACATCTTCCTGGAGCAGCAGGAGTTCGGCAGTGAGGGCCTCGGCTTCATGGCCGCCATGATCATCCTGCTCATCGCCTTCGGCTCCGTCCTGGCCATGGGCCTGCCCCTCATGACCGCCATCTTCGGCATCACCAGCGGCATCGCCCTGGTGGGCCTGGCCGTCAACGTCATCAACATGCCCAGCTTCTCCAACCAGGCCGTGATGATGATCGGCATCGGCGTGGGCATCGACTACGCCCTGTTCATCGTCACCCGCTACCGGGAGAGCCTCCACGCCGGGATGACCCCCGAGCAGGCCGTGGTCCGCTCCGTCGACACCGCCGGGCGGGCCGTGCTCTTCGCCGGCATCACCGTCATCATCGCCGTGCTCGGCCTCTTCACCGTGGGCCTGGACATGATCAACGGCCTGGCCGTGGGCATCTCGCTGGGCGTGCTCATGACCATGCTCGCCGCCCTCACGCTGCTGCCCGCCGTCCTCGGCTTCGTGGGCCGCAACATCGACAAGCTCGGCCTGCCCCACCGCAAGCGGGGCAACGGCGGCCACGACACCACCATCTGGTTCCGGTGGAGCCGCTTGATCCAGCGCCGCCCGTGGCCGGCCCTCGTGGTCGGCGCCCTGATCCTGCTCACGCTGGCCTCGCCCGTGTTCTCCCTGCGCCTGGGCTTCGGCGACGCCGGCAACCGCGTCACTTCCGAGACCACCCGCCGGGCCTACGACCTCCTCTCCGTTGGCTTCGGGCCCGGGTTCAACGGCCCGCTGCTGCTGGTGGCGGAGACGCCCGGCGGCGCCGGCGACACCGCCGTCCTCGACCGCCTGGTCGAGACGCTGAACTCGACCCCGGGCATCGTGGCCGCCACGCCGCCCATCCCCAACCAGGCCGGCGACGCCGCCATCCTCACCGTGTTCCCCACCACCGCCCCCCAGGACAAGGCCACCGACACCCTGGTCCAGCACCTGCGTGACGACCTGGTCCCCCAGGCCGTGGCCGGTTCAACGGCCGTGGTCAAGGTGGGCGGCTGGACGGCGGGAGGCATGGACTTCGCCGACTACACCGCCCAGCGCCTGCCGTGGTTCATCGGCACCGTGCTGGTGCTGTCCTTCCTGCTGCTCATGGCCGTCTTCCGCAGCCTGCTGGTGCCCCTCAAGGCCGTGGTCATGAACCTGCTGTCGATCAGCGCCGCCTACGGCGTGATCGTGGCCGTGTTCCAGTGGGGCTGGGGCGCCTCGCTCATCGGTGTGGGCAAGGAGGGCCCGGTGGAGGCGTGGGCGCCCATGATGCTCTTCGCCGTGCTCTTCGGCCTGTCCATGGACTACGAGGTCTTCCTCCTGTCCCGCATCCGGGAGGACTACGACCGCACCGGTGACAACGGCGTGGCCGTGGCCAACGGGCTGGCCGCCACC
>JBIOYN010000366.1:0-6119 GCA_044870155.1 Acidimicrobiia bacterium | reverse complement strand
GCGTCGCCGCGCCGCTCGCGCGGAGCGCCGGCGCGAAGACGGCGACCGAGAAGAGCGCGCTCCCGGAGGCGACGAGCAGCCCGGCGAACAGGAGCCAGCGGAACGTGACGTCGAGCGCGTCCGGGGTCCCGGCGCCCGCGGCGAGGATCGACGTCGGCGGTGACGGGCGCGGAGCCCGCCGAGCCGGAGATACCGCCCCCGACCGAGCCGGAGGTCACGGCTCCACCCGAGTCGACGGCCACCGGGTCGACGGCGGGCTCGACGGGCGGGGAAGCCTCGGTGGCCATGGGCATGGGGTAGGCCCGCCCGCCCTGGCGCAGCTCCTCGAGGGCGGCGTCGACCGAGCGCAGCTTGTACTCGTCACCCCGCTCGAAGGTCACCCAGTTGCCGTAGAGGCTCTCGACGCCCTCGGCCCCGACGGTGACGTTCCAGACGCTCCACTCGACGCGCTCGCCGTCCACCACGGGGAAGAAGCTGACGTTCTGCGCCTTCACGGGAGGAGGCGGGGGCGGGCAGCCGTCCATGGGGGGCACGGGGGGCATGTCGGGAGCGATGGTGGACACGGCGGGGCCGCTGGCGACGCCGGCGTGGTTGGAAACGGTGCCGTCGGGATCGGTGCGGGCCATCTCCTCGGCGCGCAGCTTGAGCTCCTCGGCGCAGGCGTACCCCACGCCGATCTCCGTCTCGAAGACCTGGACGCGCCATTCGCCGTCGAGCACGCCGAGGCGGGCGAGGAGATCGCGGGCCTGGCGTTCGGCGGCGGCGGCGGACACGTCGCCCGAGTGGCGCTCGCCGGGGTTGCGGTTAAAGCTGATCGACCAGCCGTCGCCGGGGTAGACGTTGAAGAAGGCGTCGCCGGACTCGACCGTCCAGGTGCCGTCCCGGAGCTGGGGGGTGCCCGACAGTCCGAGCTCCTTCGCCCATCGGGCGACGGTGGCCCGGTCGACGTCGGGGCCGTTGACGCGCCAGGCGGTGGCGTGGTCGCCCAGGTCGGGCAGGTCCCCGTCCACCCGGTACTCGATCCCACCCCAGTAGGGGGCGTCGAACGCCATCTTGGAATCGGCGGCCGCCAGCGGGGCGACGGCGGGAGCGGGCGCGCCGCTGGCCCGCTCGTTCTGGCTGAATCCGGCGTCGCCCGCCACCAGGGCCAGGGGCTCGGGCTCCTTGTCGCCGGAGGTGGCGACGGCCAGGCCTCCGGCCAGGACCGCGGCCAGGGCGATGGCAGCCACGGCGATCTTGGCCCGGCGGGGGCGGGCGGGAGGCATGGGGGCGGTGGTTTCGAGCACGTCGTCGGTCACGATGGTCTCCTTCTCGGTTGCCACCTTGGACGGAAGGCCGACGGTTCCAGTTCCCGGGAAATTCGCGCCGAGGGAGAGATCTTCTCCCGGAGAGCGTTTGGTGGTCGGTTCGACCGATTTGTCCGGAGGCGCCGACGGTGCTGCGGCGCAGAGCACTACGGTGAAGGTGTGGCGCTGGCTGGTCCGCAGTCCCTGCGTGGCGGCCTCACCTTCCTCGACGGTGAGATGTCAGAAGTGGTGCTCGATCCTGACGAGGCGAAGTCTCTGGCCACGCTGGTCGGGGGCTTCGAACGGGTGACGGTGTCCGCCTGTCCCGGCTGTCGCAGCCGCATTCTGGCCGCGGTCGCTCTGGTCGACCTGCTCGACGCCGCCCCGCCCCATCCGCGGGCGCCCGAGCTGGTGGAGCTGGCCGACGAGGCCCCCACGCTCCACGTCTACCTGGTCGACGAGGGCAGCGAGTGCAACCACGAGCGCTGGCTCGACCCCGGCTACAACGAGTGGGCCGAGGCGGTGAACGACTAGCGGGGGATGCGGGTCCGCTTGAACTCGTTGATGCGGGTGTCGCCCACCAATTCCACGGCCTGCTCCAAATCGGCGGTGTTCCCCCGCTCCATGAGCCGGACGAAGACGGCTTCGTCGCCGTCGAGGATGGTGGGCACGCCGAAGACGGCGTAGCGCTCGACGGCTTCCGTGTGCTCGCTTTCGAGGGTCTTGGCCGGCCGGCCCGAGGCGACCTCGGCGGCCACGGCCCCGGCGTCGAGACCGACCTTTTCCGCCACCGCCCGCAGCGTGGCCTCGTCGGTGATCTGCTGGCCCTCATCGAAGCGGGCCCGGTACACCCCCATGTGGAAGTCGAGGAACTGCTCGCAGAAGACGTCGCGCACGGCGATCCCCCACAGCAGGGCCCGGACGCCGCGGCCGGCTTCCTCCACGGGCCGCTCCCACACCGGGGTCTCCCCCTCTTCGAGGTGGACCTGGTCCAGGGAGAAGGCCCAGAAGCGCACGCTCCAGTCCTTGCCGTCGCGCAATCCCGCCACCAGCGCCTCGTGGGCGTTGCGGGCGAACGGGCAGAGGTAGTCCCAGGTCAACGCGAACTGACTGGCCACGTGGTGCCTCCTCGTCGGACGGCCGGTTTGTCCGATCAACCTACCCAACGGGTTGTGAATTCCCCTCCGGAGCGAAACGGCGGGCCAGCCGGCCGAAGGCCACGCCCAGGAGGGCTCCGCCGAGCACGTCGGAGGCGTGGTGGAGGCGGACGTAGACGCGGCTGGCGGCCACGGCCGCGGCCAGCACGTGATAGGCGGGGCCCAGGTGGTCGTCGGAGGCCAGGAAGGCGGAGGCGGTGAAGGCGGTGGTGGCGTGGCCGGAGGGGAAGGCGCTGGTGACGGGCCGGTGCATCCCGAAGGGGAGTGGACCCGACGGCTCGGCATCGAGCGTGGGTCGCACCCGGCGGAACAGCGCCTTGATGGGCCCGTTGGTCAGCGCCGACTCGACCGCCAGCACCGCCGTCAGGCGGAGGGTGGAACCGGGGCGTCCCCGGCCCGAGGCCTCCCGGACGGCTCCGATCGCCACCCACAGGAGGCCGTGGTCGGCGGCGCTGGACAGGCCGTAGAAGAGGCGGTCGAGCACCGGGTTCCGGTGCCGCGCCACCCACTCGTCGACCGTCCGGTCGAAGGTGGTCAAGCGGGGGCGGCGACCAGCTCGGCGGCCCGGGCCGGGTCGCCACCCCAGGCGGGGCAGTAGGACTGGAACGAGCACCAGTCGCACAGCCGGCCTCGCCGGGGCCGGAAGTCGTCCCGCTCGCAGGCCCGCTCCACCGCTGCCCACAGGGCGGTGGCCCGGCGCTCGACGGCCGTCACCGACTGTTCGCTCGGGGTCATGGAGATCACTTCGGGGGTCGACAGGTACATGAGCTGGACCCGGGCCGGACGCCGGCCGAGGAGGCGCTCGCACAACAGGGAGTAGAACTGCACCCCACCCATCCGGTCCTGCTCGAACCCGAGGCGGGGGGCGGCACCGGTCTTGTAGTCCGTCACCACCAGCTCGCCGTCGGCGTCGAGCTCGAGGCGATCGATGATGCCCCGCAGCGTCAACGATCCCAGCTGGACGGAGATGTACAGCTCCAGGCCGATGGCCCGCACCGAGTTGGGGTCCTCGAGCTGGAAGTAGCGGCGCACGAGCTCGGCCGCCTCGGCGTGGAAGACATCGGCCTCTTCGGGGCTCAGCTCCAGGCCGGCGAACTCGGGGTGGTCGGCGAGCGCGGCCCGGGCCCGGTCCAGATCGCCGAGGGCGGCCTCGACCGTCCGGCAGCCGGGCGGGCGGGCCATGAGCAGCTCCAGGGCCCGGTGCACCAGCGTTCCCTTGGAGGCCCAGGGCGACGGTGGCTCCGGAAGGCGGTCGATGACGGCGAAGCGGAAAGCGAGCGGGCACGACTTGAAGGCCGTGATCTTGCTGGGGGACAGGGTGGTGGGCAGCGGCAGGCTCATCTCTTCGAACGGTACATCCGGGCAGTGACAATTACTGTGACCGCCGAACGTGTCCGGGCGGGTGCGCGAGGAGCGGCGGATGAAGGTTGACGGGATCCTGATGGCGACCGACCTGGGGTCGATGGGGGAGCGGGCCTCGGCCATGGAGGCACTGGGCTACGACGGGCTCCTCACCGCCGAGACCCAGCACAACCCGTTCCTGCCCCTCGTCCTGGCCGCCGAGCACACCGGGCACCTCGAGCTCGCCACCGCCATCGCCGTCGCCTTCGCCCGCAACCCCATGGATCTGGCTCACGTCGGCCACGACCTGCAGGCGTTCTCGCGGGGCCGGTTCATCCTCGGCCTCGGCTCCCAGATCAAGCCCCACATCGAGAAGCGCTTCTCCATGCCCTGGTCCCACCCCGCGCCCCGGATGCGGGAGTTCATCCTCGCCATGCGGGCGGTGTGGGCGTGCTGGGAGGAGGACACGCCGCTGCGCTTCGAGGGTGAGTTCTACCGCCACACGCTCATGACCCCGTTCTTCAATCCCGGGCCCACCGGCTACGGGCCGCCCCGGGTCTTCCTGGCCGCCGTGGGCGAGAAGATGACCGAGGTGGCCGGCGAGGTGGCCGACGGGATGTTCGTCCACGGGTTCACCACCGAGCGGTATCTGCGGGAGCGGACACTGCCCGCCCTGGAGCGTGGTCTGGCCCGTTCGGGGCGGACCCGGGAGGCGCTCGAGCTGTCCTTCCCGGTGTTCATGGTCACGGGGGACTCCGAGGCCGAGGTGGCCGAGGCCGACGCCGCCGTTCGCAAGCAGATCGCCTTCTACGGCTCCACCCCCGCCTACCGGGCCGTCCTCGACCTCCACGGATGGGGCGAGCTCGGCGACGAGCTCAACTCGCTGTCCAAGCGGGGGGAGTGGGACGAGATGGGCCGACGCGTCTCCGACGACGTGCTCGACGCCTTCGCCGTCGCCGGCAAGCCCGACGAGCTCCCCGGGCTGGTCGACGCCCGGTTCGCTGGCCTGGTCGACCGGGTCTCGTTCTACGCCCCCTACCGCGCCGACCCCGAGCGCTGGGGCGAGGTGGTGGCGGCGTTCAAGTCCGCCGCCTGAGCCCTGTCCCCGTCAGCCGGCCAGTTCGAGGAGCACCCGCCGGCGGGCCTCGTCGCTGCGCCCGGCGGCCAGGAGGGCGACCAGGTGGTCGAGGTCGGCCAGTGCCGTCTGCCAGCGTGTCGCCCAGGTGGCGAAGTCGCGGGGCCGATCGGGCAGCGCCTCGCTCCGGGCCTCGGCCAGGAGGTCCACGAGGTCGGCGTACTCCGCCGGGACCTCCTCCTCCAGGCGGTGGCGGAGGCGCTTGGCCAGCGCCGGCGCCCGCCCCCCGGTGGAGACGGCCACCGTCAGCTCACCGCGGCGGAGCACGGAGGGCATGGCGAAGTGGCAGTGGCGGGCATCGTCGACGGCGTGGCAGAGGACGCCGTGGGCCTCGGCTTCGGCGAAGACGGCGGCGTTGTACTCGGCGTCGGTGGTCACCACCAGGAAGGCGCCGGCCAGGTCGCCCGGAAGGTAGGGCCGGCGGACGAGGACCAGCCGGCCCTGGCGGTCCAGCTCCACGAGGCGGTCCCCGGGGTCGGCACCCAGGACGAGCACGTCGGCGTCGCAGTCGAGCAGGGCCCCGGCCCGCCGCTCGGCCTCGTCGCTCCCGCCCACCACCACGCAGCGGCGGCCGGCGACTTCGAGGGCGACGGGAAACTGGAAAGCCACGACGGTGAGTATCCGAGGGCGAAGCGGCGCTCCCGTCACTGGTCCGGGAACGGTGTGGGTCGACCGTCTTTCGCCAAGCTTTCCCTCGTCGCCGCGGTTTCGCCCGCTGCGGCTACTGGCCGGTAACATTCCGTGCCGCTGGGTACACGGAACGGATAACGTGCCCGCCGGGCACCCCCCGACCAAACGACAGGAGGGCCGCATGGCCGACATCGGGAGCCGCGACGAGCTCGCCGCCATGATCCAGGGCAAGTCCGATGAGGAGATCAACGCCGGCATGGCGGATCTCGGGACCGAGAAGGTCCTCGGGCAGATCTTCGATTTCATGGCCACCCAGTTCCAGCCTGACAAGGCCGGCGGCCAGAGCGCCGTCATCGGCTGGGACATCACGGCGCCGGACGGAACCCACAGCTACCAGCTGAAAGTGGCCGACGGCACGTGCACGGCGGCCCCCAGTGCCGGCGACGCCGCCCGGGTCACCCTGGGCATGGCCCAGCCCGACTTCCTCCGCTTCATCACCGGCCAGCTCGACGGCATGCAGGCGTTCATGACCGGCAAGCTCAAGCTCTCCGGCGACATGATGTTCGCCCA
>JBIOYN010000365.1:0-12355 GCA_044870155.1 Acidimicrobiia bacterium | reverse complement strand
ATGGCCCACACCGCGTCCTTCACGCGGATGAGGGCGGCATTGGCCGCTTCGAGCTCCGCGCTCTCCAGGGTGAGGCGACCGGCATCCAGATCGGCTTCGATCCGGGTGATGTCCCCCATGGCGTTGGCGGTTCGGAGCTCGAGGCGCTCGGAGAGTTCCGGCGTCTGCAACAGCGCCCGGATGCCGCTCACACCTCTGAGCGCCTGATCCAGAGCGGCCAGCTGGTTGGCCGCCTCGTCCAGGTTCGTGTTGCGGCGGAGGGAGTCGAAGGCGTGGGCGGCGCCGGCCATGAGGTCCTGGGCGGCCGGGACGGCGACGTCCGACCGCCGGGCGAGGACAGCCACGATTCCGCACATGCCCTGAGAGGGTAGGGCGGCTACCGGCCGAACAGCGCCATCCACTCCTCGAGGGAGCGGGGGCGGAAGACGTAGTTGGACGCCCGGGTCTCGCCCATGGTGGCGGAGGAGTCCGGGGCGTAGAGGTGGCCGGGGTAGAGGACGACGTCGTCGCCCACCCGGGCCAGCCGCTGGGTGAGGCTGTCGTACATGGCCTCGGGGTCGCCGCCGGGCAGGTCGGTGCGCCCGCAGCCCTCCAGGAACAGGGTGTCGCCGGCGATCAGCATGCCGTCGACGAGGAAGCACTGGCTGCCGGGCGTGTGTCCCGGCGTGTGCAGCAGCTCGACGTTCACGCCGCCCACGCTCACCACGTCCCCGGAGTCATGGCCCACCAGGGCGTCGGTCACGCCGGTCACGGCGGTGACGTAGCGGGCCTCGTCCCGCTGCACGTGGACGGGCACGTCGGCCCGTTCCAGCAGCTGGGGCAAGCCGTCCACGCTGAACCCGAACATCTCGCCGCCCACGTGGTCGGGGTGGTAGTGGGTGGCCAGCACCCCGGTGAGACGCATGCCGTCCGCCTCGAGGATGTCGAGTACGTCGCCAGGGGCGTGGGCCGGGTCCACGGCCAGCGCCTCGCCCGTCTCCCGGTCGCCCACCAGGTAGACGAAGTTGACCATCTGCCGGGCGAGCTCATCGCCACGCGCCAGGTCCCGCCCCGACAGCAGCTGGCGGAAGTAGAGGCGGTCTTCGGCCATGGCCGGCGAGTGTACGGCGAGCCTCCGCCGCCCAATGCAAGAGACGCATGTAGGCCCCCGGCGGCCCGTCGCTAGCATGGGCCGCCGTGTCCTCAGAGCCCGTGAGCCCGTTGGAGCCGTCCCGGGACGCTTTCCGCGCCCCGGTCGGGACCCACGACGTGCTGCCGCCCGAGTCGGCCCGCTGGTCCCGGCTGGTCGATCTCTTCTCCGCCCGGGCCACCCGCTTCGGCTACGGGCTCGTGATCACCCCGGTCTACGAGCACCTGGAGGTGTTCCAGCGGGTCGGCGAGGGGACGGACATCGTCCGCAAGGAGATGTACGAGTTCACCGACAAGGGCGGCCGGCGCCTGGCGCTGCGGCCCGAGGGCACCGCCCCGGTGGTGCGGGCCTATCTCCAGCACCGGCCCACCCCGCCCTGGAAGGTGTTCTACGTCGCCCCCCACTTCCGCCACGAGAAGGCGCAGCGGGGCCGGTACCGCCAGCACCACCAGCTGGGCGCCGAGGTGCTCGGCGTCGACGACCCCGAAGTCGACGTGGAGGTCATCGCTCTCGCCCACGGGTTCCTGGGGCCCGGCGGGCTCGGGCTCAGCCACTTCACACTGGCGCTCAATTCGCTGGGTGACGCGGTCTGCCGTCCCGGGTACCTGGAGGCGCTGCGGGAGTACCTCCGGGCCCACGCCGATCAGCTGTGCGCCGACAGCCGGGCCCGGATGGAGGACAACCCCCTGCGGGTGCTCGACTGCAAGGTGCCCACCTGCGTGGCCGTCACCGAACGGGCGCCCCAGCTCACCGAGCACCTGTGCGGGCCGTGCGAGGAGCACTTCGAGACCGTGCAGCGGGGCCTCAAGGCCCTCGGCATCGAGTACGAGATCGCCCCCCGGTTGGTGCGGGGCCTCGACTACTACACCCGCACCACGTTCGAGTTCGCCTCCTCCGCCCTGGAGTCGGCCCAGAACGCCCTGGGCGGGGGTGGCCGCTACGACCGCCTGGCCGAGGAGATGGGCGGCCCGCCGGCGCCGGGGATCGGCTTCGGCATCGGCATCGAGCGGGTGCTCATCGCCTGTGACGCCGAGGGTGCCCTCCCCACCCCGGCACCGTCGCTCGACGCCTTCGTGGTCGACGCCACCGGGGCGGGCGGGCCCGACGTCACCGCCCTCCTCCACGAGCTGCGGGAGTCGGGCCTCTCCGCCGACCGGGCCTACGGCAAGCGGTCCCTCAAGGCCCAGTTCCGCCAGGCCGACCGGGCCGGGGCCCGCTACCTGGTGCTGGTGGGCAGGGAGGAGATGGGCCGGGGCGCAGTGGCGGTCAAGGACATGACGGCGGGTGAGCAGGTGGAGGTGCCCCGTTCCCGCCTGGTCACCTACCTGCACGAGAAAGTCGACCCCGAGCCATGATGCGCACCCACTACGCCGGCACCTTGAGGGCCAGTGACGAAGGAACCGAGGTCGCCCTGTGCGGCTGGGTGGCCCACCGCCGCGACCACGGCGGGGTGGTCTTCATCGACCTACGCGACCGGGAGGGGGTCGTGCAGGTGGTGATGGACCCGGCCGAGGCCGGCTGCGCCGACGCCCATCACCTGCGCTCGGAGTGGGTGGTCCGGGTCGAGGGACGGGTCCGTCCCCGCCCCGAGGGCACGGTCAACCCGACACTGCCCACCGGCGAGGTCGAGGTGGTGGCCAGCCGGGTGGAGGTGCTGAACCAGGCCGAGTCCCCGCCCTTCCCGCTCGACGACCGGGTGGAGGTGGACGAGACGCTGCGGCTGCGCTACCGCTATCTCGACCTGCGCCGTCCCCTCATGGCCGCCAACCTCGTCACCCGGGCCAAGCTGGTGTCGGCGGTACGGGCGGCCATGGACGCCCAGGGCTTCGTGGACATCGAGACGCCCACCCTCACCCGCTCCACGCCCGAGGGGGCCCGGGACTTCCTCGTGCCCTCCCGCATCCAGGGCGGTTCCTTCTTCGCCCTGCCCCAGTCACCCCAGCTGTTCAAGCAGCTGCTGATGGTGGGCGGCCTCGACCGCTATTACCAGGTGGCCCGGTGCTGGCGGGACGAGGACCTCCGCGCCGACCGCCAGTTCGAATTCACCCAGGTCGACGTGGAGGCGTCCTTCGTGGACCAGGAGGACATCCTCGGCGTCATCGAGGAGGCAGTGGCGGCGGGCGTGGAAGCCGTCACCGGCGAGCGGCCCAAGCCCTTCCCCCGCATGTCCTACGCCGAGGCCATGTCCCGCTACGGGTCCGACAAGCCCGACATCCGCTTCGGGTTGGAGCTCACCGACTGCTCAGCGGTGTTCGCCGAGAGCGGCTTCCAGGCCTTCGCCGGCAAGACGGTGATGGGCCTGGTGGCCCCGGGGCGGGGGGACGCGCCCCGCAACCAGCTCGACACCCTGACCGACCGGGCCAAGTCGCTGGGGGCCGCCGGCCTGGTGTGGATCCGGGTGCGGGACGGGGGCGTTCTCGAAGCGCCGGTGCTCAAGTTCCTCTCTGAGACGGAGCAGGAGGCGTTGCGCTCGACGCTGGCCCCCAACCCCGGCGACCTCATGCTGCTCACCGCCGACGCCGTCCCCCGCAAGGCGCAGACCGTTCTCGGGGCCCTGCGCCTCGACCTCGGGGCGCCGGACGCCCTGGCCGAGCGCCTGGCCTTCACCTGGGTGGTCGACTTCCCGCTCTTCGAGGCCGTCACCGACGCCGGGCAGCCCATCCCCGCCCACCATCCCTTCACCCGTCCCCACCCGGACGATCTCGACAAGCTGGAGTCGGACCCGTTGTCGGTCCGGTCCCTGGCCTACGACCTCGTCCTCAACGGCGTGGAGCTGGGCTCGGGGTCGGTCCGTATCCACGACCGCCTCCTCCAGCAACAGATCTTCTCGCTGCTCGGCATCGAGCCCGAGGAGGCGCAAGAGCGCTTCGGGTTCCTTCTCGACGCCTTCCGCTACGGCGCTCCGCCCCACGCCGGCTTCGCCTTCGGGCTCGACCGTCTGACCATGATCCTGACCGGGCAGTCCTCCATCCGCGACGTGATCGCCTTTCCCAAGACCCAGTCCGGCGCCGACCCCCTCACCGGAGCTCCCGCCCCGGTGGAGGCGGCCCAGCTGCGCGATCTCGGGATCAGCCTGCCCCGCCCCCACTAGCAGGCGCGGCCCGACGACCAGGCGTACCCAAGCTGGCCGACGCCCTGGGCAAGCTCGACGGCGTGCGGCGCGTCTCGCAGTAACCCGAGCGGGACGGGGTTCAAAATCAGCGGTCGTTGATACGACGACGCGCTTGGGCGTCGAGTCCGTTACATAATGCAAAATTCCGGCCTGAGACGCTCCTTGAAATCTCCGGCGTCAAGGAGTCGCGGGCCATCCAAGTTTCGAATGCGCCCGCGACTCCGTAAGACGAAATGAACGGTTCGCCGCCCGCGAGTTGTCTCAGGGCCCGCAGAGTGCGGTGAGCACTGGCGCCAGCGCCGTCGTGACCGGCTCGAGGGCGGAGGTCAGCGGTGCGGCGGCCGCCGTCAGCGGGCCCACAGCCGTCGTGACCGGCCCCAACGGACCACCGCCACTGCGGACCCCGCAGATCTCGGTGGGGAGGACCCCTTGGGTCACCAGGGGGGTCGCCAGTGCCGCCGTGGTCGAAAGCGCCAGTACTGCGGTAGCCGTCATGGCAACGACGAAAGCTCTCATTTGACGGTCCTCTCTCGTTTTGTCGGGGCTCTTGCCCAGCGGTATTATGATCAGCTCTGGCAACGTGTTCTACACAATTCGCAGGAAATACAGGAAAATTTCCGAAAACAAAAGCGAGGCTCAACACTAAGAAATAATCCGACCGGACGGACTGCAATAACCCGGGAGTGATTCGGGTCCTGGGAACGACTATCGGTACGGGGAACTCCCGGTCGCTACCGTGAACGGCGATGGCGGGAGCTGATGATCTCTTCACCGCCGCCGCCCTCGGGCGGCTGGCAGGGAAGGCGCCCCTGGCCGCCCGCATGCGGCCCCGGACGTTGGACGAATTGGTGGGCCAGGAGGAGCTGGTGGGGCCCGGGAAGCCGTTGCGGGCCCTCATCGAGGCCGACCGGCTGTCGTCGTGCATTCTCTGGGGCCCGCCGGGGACGGGCAAGACCACCATCGCCCGGCTCATCTCGGAGACGACCGCGCGGGCTTTCGAGCCCATGTCGGCGGTGAGCGCGGGCGTGAAGGAGGTGCGGGAGGTGGTGGGCCGGGCCCGGGCCCGCCTCGGGGAGCAGGGGCAGGGAACGATCCTGTTTCTTGACGAGATCCACCGCTTCAACCGCACGCAGCAGGACGCCCTCCTGCCCCATGTGGAGGACGGCCTGGTGACGCTGATCGGGGCGACCACCGAGAACCCTTTCTTCGAGGTCAACGGGCCCTTACGGTCCCGCTCCACGCTCTTCCGGTTGGAGGCCCTGTCCGAGGACGACCTCAGGCGGCTGCTGGTCCGGGCGCTCGAGGACCGGGAGCGCGGGTTGGGGAGCGAGGGCCTGGCCATCGACGACGATGCCGTCGTCCACCTCGCCGGGCGCTCCGACGGCGACGCCCGGGCCGCCCTCAACGGCCTGGAGGTGGCCGCCGCCCTGGCCGCCGAGGCCAGGCGGGAGACCATCACCCTGGCCGACGCCGAGACGGCCATCGCCCTGCGCGCCGTCCGCTACGGGCGCGACGAGCACTACGACGTCATCTCCGCCTTCATCAAGTCGCTGCGGGGTTCGGATCCCGACGCCGGCCTCTACTGGCTGGCCCGCATGCTCGACGCCGGCGAGGACGCCCGCTTCATCGCCCGCCGCATGGTCATCCTCGCCTCCGAGGACATCGGGATGGCCGACCCCCAGTCGCTGCTGGTGGCCGACGCCGCCGCCCGGGCCGTGGAGTTCGTGGGGCTTCCCGAGGCCCAGCTCAACCTGGCCCACGCCGTCATCTACCTGGCCACCGCACCCAAGTCGAACTCGGTCATCGCCGCCCTGGGGGCGGCCATGCGCGACGTGCGGGAGGCGCCCGCCGGCGAGGTGCCCATGCACCTGCGGGATTCCAGCTACTTCGGGGCCAAGGGCCTGGGCCACGGCCAGGGCTACGTCTACCCCCACAACGACCCCCGGGGCTGGGTCCCCCAGCAGTACCGGCCCGAGAGCGTGGCCGGCCGGCGCTACTACCATCCGGGCGGCCACGGCGCCGAGGCGGCGCTGTCGCCTCCGGCCGCCGGGGACGCGGATGACGCCGAGCCGGGGGCCCGGGGTGTCCCCGAAAGCAACAAGGAGGACTCGTGAGCGCTGGCGAGTGGGCCGCCGTGGGGGTGGCGGCCGTCGCCGTTCTCGTGGCTCTGGCGCTGGTGGTGGTGCTCCGTTCCGTGCTGCGCACCCTGGCCTCGCTCACGGCCGTGCTCGCCGACCTCAACCACGAGACGGTGGCGCTGCTCTCCGAGCTGAGGGGCGAGGCCGCCCAGGCCAGTGCCCACCTGGAGCGGGCCGGGGATCTGGTGGGGGCGGCGGAGTCGGTGACCCGGACGGTGGACGGCGCCTCCCGCCTGGCCTACGTCACCTTCTCGAATCCGTTGGTGAAGATGCTGGCCCTACTATCCGGTATCGGAAGGGCGGGTCGCCGCCTTCGCCGGGGAGGGTGAGCGTTGTTCAAGCGGGTGCGCTGGATCGTCATGGGGATGGGGGTGGGGGCCTCGGGCTCGGTCTGGGTCCAACGCCGCCTGCGCCGCTTCCTCAAGAGCTACACGCCGCCGGCGGTGGCCACCCGGGCGGCCGCCTCCGCCCGCAACGAATTCAAGGCGGCCTGGAGCGAGGGCCGGGAGGCCATGCGCGAGCGGGAGGCGGAGCTGCGCGGAGACTCCACCCGCCGCCCCCCGCCCCCCGGCTCCTGACGCCTCACCCGTCGGTGCCCACCTACGGGTTCGATCCCACCTGGGCCGGCGAGCGGGACCGCATGGCCCTGGCCGAAGTGATCCTCGATCCCATGACCGCCCGTCAGCTGGAATCGATCGGGATGCGCCCCGGCCTGCGGTGCCTGGAGGTGGGGGCTGGTGCCGGCTCCATGGCCCGGTGGCTGACGGCCCGGGCCGGCCCCACCGGCCGGGTGGTGGCCACCGACATCGATACCCGGGTCCTCGACCCGGGCGCCGGCTACGAGGTCGTCGTCCACGACATCGTGAGCGGCCCCCCGGAGACGGGCGGGTTCGACCTGGTCCACGCCCGGCTCGTCCTCCAGCACGTCGCCGACAAGGATCGGGCGCTGGCCAACCTGGCCGGTGCGCTGGTGCCCGGCGGCTGGCTCCTGGTGGAGGAGCTCGACTTCACCACCTCCGGGGCGGCAGGGGCACGGGGCGCCCGGGCTTTCGCCCGGGTGGAGCGGGCCATGCACCGGTTCCTGGCCGCCACCGGCTTCGACCCCGCCTACGGACGGCGCCTGCCCAGCGGGGTCCGGGCCGCCGGCCTGGTGGACGTCGAGGGTCGGGGCCGCCTGTCGGTGGTGCCGGGCGCCTCGCCCTTCGCCGTGTGGTACTCCGAGTCCATCCAGGCCCTGCGCCCCCGGCTGGTGTCCGCCGGGCTGGTGGGCGAAGCCGAAGTGGAGCGGGCCTGCCGCCTGCTCGCCGATCCCGACTTCGAGCTGGTCACGCCCGTCCTCGTCTCCACCCGGGGGCGCCGGCCGGAGACACCGCTTTCGGCGGGATGAGATCGGGACCGGGTCCAACCGGTAGCCTCCGTGGGCGATGGATCGTGACGCTGCCCGCGCCTTGGCCGCCTCCGTCGCCTGGGGCCGCATCGCCCTCGGCGTGACGGCCATGCTCACCCCCGCCGTCCCGTTGCGTCCCTGGGTGGGACGCGACATCGCCTGGCGGCCCCGCGCCAAGATGCTGGCCCGGGCGCTCGGTGCCCGCGACGTCGCCCTCGGGGTCGGTGTGGTCCTCGCCCTCCGTCACGACGCTCCCGTGCGGGGCTGGGTGGAGGGTGGCGGGCTGGCCGACGCCGGCGACCTGGTGGCGACGCTCCTCGCCTTCGGCACCCTGCCCCGGTTGGGCCGCTGGGCCGTGCTGGGCTCGACGGCCGGCGCCGTGGCCGCCTCCCGCTTCGCCGCCCCCGCTGTCGACTGACCGGCGGCCGGGCGGGCCCGGGGCTCAGCCCAGCCCGCGGTCGTCCTGCTTGAGAGCGGTGTCGACGGACACGGCGGCGGCCACCACCAGCGAGCGCAGGGGATCCTCCAGCGGCCGGTGGATCTGGACGACGTAGTTGTCGGCCGTGGTGAACATGGTCTTGGCCAGGCCCTCCCACGTCTTGGTGATGCGGGCCACCTCGGTGCCGGTGTGGTCGCGGATGGCGAAGTTCCACGCCCGCCAGTTCTCGGCGTTGATGGAACCGACGGCGGCGCCGCCCGCCTCGAGGCCGAAGTTGATCTTGCCGATCACGTTCTGCTGGACGATGTTGCCCAGCTCCCGGCCCATGCCGTCGCTCACGATGATGCGCGACTTCACGAGCTTGGCCGGCCGGGTGAGGGCGAGGAGCACGTTGCCGGACATGTCGACGACCTGCAGCTTGTGGGTCATGAACTGGTCGACGCTGGACAGGACCCGCAGCACCTTCTTGGCCATCGACTGGCCCACCTGGCGCACGGCCCCGAGCTGGCGCCCGTTGCCGTCGTAGACGGCGTACTCGTTGTTGATCTCGATCAGCTTGGCCTTCTGGTTCACGACCAGGACGGGCTCGGTGAAGATCGTGCCCCCGCCCGGGGCGGCTCCCTGGGCCCCGGCCCGGGCCACGTCCCGCACCACCTTCTCGGTGGGCCGGTCCACGGTGGGCACGTGCGACGGCCCGCCGGTGGGGGGATCGACGCCCTGGCGCCCGTGGTCGGAGACGTGCTCAGTCCACTTCTCGCCGTCCCAGTAGCGCAGCTCGTGCGTGCCGGAGGGGTCGGGATACCAGTTGGCGTCGGGCATGCTCAGCCCTCCTCGTCTCGTCGATCCCGGTGAAGATACCGGCGTATACGCTGATCGGCTGATGAAAAGCCTGACCGCTGACGAGTTGCGGCGCGCCTTCACCGCCTTCTTCGAGGAGCGGGGCCACACGGCGCTGCCGTCGTCGTCCCTGGTGCCGAACGACCCCACCTTGCTGCTGGCCAACGCCGGGATGAACCAGTTCAAGCCCTACCTGCTGGGAGAGCAGCCCCCGCCCTGGCCCCGGGCCACCACCGTCCAGAAGTGCTTCCGGACGGTCGACATCGACATCATCGGGACCACCACCCGCCATCTCACCTTCTTCGAGATGCTGGGCAACTTCAGCCTGGGCGACTACTTCAAGGAAGGCGCCATCCCCCTGGCCTGGGAGTTCGCCACCGGCGTGCTCGGCCTCGATACGCAGCGCATCTGGATCACCGTGTTCGAGACCGACGACGAGGCGGCCGACATCTGGGCCGACACCGTGGGCGTCCCCCGGGAGCGCATCCAGCGCATGGGGGAGAAGGACAACTTCTGGAGCATGGGGCCGACCGGCCCGTGCGGTCCGTGCTCGGAGATGTACTACGACCGGGGCCCTGACTTCGGTGCCGAGGGCGGGCCGGCCCACGGCGGCGAGGAACGCTACGTCGAGTTCTGGAACCTCGTGTTCATGCAGTACAACCGCGACGCCGGCGGCGAGCTCCACCCCCTGCCCAAGCCCAACATCGACACCGGGGCGGGCCTGGAACGCATCGCCGCTCTCCTCCAGGGCACCCACTCGGTGTTCGAGACCGACGTCCTGCGCCGCATCCTGGCCGTGGCCGAGGCCGCCACCGGCAAGACCTACGGTGCCGAGGAGGCCATCGACGTCTCCTTGCGGATCCTGGCCGAGCACGGCCGGGCCATGACCTTCCTCATCGCCGACGGGGTCCTGCCCGGGAACGAGGGCCGGGAGTACGTGCTGCGCCGCATCATCCGCCGGGCCGTCCGCCACGCCCGGCTCCTCGGGGTCGAGGACCCCGTCACCGGCCCGCTGGTCGACGCCACCGTGGAGACCATGGGCGGGGCCTACCCGGACCTCGTCCGCAACCACGACTTCATCCGCACCATCGCCGGGCGGGAGGAGGGCCGCTTCGGCCAGACCCTGCGCCGGGGCCTCGACCTCCTCGACGATCTCCTGGCCAAGGGCGACGTGTCCGGCGAGGACGCCTTCTTCCTCCACGACACGCTCGGGTTCCCGGTCGAGGTCACGGCCGAGATCGCCGGCGAACGGGGCCGGGGTGTGGACATGGAGGGCTTCCGGGAGCGCATGGAGGCCCAGCGCCGGCGGGCCCGGGAATCCCGGACCGTGACCGCCACCGGCCCGTCGCCCCTGGAAGCGGAGGGGTCACCCGTGTGGCGCCGGGTGCTCGAGGCCACCGGCCCCACCGACTTCACCGGCTACCGGGAACCGGTCACCACCGGGAAGGTCGTGGCCCTGCGGGAGGGCGACGAAGAGCTGACGCGGGCCGAGGCCGGCCAGAAGGTCGACCTGGTCCTCGACCGCACGCCCTTCTATGCCGAGTCCGGCGGGCAGGTCGGTGACGTGGGGATCATCGAGACCGGGGACGGTGCGCTGCGCGTCATCGACACCGTTTACGGCGTCCCCGGAAACCTGGTCGTGCACCGGGCCGAGGTCGTCTCCGGCCACGTGGCCGTCGGCGCCGAGGCCACCGGGCGCATCGACGTGACCCGTCGGGAGCGCACCCGCCGCAACCACACCGGGACGCACCTGCTGCACTGGGCCTTGCGGGACAGCCTGGGCGAGCACGTGAAGCAGGCCGGCTCGCTGGTGTCACCCGACCGGCTCCGCTTCGACTTCTCCCACTACGAGGGCGTGCCCGCCGAGGTGCTGGCCCGGGTGGAGGCCCTGGCCAACGAGGAGGTCCTGTCCAACGCCGCCGTGCGCGCCTACGAGACGACCAAGGACCACGCCGAGTCCATCGGCGCCATCGCCTTCTTCGGCGACAAGTACGGCGACGTGGTCCGGGTGGTGGAGGCGGGCGACAACTCGGTCGAGCTGTGCGGCGGCACGCACGTCTCCGCCCTGGGCATGGTGGGGCCCATCAAGATCCTGGGGGAGAGCTCGATCGGCGCCAACGTGCGCCGCATCGAGGCGCTCACCGCCACCGCCACGCTCGAGCACGTCGCGGAGAACGAGTCCCGCCTGCGCCGCCTGGGCGAGCTGCTGCGGGTCACGCCCGCCGAGGTCCCCGAGCGGGTGGAGCGGCTCCTGGCCCAGATGAAGGAGCTCGCCGACGAGCTCGACGCCGCCAGGGCCCGCCAGGCAGCCGGGGAGGCCCGGGCCCTGGCCACGGGCGCCACCGACGGGGTGCTGGCCACCCGCCGCGACGGCGCCACCCCCGACGAGCTGCGTCGCCTGGTGGCCGCCGCCCGGGACGCCATGGGGACGGGCGTGGCCATCGCCGTGGGGACGTCGCCCGACGGCGCCAAGGCCGGCCTGGCCGTCGCCGTCACCGCCGACCTGGTCAGCAAGGGCGTCTCCGCTGCCGCCGTGGCCGCCGAGGCGGCCAAGCTGCTGGGCGGGGGCACCGCCCGCAACCCCGAGCTGGTGACCGGCGGCGGGACCAGGGTGGAGAACCTCGACGCCGCGCTGGACCTGGCGCGCCAGGCGGCGGTGGACGCCGTCCGGGGGGCTGCGGGGGCTTGAGTCCGGGACGGGTTCTGGGTGTCGACCTCGGTGAGCGCCGCATCGGCCTCGCCCTGTCCGATCCGCTCGGGATCCTGGCCAGCCCGCTGTCGGTGCTGGAGCGCACCGGCGACCCGGCCGCCGACCACCGGGCCATCGTGGCCGCCGCCCGGGAGGTCGGCGCGGCGCGGATCGTCGTCGGCCTGCCGCTGACGCTGGCCGGCGAGGAGGGTGAGCAGGCGCGGGAGACGCGCGCGTTCGTCGCGCAGCTCGCCGGCCGGGTCGACGTGCCGGTCGACACCTATGACGAGCGGTTCACCACCGTGCTCGCCGATCGCGAGCGCTCCCGGCACGAGCCGGACGCCGTGGCCGCCGCCCATCTGCTCGAGGGGTACCTGCGACGGCTCGCCGGCTGATCGTCCTTGCCGTCTTCGTGGCGGTCGTCCTGGTGGCGCTGGAGGGTGCCCGCCGGATTCTGCCCGACTCCTCGAAGCCGGACGCCGATCCGCACGGCCCGGTGCTGCCGGTGACCATCCCGGCAGGCTCGACCGCAGTGGAGATCGGCCAGGTGCTCGAGGAAACCGGCGTGGTGGCGGACGGCGAGCGATTCCGCAACTACGCCAAGGAGCAGGGCGAGGGCGACGG
>JBIOYN010000364.1:0-3867 GCA_044870155.1 Acidimicrobiia bacterium | reverse complement strand
CACATCCAGGTAGGCGAGCGCCGGCTTCACCATGACGATGTCGGCGCCCTCTTCGACCTCAGCCTCGATCTCCCGCAGCGCCTCGCGAGCGTTCGGCGGGTCCATCTGATAGCCGCGGCGGTCGCCGAAGCGGGGGGCGCACTCGGCGGCGTCCCGGAACGGGCCGTAGAGAGCGGAGGCGTACTTGGCGGCGTAGGCGAGGATGGCGGTGTCGGCGTGTCCCGTGTCGTCGAGCGCGGCCCGGACGGCCGCCACCTGGCCGTCCATCATCCCGCTGGGGGCAGTGACGTCGGCGCCGGCGTCGGCCTGGGCCACGGCGATGGCGGCGTAGCGCTCCAGGGTGGCGTCATTGTCGACCTCACCCGCTGGGGTGAGCAGGCCACAGTGGCCGTGGTCCGTGTACTCGTCCAGGCAGTTGTCGGCCATGAGGACGAGGCGGTCGCCGACCTCGTCCCGCAGGTTCTTGAGTGCCACCTGCACGACGCCAGCGGGGTCGTCGGCGGCCGAGCCGGCCGGGTCCTTCTGTGCCGGGATCCCGAAGAGGATGACGGCGGGGACGCCCAGATCGGCCAGGGCCATCACTTCCTTGCGCAGGCTCTCCTGGGTGTGCTGGACGACGCCGGGCATGGACACCACCGGCTCGGGCTCGGCTATGCCCTCCTTGACGAACAGGGGGGCAACCAGGTCGTCGACGGTCAGGCGGGTCTCGGCCACCATCCGCCGGACGGTGGGGTTGCGCCGCAGGCGGCGGGGACGGCGTTCGGGAAAGGCCACCGCCCAGATGCTAATGGCGCCGGTTGAAAGGCCCGCTTCGGCAGCGCGGACGTGGGTGAAGTTGTGGCCCCAACTCCGTGGCGCTACGGAGGACAGCGCCGGGGCCCCACTCCTAATGTTGTGTCCAGACAGGGAGAGCAAGGGGGAGAGGTCATGAGCGAGCAGGCAGAGCGGAACAAGGAGATCGTGCGCCGCTACCAGGACGCCTACAACAACGACGACATGGACACGGTGGCCGAGCTGCTCGATCCGGAGTGGAAGAGCAACAGCTTCCCGTCGGAGGTGCTCCCGCAGTCGGTCGAGAACCTCAAGGCCCTCCAGGAGATGGTCCTCGGAGCATTTCCGGACATCCACTACACGACGCATGAGCTCATCGCCGAGGGCGACGTCGTCGTCCAGCACTGGACGGCCCGGGGGACCCACAAGGGTGACATGGTCGGGCTCGCCCCGACGGGGAACCTGGTGGAGCTCGGAGGCATCAGCATCTTCGAGATCCAGGACGGCAAGATCGTCCGCCACACGGCCTTCAACGACGTGATCCCTTTCCTCCACCAGTTAGGAGCCGAGTTGCCCCCCGAGTGGTTGGCGTTCTCGCACCACCCGGTGGACCGGACCGTCTGAGCGCGGCGGCGTCTAACGCCAGTCGATCGAGACGATCTCAACCGGCTCGGAGATGCCCTTGAGGGTCGCGGATCGCGGCTCCGAGACTGCCTGCCCGCCCGCCTGGGCGGCGACGGCGCGGCCGGCCACGATCTCGCCCGGGCCGGCCAGGGCGCCGATCCGGGCCGCCTCGTGCACGCCGCGACCCGTGTAGTCGGCCCCTTCCCGGCTGGCCTCGGCTTCGTGCAGACCGATCCGGACGGAGGGAGCGAAGCCGTGATCCCGGCGGTGGCGATCCAGGGCCTGCTGGATGGCGATGGCGCACTCCACGCCGTCTCCGGCTCGCTCGAAGGCGACGAAGAACCCGTCGCCCACCTGCTTGACCTCCACGCCCTGGTGATGGAGGAACAGCGACCGCAGGGTCTGGTCGTGCCAGCGGAGCAGATGACCCCACGCCTCGTCGCCCAGCACCTCAACCAGGCCGGTCGACCCGACGATGTCGGTGAACATGAACGTCCGCCGCACCCGCTGCGCCTCGAAGGTGCTCTCCTCCACCGCCTCCGCCTCCACCCGCTGTCGGAGCCGATCGCGGGCCGGGCGCCAGCGCCAACCATGTTCCTCGGCGAAGGCGAGGGCCTCCACGGCGTGAGCTCGTACCCCCGGTGCTCCCCGAGCCAGCGCCACCTCGGCCAGCACCAGCCCGGCTTCCAAACTGCCTCCCGACACAGGGAGGCCGAGGGAGAGCCGGGCCGCCGACTCGGCGCCGTCGAGATCACCGCGGGCGGCGAGCACGGAAGCGAGGTATGCCGCCGCCATCCCCATCTGATAGGGCATTCCTCGGCTGATCTCCACGGATTCCCGGAGGGTTTCCTCGGCTTGTTGCAACTCGCCGGCGGCTTCCTGGGCCATACCGAGGGCTATCAGGGCCAGGGCGGTGTTGCCCCGGTGCCCCATCTCCTGGCAAATGACCAGGGACTCCTCGGCGTCGCGCCTGGCCTCCTCCACCCGTCCGAGAGCGGACAGCGCCTGGCTCCGGGTGAAGAGGGCTACCGCCACGCCCTCCCGCTGGCCGAGCAGGGTCTCGAGCTCCAGTGCCTCCTGACATTCGATCAGCCCCTGGCGGGCGTCGCCCCCGACGGCCCGGGCCCACCCTGCAGTGGCCTGTTTGAAGCCGACAAGCAGGAGCTTGCCGCAGTCGCGGTAGAGGCGGGCGACCTGATCGGCCAGCTCCACGAACGGCTCAAACCGGCCGGCCATCAGGGCCGTGATGCTGCGGATGTCGAGGACGCGGGCGACACCGACGGGATCACCCAATTGGCGAAAGATCTCGAGGGCGTCATCGGCGCGCCCGTCGGCCTGCTGGAACCGACCCTGGTTGAGATCCAGGAACGCGCCCGTGACCAGCGCCTCCACCCGGGCCCCCAGGTCGTCCCCAGCTGCGATGAGAGCCAGCTCGATCAGCTCCGTGGCCTCCCCATAGTCATCGGCGCCCCCCGTGAGCATGGCGAGGCGGGAGAGGAGCCGGGAACGGCGCCGGCCACTCGGCTCGAGGCGCAGCGCGGCCCGCAGGTCCTCCCGGGCGTCTGCCAGATCGCCGATGATGGCCCGGCCCTCGGCCCGGGTCTCGAGGAGTTCGCCCATGACGGCATCGGCCGGGTCGAGATCCAGTCCCGCCCCGGACCGCAGAACGGCCTCGTCGCCGGCGAACCGGCCGAGGCTCTCCCGGGCAGCGCGGGCGAAGGCAGCAGCAGCGGCGCGGCTGTCCCCGGAACCGGCGAGGTGGCGGGCGATCTCGGCCGGGTCCCTGCCCTCCTCCTCGAGCGCTCGGGCGAGGCGATGGTGGAGAAGACCCCGCTCGGGTCGGGCGAGGTCCTCGACGACGGCGTCACCGATCACGTCGTGCGCCGTGGCCCAACCGGCCTCGCCCAACCGCACCAGCCCCAAACGGCCCAGGGCCTCCAGGTCACCCAGGACGTCTGACTCCCCCTCTTCTGCTGCCGTAGCCAGCAGTCGGGCCGGCATCTCCCGACCGAGCAGGGCGAGCAGGGACAGGATCTTCCGGCGGCGGGGGCTCTCCCTGGCGGCTCGGCTCTGGATGACCTGGCGCTGGCCCGACCTGGCGACCTGCCGGGCAATCTCGTCGGCACCCTCGGCGAGGGGCCGCCAGCGGCCGGAGGAGTCGGGCTCGACGACCCCGCGGGCAGTCATGGCCCGCAGGACCTCGGTCACCGCCAGGGGTGTGCCGTCCGTCTCCTCGGCCACGGCCCCACCAACCGGGTCGTCACCGAACAGCTCCCGCAGGGCCTCGCCCCCGAGCGGCTCGAGCACCACGGAACAGCAGGCCGGGCCCGAGCCGGGCAGCTCCTGCAGGAAGACGTCAAGCGCCGAATCGGGGACGACATCCTCGGGGCGGAAGGCGAGGACCAACTTGAGCTCGGGTGCCCGGCGGATGAGCAGGTTGACGAGCTTCAGACTGGTGGGGTCGGCCCACTG
>JBIOYN010000363.1:0-12294 GCA_044870155.1 Acidimicrobiia bacterium | reverse complement strand
ACTCGGCCACGGCGGCGCCGATCTCGGCGCCGGAGTCCTCCTGGACGAAATGGGCGCCGGCCACGGAGACCTCGGTCTGGTGGGGCCACGTCCGGCAGAAATCCCGGGCCCGGCCGGTGAGGATGGCGCCGGGCTCGGCGTTGACGAACAGCTTGGGCGGCGAGTCGTCGCCCGCCATCCACTTCCCGTAGGTCTCCACCACCTCGACCATCTCGGCCGGCTCCCCCTCGATGGGGAGCTGGCGGGGCCAGGTCAGGGTCGGCCGGCGGCCCTCGCCGGGCTCGGCGAAGGGCCGCCGGTACTCCGCCATCACCTCTTCGGCCAGGGGCTGGAGCACGGATCCGGGCAGCACGCGCTCCACGAACACGTTCTTCTCGAGGATGACCTCCTCGCCGGCCGGCGAGCGGAAGACACCGAAGATGTTCCGGGCGTTGTCGGGCCAGTCCGCCCACGTCTCGGGGCACACGATGCCCCCATGTAGGCGATGCCGGCCACCGCGTCCGGGTGGCGGCGGGCCCAGTCGAAACCCAGGGCGGAGCCCCAGTCGTGCCCGACGAGCACCGCCTCCCCCGCCGACTCCACCCCCACGGCCATGAACCAGGCGTCCAGGAAGCGGGCGTGCTCGGCGAACGTGTAGCGGTCCGGCCCCGACGGCTCGAGCTTGTCCGAGTCGCCCATGCCGATGAGATCAGGGGCCAGGCACCGCCCCAGACCGGCCAGGGACGGGATCACGTCCCGCCACAGGAAGCTCGACGTCGGGTTGCCGTGGAGCAGAACGATCGGCCGCCCCGATCCCTCCTCGACGTAGGCCATCCGCTGCCCCAGGACCTCGACGAACCGCTTCTGATTCACAGCACCAGTTCGGCCACGGCCCGGAGCAGGGGGACCGGACCGGAGATGAGCATGGTGGTGACCACGGTCTCCTTCCACGCCTCGAGGTCGCCGCGGATCTTCTCCGGCGGGCCCACCAGGGCGAAGGCCTCGACCATCTTGACGGGGATGGAGGCGATGGCGGCCTGCTTGTCGCCCGCCAGGTAGAGCTCCTGGATCCGGCTGGCCTCGGCTTCGAATCCGGCCCGGGCGATGGCGTCGTAGTGAAAGTTGGCCCCCTTGGCGCCCATGCCGCCGGCGTACAGCGCCAGGTGGGGGCGGACCATGTCGGCGGCGGCCTCCACGTCGGGGTTGACGACCACCGGCACCATGCACACCACCTCGAACGCCGAGGCGGGCCGGAGGTCGGCGGAGCGGCGGGCGAAACCCTCGGCCAGTCGCTCCCGGTACCAGGCGTCGTCCCGGTGGGAGACGAGCATGGCCACCCAGCCGTCGGCGATCTCCGCCGCCAGAGCCACGTTCTTCGGTCCCTCGGCACCCAGGAAGATCGGCAGGTCCGCCCGCTTCGGATGGATGGTGGACCTGAGCGACTTGGCCAGGCCCGTCCCGCCCTCGATGGGGAGGGTGAAGTGGTCGCCCGCGAACGTCACCGGCTCCTCCCGGCGGACGGTCTTCCGCACGATGTCGACGTACTCCCGGGTGCGGGCCAGAGGCTTGGGATAGGGCTGGCCGTACCACCCCTCCACGACCTGGGGGCCCGACGCCCCCAGGCCGAGGATGAAGCGGCCGTCGCTCAGGTGGTCCATGGTCATGGCGGCCATGGCCGTGGCCGTGGGCGCCCGGGCCGGCATCTGGCAGATGCCGGTGCCCAGACGCATCCGGGTCGTCTGCGACCCCCACCACGCCAGGGGCGTGAGGGCGTCAGAGCCATAGGCCTCGGCCGTCCACAGCGAGTCGAAGCCCAACCGCTCGGCCTCGGCGACGGCGTCGGCCGTGCCCGCCGGCGGCCCCGCAGACCAGTAACCGATTCCGAGACCCAGCCTCACGCGCCGCCCTCGTACTTGAACGACACCTTGACCTTGCACCGGTAGGCGGCGACCCGGCCCTCCTCGATCTGGAGGTCCATCTGGCTCACCTCGGCGATGCGCAGGTCTCGCAGGCTCTGGCCCGCCCGTTCAACGGCTGCCGCCGCCGCCCGTTCCCACGACTCCGAACTGGTTCCAACCAACTCGATGACCTTGTAGACGCTGTCGGCCACGGTGGCCTCCCTTCCTGGGGGCTCGGGGCATCCCCCGCACGCGAATGAGGAACCGCACCCTACTTCTGCCGATCCGGACGGGCCCCGAAGCGTGTTAACCGCCACCTAAGGGATTTCAGGCGCGCCCCGCTCGTGCCGAAACAAGGTGACGAAGGGGCCCGAGCGACCAAAAGGACCCATGATGCGCTTGACAACCCGCTGTCTCCGCCCGCTGCTGCTGGCCGGCTTCACCGTCACCGTGCTCACCGGCCTCGGGCCCTCCGCCCCCGCCGCCGAGAACGGCCACCTCGACCAGCTCGGGGCACGGGGTGTCCCCGGGGAGACCGAAGCTGCGTCTCTCAACCGGGCGGCCGAGTCTCTGCCGGGAACCGACACGCTCCCCGTGGCCGCCGCCGGCCTCCTGGTGGGCAGCGCCGGCCTGGCCTGGGTCGTCCGCCGGTCGGCGCCGGGATCCCGCACCGCCTGACGGGTTGGCGGCACGCCGGTATCAGCCGGCCCGCAGGGGCCCGGCGAAATGGCAGGCCACCGGGTGGCCCGTGCCCCGGTCCACCAGCTCCGGCGACTCCTGGGCGCAGATGTCCTGGGCCAGCCAGCACCGGGTCCGGAACCGGCAGCCCGACGGCGGGTCAGCCGGGCTGGGGACGTCACCGCTGAGCGTGATGCGCTGGCGCCGTCCCCGGCGCCGGGGATCAGGATCGGGGGCGGCGGAGAGCAGCGCCTGGGTGTAGGGATGAGCCGGGCGCTCGTAGACCTCGGCGGCCGGACCCGTCTCCACGATGCGCCCCAGGTACATGACCGCCATCCGGTCGGAGATATGGCGCACCACCGACAGGTCGTGGGCGATGAACAGGTAGGTGAGTCCCAGGTCGTGCTGGAGGTCGGCCAGGAGGTTGACGACCTGGGCCTGGACCGAGACGTCAAGGGCGGACACGGGCTCGTCGAGCACCAGGACTTCGGGGCGCAGAGCCAGCGCCCGGGCGATGCCCACCCGCTGGCGCTGGCCGCCCGAGAACTGGTGGGGATAGCGGTTGGCGTGGGCGGGTTCCAGGCCCACCCGTTCGAAGAGATCCTCCACCGCCCGCCGGCGCCCGCCGGAGGGCAGGGCGTCGGGATGGAGCCGCCAAGCTTCAGCCACCGTGTCCCCCACCGTCATCCGGGGGTTGAGCGAGGCGTAGGGGTCCTGGAACACGACCTGCATGCGACGCCGCAGCCGGCGCAGGTGCCGGCGGTCGAGACCGGTGACCTCCTCGCCGTCGAGAACCACCCGCCCGGCGGTGGGCTCCTCCAGGCGCAGCACTACCCGGGCCAGGGTGGACTTGCCGCACCCCGACTCCCCCACCAGGCCGAGCGTCTCGCCCCGGGCCAGGTCGAAGCTGACCCCGTCGACCGCCTTGACCGCGCCCACCTGGCGGCGCCACACGATCCCCCGGGTGAGCGGGTAGTGCTTGACCACGCCGTCAGCTGACAGCACGCACGACCTCCTCGGCTCGCCAACAGGCGGCATCCCGGCCCGCGGGGCCGGAAAGGGGTGGCAACTCGGCCCGGCACCGGTCCACCACCCACGGGCAGCGGGGGTGGAAGGGGCACCCGGGTGGGATGCGCGACAGGCTGGGCGGCGCCCCGGCGATGGGCTCCAGGCGCTCCCCCGGCCGGCGGCCGGGCATGGAGGCGAGCAGGCCCTGGGTGTAGGGATGGCGGGGGGCGACGAGCACCTCAGCCGCCGGACCCGCCTCCACGATGCGCCCGGCGTACATGACCGCCACACGGTCGGCCACCTCGGCCACCACCCCGAGGTCGTGGGTGATGAGGAGCAGGCCCATGCCTCCTTCGGCCCGCAGGCCGGCCAGGAGCTCGAGGATCTGCGCCTGCACGGTGACGTCGAGGGCGGTGGTGGGCTCGTCGGCGATGAGCACCCGGGGGTCGAGGGCGAGGGCCATGGCGATCATCACCCGCTGGCGCATGCCCCCCGAGAACTGATGGGGGTAGTCGCCCACCCGGCCGGCGGCACCGGGGATGCGCACCCGCTCCAGCAGCTCGACCGCCCGGGCCCTCGCCTCCCGCCGGCCGAGCCCCGAGTGGACCCGGAGCATCTCGCCGATCTGGAAACCGACGGAGAAGACGGGGTTGAGCGCCGAGAGCGGATCCTGGAACACCATGGCCATGCCCGGTCCCCGGACGCGGCGGCGCTCGTCTTCGGGCAGGGCCAGCAGGTCGACCCCCTGGAAGCGCACCGACCCGGCGGTGACACGCCCCGGCGCTTCCACCAGTCCCATGGCGGCCATGGCGGTCACGCTCTTGCCCGATCCCGACTCACCCACGATGGCCAGGGTCTCCCCCGCCACCAGATGGAAGCTCACCCCGTTCACGGCGCTGACCACGCCGTCGGTCGTGGGGAACTCGACGGCCAGATCCTCCACCGCCAGGACCGGCGCCTCCCCGGGGCTCGGGGCGTCCCCGAGGGGCCCGGGGTCCGGGGTGTCCCCGGAACGACTAGCGGAGGCGGGGGTCGAAGGCATCCCGGAGGGCGTCCCCGAGCAGGACGAAGGCGAGGACGGTGAGGGACAGCGCCAGGCCGGGGAAGAGCAGGAGGTGGGGCGCGTCGAGGAGCCGGGTCCGGCCGCCGGCGATCATGAGCCCCCAGGAGATGGCGGGCAGCTGCACCCCCAGGCCGAGGAAGGAGAGCGTGGCCTCGGCGGCGATGATGATCCCGACCTTGATGGTGGCGTAGACCACCACCGGGGCGATGGCGTTGGGGAGGATGTGGCGGAACACCAGGCGCCCGTCCCCCGACCCCAGCGCCCGGGCAGCGGCCACGTACTCCATGTCCCGCACGGCCAGCACCGACGACCGCATCAGCCTGGTCATGGTGGGCCAGCCGAACACGATGAGGACCACCACCAGCTGGGGCACGTTCTTCTCCCCCAGCACGGACAGGATGACGATGGCCCCGAGGACGGTGGGCAGGGCGAACCACACGTCGGTGAGACGGGCGATGACGCTGTCGGCCAGCCCGCCGTAGTACCCGGCCAGCGAACCCAGCACCACCGCCACCACCACCGTGCCGGCCACGGTGAGCAGGCCGACGGCGATGGAGACCCGGGCGCCGTACACCACCCGGGCGTAGTAGTCGCAGCCCTGGATGTCGAACCCGAACCAGTGCCCGCCGCCCGGGCGGCGCAGGCTGTCGGCCAGCTCGCAGGCCCGGGGGTCGGCCGAGGTGAAGAGCCGGGGGAACACGGCCATGACCACGAACACGGCCACGATGAGGGCGGGAACCACGAACATCGGGTTGCGACGGAGCACCCGCCAGGCGTCCGACCACAGCCCGGCGACCCGGAGGGGCGCATCCCCCAGCTCGGCCCGCACCTCCGCCCCGGCGGCGCGGTCGATGACGGGCACCGGATCAGTCACCTTCGGGGACGCCCCGAACCCCGCACCTTCGGGGACACCCCGAACCCCGGGCATCAGCCATACCGGATGCGGGGGTCGAGGACGGCGTAGAGGATGTCGACCACCAGGTTGGCGGCGATGAACACGAGGACGAGGGCGGTGACCACGCCCACCACCACGGGGTAGTCCTGGGTGGACACGGCGGCGAAGACGGCCTGCCCCACGCCCGGAAGGTTGAAGATCCCCTCCGTGACCACGGCGCCGGCCAGCAGGGAGCCGAGGTCGATGCCCAGGAAGGTGACGACGGGGATGAGCGAATTGCGCAGGGCGTGCACACCCACCACCCGGCGGTTGGGCAGTCCCTTGGCCCGGGCCGTACGGATGTAGTCGGCCCGCATGGCCTCGGCCAGGCTGGCCCGGGTGAGCCGGGCCACGTAGCACAGGGACAGGGACCCGAGCACGAGGCCAGGGAGGAGGTAGCTGCGCACGCCCTCGCGGATCCCGGAGACCGGGAACCAGCCCAACTTCACGCCCAGGAGGAGCTGAGCGGCGTAGCCGAGGACGAACACGGGGACGGCCACCACCACCGTGGTCGACACCAGCACCAGCGAGTCGACCAGGGACCGGCGCCGCAGCCCGGCCAACACCCCGGCCACCAACCCGAGCACGGCCTCGAAGATGAAGGCCACCACCCCCAGGCGCAGCGTGACCGGGAAGCGCTGGCGCATGATGTCGGCCACCTCCCGCCCCCGGAAGTTCTCGCCGAAGTCGCCCCGCACCAGGCCGGAGACGTACTTCCCGTACTGGACGAGGAGGGGGTCGTCGAGGTGGTAGCGGGCCCGCAATTCGGCGTGGACGGCGGGGGCGATCGGCCGGTCGCCGGCCAGGGCGTCGATGGGATCGCCGGGGATGGCGTAGACCAGGGCGAAGATGAGGAACGTCGCCCCGAAGAAGACGGGGACGACCTGGAGGAGGCGACGGGCCAGGTACCGCCCCAGTCAGCCCACCACCTGCACGTCGGCCACCCGGATGCGGCTGAAGGGATCGATGCTGACTCCACTGACCCGCTCGGAGTGGGCCGCCCGGGTCTTGCCGAACCACAGCGGGACCACCGGCATGTCGTCGAGGATGACGTCCTCCGCCGACTGGTAGGCCTTGATCGACGCCGCCATGGATGGCGCCCGGTTCCCGTCGGCGATGAGCTCGTCCACCCGGGGGTTGGCGTAGCCCGTCCGGTTGGAGCTGCTGGTGGAGGTGTAGAGGGGCTCCAGGTAGCTCTGGGGGCTCGGATAGTCCATCAACCAGTTGAACAGGAACGGCCCCGTCACCTCGTGGGCCTTGATCTTGGCCTTGAGCTCCGCCAGCTGCAACGTCTCGAGCTTGATCTCGCCGATCCCCAGGTTCTGGCGCAGCTGGTTGGCGATGGCCTCCATGGGCTCGTCGTTGTCCTGGCCGGCGGCGTACCACAGGTGGAGCGGACCGGAGAAGCCGCCCGCCGAAGCCAGGAGCTGCTTGGCCCGGGCCGGGTCGAGGGTGCAGGTGGTGCAGGCGTCGGGCCGGGACCCGGCGACGAGCGGGGCGATCACCGAATGGGCCGGCTCCCGGGTCCCGTTGAAGATTTTGTCGATGATGGTCTCCCGGTCGATGGCCAGGGAGATGGCCTGGCGCAGCTCCTTCTTGGCCGCGAAGGCCGGGTCGGACATGTTGAAGCCCAGGTAGTTGAAGGCGGCGCTGCGCCGCTCCACCAGGCGCCGGCCGAACTCGGCCCGGGCGGCGTCGAGCTCGGCCAGGGGGATGCTGGTGGCGATGTCGAGGCCACCGGCCTGCAGCTCCCGGAAGCCGGTCTCGTCGGCGGTGTAGATGCGGAACTCGACGGCGTCGGCGCCGGCGGTCTTGCCGGCGTAGTCAGCGAAGCGCTTGAGGCGGATGGCCTCGTCGTGGCGCCAGGCCCCGTCCATCATGAACGGTCCGTTGCCGATAGGCGCCTGCTCGTAGGCCTTGAGGTCGGCGTAGGCGGCGCCGGGCATGGGATAGAAGGCCTGGTAGCCGAGCGTGAGCGGGAACTGGGTGAAGGGCGCCGTGAGCCGGACGGTGAAGGTGGTGTCATCCACCACCGCCAGGCCCGACATCTCCCGGGCCGAGGGCGCCACCGGCGGGGTGGCGGCGGGGTCGCCCTGGAGGGCGTCGTAGCCGTCGACGTTGGCGAAGAAGAACGAGTTCTCGTTGCCATTGGGGGCGTAGGCGGCGAAGTTCCAGGCGTCCACGTAGGACCGGGCCGTCACCGCCTCGCCGTTGTGGAACTTCCACCCCGGGTGCAGCTTGATCGTCCACTGCTGCTGGTCGGGGGACTCGATGGAGACCGCCATGGCGTTCTTGGGCTCGGCCGTCTGCGGGTCGTACTCCACCAGGCCGGTGAACAGGGCGGAGAGGACCTGGCCGGCGTAGACGGTGGTGCTGTTGGCGGGTAGGAGCCCGTCCGGCTCCTTGAGGGCGACGGAGAACTCACCCCCGCTGATCTTGCCGTCGGCCGCCTTCCCACCGTCGTCGCCGCCGCCCGAGGAGCAGGCCCCGGCCACCACGGCGAGCACGAGCGCCAACGCACCAGATCTCCGCCCCATCCCCCATCACCTCGCCCGTGAACACTACGCCCCGGCCCGGCTCCGGTGGCCGACTCCGCACCGTGTTGGGAGCCTCTCCCTCCGCCGCATTTCCGGCCTTTCGATGGCTGTTCACAATCTCGAAACAGCATGGATTCGAAGAACGCCCCATGGGGTAGCGAAACTGGCATCCGGACATGTGCAGGAGGAACCACGGTGATTGACGACGGGTTCGGGGCCGAGCGGGTGTACCAGGACGTGGTGCTGTCCGTCGAGGAGCGCCTGACGCTCGCCGAGATGGCGGCCGCCGTCGACGATCCCTGGCTGGCGGGACAGCTGCTCGGCACGGTGCCGCCACCGCCCCGGCGCTCCTTCGAGCTGCCCACCTGCTGGGTGGGGATCGTCCTGCTGATGACCGGTGCGGCCTTCGCCCTCGCCACTTTCGCCCACTGGATGTGGTTCGCCGTCCTGGGCGCGGCGGTGATGGTGGGAGGCGCCGCCGTGCTGGTGACGCCCTGGCTCAAGCCGAAGGGGGAAGGGCCCCGCGTCCGGCCCATCGCCGAGCGGGGTCAGTGGGCGCCCCGCAGCTCCAGGAAGTTCTTGAGGTAGGGCGGCACCTCCACATCGTCCGCCTGGCACACGGGCTGGAGGGCGGTCAGCGTGGCCCAGCCGTCCGCCACCAGGGCGGCGTCGGTGTCCGGCTCCAACTCGGCGTCCATCTCTGACAGGCCGATCTTGGCGTAGCCCTCCCCCTTCTCCACCATGTTGAACTGCACGGCACCGAAGCTGGCCAGGCGGGCGGTGCGCAGGCCCCGCACCTGATCGAGCGGGACGTTGGGAACGTTGAGGTTGAGGACGGTGCGGGGCGGCGCCTCCAGCAGCCACGGCAGTACCCGGCGGGCGACCTCGGCGGCCGTGTCCCAGTGCGGGGTGCCGGCGTGGGCGGGCACCCGGATGTGGGCGCCGGAATGGAGGGAGACGGCCATGGCCCGGGCTCCGTGGGTGGAGGCGGTGAGCGCCGCTCCCACGGTGCCGGAGTGGAGCACGGCGAAGCCGGTGTTGGGACCGTGGTTGATACCCGAGAGCACGACGTCGGGGATGGGCCCGAACGCCCCCCGGCAGCCGGTGAGGGCGATGAAGGCGGGGAGGCCGCCCACGCCGTAGGTGTCGCACGCCTCCAGACCGGGCAACGGGCAGCGCTCGACCACGAAGCGGCCGTCCTCCTCCACGGCGGTGATGGAGGCACTGGCTCCGGAGGTGTCACGCAGCGGGGCCGCCACTACCACCTCGAGGTCGGCGTCCACGGCCACCCGGGCCAGGGCGGCGACACCCGGGCTGGCGATGCCGTCGTCGTTGGTGACCAGGCAGTGCACGCACGGCTGGCGGCGGGGGCGCCGCTGCCCCTCGGGGGCGGTGCGGGTGGTGAGCTCACCCGGTGAGACGTCGGTGACAGCATGCTCGGAACCGGAATCGGTCATGCGTTCCTCCCCCGGCTGGTCGCCGGCACCTTCTGCTCCCGCAACTCGATGTGGGCGGCCAGGCGCTCGATCTCGCGCCGGTGGCCGGTGGCCAGGCCCCGGCGGGTGACATTGAGCGCTCCGGCGGCGGCGCCCAGCCGCAGGGCGTCGGACAACGACTGGCCCCGGGCCAGGCCGGCGGCCAACCCCGCGGTCATGGAGTCGCCGGCCCCCCGGTGCTCGAGCGGCTCGAGCCGGGGCGGAACAACCTCGACGAAGCGGTCCTCCACCGAGGCCAGTGCCGGCTCTCCCGCCCGGGTCACCACCACCAGGCCCGCACCCTCCTCCCGGAGCTGGGCCATGGCCCTGAGCAGGGCGCCGATCTCGGCGCTCCTCGCCCGGCCCTCGGCCATCAGTTCCTCGTGGCTGACCTTGAGCACGTCGACCCCGCTCTCCAGGGCGGCGGCGAGTGGCTCTCGGCACAGGTCGGCCACCACCCGCACGCCGTTGGCGCGCAGGTCCCGGGCCAGGCGCCCGTAGACGTCGGCCGGGATGACGGGCGGGTCCCAGGGGCCGGGGCCGCCCAGGACACAGACACCGGCCTCGAGGCCCCCCACCAGGGCGGCGCCGTAGAGCTCGTCCAGCTCGTGGCGGGACAGCGGGTCGGGGGGCGACTCGGCCACGGTGACGCGCTCGCCATCCCGGCGGTCGTCCACGGTGACGCCGTTGGCGCCGGGCATCACCACCGCCCGGAGGTCGAAGCCCTCGGCTTCCACCAGCGTCCGCAACACCCGGCCCGCCTCGCCGCCGAAGGGCCCGCCCACGGACACGTTCACACCCAGGGCGGCCAGCATTCCGGTGACCCACACGCCCTGGCCGCCGGCGTGCAGGTGGATCTCGTCACCGTCCGGCCCCGCCTCCAGGGTCACGGTGAGGAGCGGATCGGGAGCGAAGACGAACACGGTGGGTTCCATGGCTGAGCGCGTCGTACCCCCTGAGGCTGGTGCGGACACCACAGGGGCCGGTGCGAACACCACAGAGGCTGGTGGAAAGGCCTTGGCAGGGGTATGAAAGGTGCATGAGCACGACCATGCAGGTGACCCCCCTGGCGCCCGGCGAGTTCGGGGTCGAAGTGACCGAAGGCACGGCGACCACCGGACACAAGGTGCGGGTCCCTGAGGACTTCCTCGATGACATGCTCTTCACCGACGCCGACCAGGAGACGATCGTGCGGGAGACGATCGCCTTCCTGCTGGAGCGGGAGCCGGCCACGGCCATCCTCTCCGAGTTCTCCCTCACCGACGTGACCCGGTACTTCCCCGAATACCCCGAGGAGCTTCGACGCCGGATGACGTGAGCAAACACCTCCGGGCCCGACTCGCCGCCGCGCTGGCGGAGGGCGCCCGGTACCCGGACCGCGCTGCCGCCGGGAAGATTCTCGCCACCCATCTGCAGCACCTCGCCGGGCGCCCGGACCTGGTGGTCCTGGGCCTGCCCCGGGGCGGCCTGCCCGTCGCCTACGAGGTGGCGATGAGCCTGGGCGCCCCCCTCGACGTGTTCGTGGTCCGCAAGCTGGGCGTTCCCGGCCAGGAGGAGTTGGCCATGGGCGCCATCGCCAGCGGGGGCGTCCGGGTCGTCAACCGGCCCGTGGTCGACCACCTGGGCATCACCGCCGCCCAGGTGGAGGCCGTGGCCCGCTCCGAGGCCGAGCTGCTGGCCGAGCGGGAACGGGCCTACCGGGGCGAGCGGCCGCCGCTCGAGCTGGGCGGGGCCACCGTGATCCTGGTCGACGACGGCCTGGCCACGGGGGCGAGCATGCGGGCGGCGGCGGCCGCCGTCCGGCGCCTCAACCCCGCCCATCTGGTGGTGGCCGTCCCCGTGGCCGCGGCCGAGACGTGCGAGGCCATGCGGGGGGTGGCCGACGAGGTGGTGTGCGGCCTCACCCCCACCGCCTTCCATGCCGTGGGCCTGTGGTACGAGGACTTCGCCCAGGTCGACGATGCCTCCGTGGCCGAGCTGCTGGCCCGGGCCGGAAATCGCGATTGAGATTTTTCCCAGCGGGTAACGGTGCCGTGACGACGGCGGCTCGCCTGTGGAACTCCCCCCCTCCCCACTGGCGGGCCGCCGCTCGTTGTGGCCCGGTCGGCCGGGGTGAGGGGGTGCTCCCTCCTCCTCCAACAGCAACCGATCACGTCGTCGTCGGGACACCCCTCACCCCTTCCTCCCTCGTTCTCGGCGCGGCGGGTCGCCATTTCCGCCCCGCCCACCCGGAGGGGGCGAAAACCTGATCTCCGGGAAATCTCCGCATGGGGGGTGGGATTTGGTCATGGCTGGTTCCGTATCCTCGGTATGTGAGCCGCTCTGTTGCCATCATCGAGGATGAGGAGCCGATTGCGGCTGCTGTGGCTGCCCGGCTGCGGAGTGAGGGGTTCTCGGTGGAGGTGGCCGGGGACGGACCCTCGGGCGTCGAGCTGGTCGAGCGGCTCCGGCCCGACCTGGTCATCCTCGACCTCATGCTCCCCGGCTTCGACGGGCTCGAGGTGTGCCGGCGCATCCAGCGCAACCGGCCCGTCCCCGTCCTCATGCTCACCGCCCGGGACTCGGAGACCGACCTCCTCGTGGGTCTGGCCGTGGGCGCCGACGACTACCTGACCAAGCCCTTCAGCATGCGGGAGCTCGTGGCCCGGGTCCGGGCCATCCTGCGACGGATGGAGCGGATCGAGGAGTTCAATTCCACCGAGCCGATGGCGCGGTTGGACCT
>JBIOYN010000362.1:0-37300 GCA_044870155.1 Acidimicrobiia bacterium | reverse complement strand
CCGGAGATCTTCTCCGTCTCGACCTCCGCGACCTCCTGGCCGGGCTGCACCTCGGCCCCCTCCTCGACCAGCCAGGAGAGGACCTTGCCCTCGGTCATGGACAGGCCCCACTTGGGCATGGTGAGGGTGTGGATCTCGCTCATCGCTGGTATTCCACGACGCTCTTCACGGCGTTGGTCACCTTCTGGGCGTCGGGGATGTAGAGGTCCTCGAGCGCGCCGGTGAAGGGGACGGGCGTGTGCGGCGGGGTCACCATCTGGATGGGAGCGCGCAGGGCGCCGAAGGCCTCCTGGGCCACCATCCCGGCGATGTCGACGGCCAGGCCGCAGCGGGGGCTGGACTCGTCCACCACCACCAGGCGCCCGGTGCGTTCCACCGACTCGAGGATGGTCTCGGTGTCGAGCGGGCTGGTGGTGCGCAGGTCGATGACGTCGCACTCCACGCCCGACCCGGCCAGCCCGTCGGCCGCCTCGGTGGCCATGTGGACCATGCGGCCCACGGCCACCAGCGTGACGTCGTCGCCGTCACGGACCACGTTGGCCTCCCCGAAGGGGATGGTGTAGCTCTCCTCGGGGACGTCGCCGGTCATGTCGTAGAGCATCTTGTGCTCGCAGAAGATGACGGGGTCGTCGTCGCGGATGGACTGGATGAGGAGCCCCTTGGCCTCGTAGGGCGTCGACGGGATGACGACCTTGAGCCCGGGGATGTGGGTGAAGATCGGATACAGGCACTGGCTGTGCTGGGCCGCGGCCCGGAAGCCGGCCCCGATCATGGTGCGGATGACGACCGGGGTGACGGCCTTGCCGCCGAACATGTACCGGAACTTGGCCGCCTGGTTGAAGATCTGGTCGAAGCACACGCCCATGAAGTCGATGAACATGAGCTCGGCCACCGGCCGCATCCCGCAGGCGGCCGCCCCGATGGCGGCCCCGATGAAGGCCGACTCGGTGATCGGCGTGTCCATCACCCGGTCGCCGAAGGTGGGGTAGAGGCCCTTGGTCACGCCGAGCACGCCGCCCCAGGCGTCCATCTCTCCTTCGGCGCCGTGGCCCCCGACGTTGTCCTCGCCCATGACGATGACGGTCTCGTCGCGCTCCATCTCCTGGCGGAGCGCCTCGTTGATGGCCTGCCGGTAGGTGATCTGTCGTGCCATCGGTTTCGACCCTCCCTCTCAGTAGGAGACGTAGACGTCGGTGAGCAGGTCGTCCGGCCCGGGGACGGGCGCGGCCAGCGCCTGTTCCACGGCCTGGTCGATGAGCTGGGCGACCTCCTTGTCGATGAGGTCGAGCTCGTCACCGCTCACCCCCATCTGGGTGGTGACCCGGGCCCGGAACTGTTTGAGGACGTCGCGCTCCTCCTTGATCCGGGCCACCTCGTTCTCGCCCCGGTAGGTCTGGCCGTCCCCTTCGAAATGGCCGTAGTAGCGCATGAACTTGACCTCGATGAGGGACGGGCCGCCGCCCTGGCGGGCCCGCTCGATGGCCTCGCCGGCGGCCTCGTAGACGGCGAAGAAGTCGAAGCCGTCGACGGTGGCGCCGGGCATGCCGAAGGCAGCCGCCCGGTCGCCGATGCTCTCGCCCGCCACCGACCACTTGGGAGCGGTCGACTCGGCGTAGCCGTTGTTCTCGGCCACGAACACGGCGGGCAGGTTCCACACCGTGGCCAGGTTGAGGGCCTCGAGGGTGGTGCCCTGGTTGGAGGCGCCGTCCCCGAAGAAGGCCACGCCGACGCCGCCCGTGCCCCTGTGCTTGGCCGCCAGCGCCGCTCCGCAGATGAGCGGTGGGCCCCCGCCCACGATGCCGTTGGCGCCCATCATCCCGAGGCTGAGGTCGGCGATGTGCATGGACCCGCCCTTGCCCCGGCAGGCGCCGGTGACCTTGCCGTAGATCTCGGCCATCATGGCCAGGACGTCCACGCCCTTGGCGATGCAGTGCCCGTGGCCGCGGTGGGTGCTGCCGATGCGGTCCTCGGGTCCGAGATGCATGCACACGCCGGTGGCCGATCCCTCCTCGCCGGCGTAGAGGTGGACGAAGCCGGGGATCGTCCCGGTGGCGAACTCGGTGTGGATCCGGTCCTCGAACTCCCGGATCGTCTTCATGGTCCGATAGGCCTCGAACAGCCGGTCCTTGGTCAGTTGCTCAGCCAAGACTCCTCCTTCGTTTCTGTCGATCAGGGGCGGGATGGAACGGTGCCGTCAGCCAGCAGGCCGTCCCGTGCCGCCCGGGCCAGCGTGCGCCGGACGTCGATGGTGCGGGGTCCGTCGAGTTCCAGACGGACGGTGGGCAGGGTGGCGCCGGGCTCGATCTCCCGCTCGCCGTCGAGGGCGATGACCCCCGTCCCGGCGGGGAGGGGCCACCGCTCGCCGGGCGCCATGGGGGTGACCCGGTCGACGCCGACGTCGACGACCAGGCCGGGGCCGATGGGGGCGCGCACCCGCAGGTTCGCCCGGTGCGGTGGTGCCAGTTCGAGGGCGAGGCCGAAGGGCTCGTCCCGGCCCACGGGCCACAGCAGCCCGGCGATGGCGGACAGGCCGATGGCGTCGGGCTCGGCGAAGGACACGAACAGGGCGCGCAGGCTGTCGGCCTCCCACACGGCCCGGGTGGCCACGAAGGCGTGGGTGGTGGCACACACGTCCACCAGGGCCAGCTCCCGGCGGCCGTCGTCGTCGACCACGAGGATCTTGTTGCGCCGGCACACGGCGGCGGCCGGGACCCGCCCGGTGGCCACCAGGCCCGCCGCCAGCCCGGCCACCGTCGCCTCCCGTAGCTCGGGGAAGACGTTGTTGGTGCCGGTGGAGAGCGGGACGATGGGGACGTGGCCGCAGGCGCCCGCCACCACCCGGTTGGTGCCGTCTCCGCCCAGGACGACGATGGCACCCACACCCCGGTCGACCATGGCGGTGACGGCAGCGGTGGTGTCGGCGGCGGTGTCGGTGAGGGGGAGGTCGAGGAACTCCACCTCCGGCCAGCCGGCGCTGTCGGAGGGTCGCCGGTGGGCCCGGACCACACCGGCCGCGATCCCGCCCAGGTCGGTCATGAGGAGCACGCGGTCGACCCCCACGGCGCCGAGCGCGCCCAGTGTGCGCTGCACCATGGCCGACTTCTCGGCGTTGGGGAACACCGATGCCCGCGTGACGAGGCGGCGGATGTCCCGTCCGGACGCCGAATTGGTGACGATCCCCGCGAGCGCAGTCACTTGTGCTCCCTCGCCCATCGTCTCCCGCGGCCCGCTTGCCTATCACAGCCGTTCCATGTCCGGCCAGGGTCGTGTCCCGGTACCCCGGCGACAGGCGTTCCTCCCTCGCGGATGTCGCGATTTAGGGGCGCATGTCGGCGCCCGCGGCATCCTGGGCGAACCAGTCCCGGGTGCGGCTCCGGAAGGTGAGGGCCCGGCCGACCCCGGCGGCGGCGGCAGCCACGGTGCGGGGAGGGCCCGGAGCGGCGCCGTCGAGCAGGTCGTTCCAGAACACCGACCAGCCGCCGGCTACGGCCCGGCCCACACCGGGGGCGGTCAGTAGCCGGCCCAGCGCCGCCACCGCCCGGGGCCGGGTCAGCAGGGTGGCGTGCACGGGGGCGGTGATCGACTGGTAGGGGGCGTAGGTGGCATGGAGGGAGCGGCGGTAGCGGCCGGCGGCACCGGCCGGCCCGGCCAGGACGCACTCGGCCGCCGCCCGGGCGCTGCCCAAGGCCTCGGCGATGCCCTCGCCCTGGAGAGGATTGACGAGTCCGGCGGCGTCACCCACCAGGAAGATGCCGCCTCGGGCCGGCGTGGTGCCCACCATCCCCATCTTGAGCCAGCCGCCGAGGCGGTCCCGGCTCCGGCCCGGGATCCGGGGTGTCCCCGAGGACGCCGGGGCGGGGACGCCGGAGAGGACGCCCAGCCGGCGCAGGTGCTCGGCGAAGGCGTCGAAGCGCTGGGTGGCCTCGGCACCCGCCGACCGGTCGGCCAGTGTCCCCACCCCCAGGCCGAGGTTGGCCCTCCCGTCCACGCCCGGGAACAGCCACCCGTAGCCGGGAAAGCCCCGCCACCGTTCCGCCTCCCACAGGGCGATGTGGGGCAGGGCCACGGGGTCCTCGACGTAGGCGCGCACGGCGAAACCCCACAGGACGCGGCTGGAGTCGACCAGCCCGGCGGTGTCCGCCACCCGGCTGGTGGCGCCGTCGGCGCCGATGATCACGTCGGCGGAGAGGCGCTCGCCCCCGGAGAGCACGAATCCCCCCAGCGTGCCGTCTTCCCGCCCGATGGGCTCGCCCGCCCGGCCCACGAAGGGCTCGGCGCCGGCGGCCACTGCCGCCTCCCACAGCGCATGGTCGAAGACGGCCCGGGGAACGGCGAGGCCGTGGCCGGGATAGGTGAGCCCGGGCCGGCAGGGCAGGCGGACCCGGCCCCCGGTGGGGCCGAGCACGATCATGTCGCCGATCCGCTCGGCGCCCGGGACCTCCAGGCCGAGGTCGTCCAGGATCTGGACGCCCCGGGGGCCGATGAGGTCGCCGCACGCCTTGTCCCGGGGGAACCGGGCCTTGTCCACCAGCGCCACCCGGGCTCCGCCCCGGGCCAGGACCAGGGCGGCGGTGCTCCCGGCCGGACCCGCGCCGACCACGAGAACGTCGAAGCGGCTCTCCACCGGCGGCCCCCCGTGCCCGGCCGAGTGCCGGGCGACCTACTGTACGGGCGTGCCAGGGGCGAGGGCAGATGCCACCGGGACGGGAACGGCTCGGGTCGAGCCGGCCCAGCCCAACCGCTTCGCCCAGCACCTGTTCACCGGCCTGCCCGCCCGCTACGACCTGCTGGCCGAGCTGCTCTCCTTCGGCCAGAACGGGCGCTGGCGCCGGGCCATGGTCGACCGGGCCGTCGCCGCCGCCCCCGGCCGCATCCTCGACGTCGCCACCGGAACGGCCGGGGTCGCCCTCCAGCTGTCGCGGCGCTGGCCGGGGCGGGTGGTGGGCATCGACCTGACCGAGGCCATGCTGCGGGAAGGACACGCCAATGTCGCCCGGGCCGGCGCCGCCGAGCGGATCCAGCTCGTCGTCGGGCGCGCCGAGGACCTGCCCTTCCCCGACGCCACCTTCGACGGGCTGACCTTCACCTACCTCCTGCGCTACGTGGCCGACCCGGCGGCCACCATCCGGGAGCTGGCCCGGGTGGTGAAACCGGGCGGCCCCGTCGCCAGTCTGGAGTTCCACGTGCCGCCGTCGCGCTTCTGGCGGGCGTGGTGGTGGCTCTACACCCGTGGGGTCCTTCCCGCCGCCGGCGGGCTGGCGGGCCGGTCGTGGTTCGAGGTGGGCCGCTTCCTGGGACCGAGCATCTCCGGCCACTACCGCCGCTTCCCGCTCCCGTGGACGGTCGACGCCTGGCGGGAGGCGGGCCTGGAGGACGTGGGGTACCGGATCATGAGCCTGGGCGGTGGGCTCATCATGTGGGGGCGGAAGCGCAGTGCCCGGGACGCCGAGGTGTCCCCGTAATGGCTGACGCCGAGCGCCGCCCGGCCTTCTACGCCGCCCGGGCCGGCGGGTGGCGGGACTGGTGGACGGTCCTGCACCCGCCCTACACCGCCTGGCACCTGTCCTACGTCGTCCTCGGCGCCTGCGTGGCCCCCCGCACCGACGGCATCCGCCTCCTGGCCACGGTGCTCGCCTTCTTCTTCGCCGTGGGGATCGCCGCCCACACCCTCGACGAGCTCCACGGGCACCCGCTGCGGACCCGCATCCCCGACCGGGTGCTGTGGCTGGCGGCCGTCGTCGGGCTGGCGGCGGCGGTGGCGCTGGGGGTGGCCGGCGTCCCCCGGGTGGGTGTCGGGCTGCTGGCCTTCATCGCCGTCGGCCCCGTGCTGGTGCTGGGCTACAACCTCGAACTGGCCGGCGGGCGCCTGCACTCCGACGCCGGCTTCGCCCTCTCCTGGGGGGCCTTTCCCGCCCTCACCGGCTACTTCGCCCAGGCCGAGCGGATCGACCTCGTCGCCATCCTGGTGGCCGGCGCCGCCTACGGCCTGTCCTACGCCCAGCGGGCCCTGAGCACCCCGGCCCGACTGCTGCGGCGCAAGGTGGTGGCGGTCGAGGGTTCCATGACCATGGAGGACGGCACCGTCCGTCCGGTGAACGACCGGGTCATGCTCGCTCCCCTCGAGCAGACCCTGCGGGCCCTGTCGTGGAGCATGGTGGCCCTGGCCGGCGCCCTGGCCGTGGCCCGCCTCACCTGAGCGTCGACCACCCGCCGTCGGCGGTCACGTCAGACGGCGGTCTGGCTGTCGGGGATCACACCCAGCTGCTGCAGGCAGCCGAGCATGTCGATCTCGACCCACCGCTCGACGATCTTCCCGCCCGCGATGCGGAGGATGGTGATCGCGGTGGCGGTGAACTCCCGGTTGGTGGGCGGGATGCCGAACAGGTCGCCGGCGTGGGTTCCCTGACCCGTGATCCGGACGACGACCTTGTCGCCCTCGGCGATGATGTCGTCGATGGTATGGGTGCCGGGGGATCCGGTGCGGAACATCTCGAACGCCGTCTTGTAGCCGGCGAGGTCCGGCGTGCAGCCCGGGGCGGCGGCGTGGTCGACGAAGTCCGGGGACACGAACTCGTCCACCACGGAAACGTCGCCCCGGCGGTCGATCTCCTCGAAGTAGCGCCGGACGAGGTCCTTGTTCTCTTCGATACTCACCCGTCCTCCTTTCTTGTTACGTCCCTGCCCACACGGCGCGCAGGGATGTCACAGAGTTTCACGATGAGGTGCCGGGCCGGGCCCGCAGCCGGCGCCGGAAACCGGCCACGGTGGCGTCGACGACCCGGTCGTGGCCCCAGCGCAGGAGCGGGAAGGCCACCCGGCACGCCGCCCGCATGGGGCGCTGCATCATCTCGATCTCCCAGGCCACCCGGGCCCGGGTGCCGACGCCCCGCGGTTCGAGCTCGAGGCGGGCCTTCCCCACGAGGTCGCCGTCAACCACGGCATCGATGCGGTGGGGCGGGTCGCATTCGACCAGCTCGACCCGCACGCGCATCCGGTAGGGGAGTGGCGGTGCCACCACGCCGTGGAGGACGGATCCCGCCGTGAGCCCGCCGCCCTCCACCCGGAACTCGCCCAGCCAGCCCCACCATGTCTCGAAGTGCTCGAGATCGTCGACCGCGGACCACACCTCGTCGGGCGGGACGGGGAAGTCGAAGCGACCTTCGTACTCCAGGGTGTAGGGCGAGCGGGCCGCCACCGTCACCGGGTCAGCGCCGGCGGCGGGGCCGGATCTGGCTGACGGTGGCGTAGGACTCGATGAGGACGGCGCCCAGCACCAGGAAGCCGAGGTTCGGGTAGCCGGCGATGAGCACCGCCAGTCCCAGCCCCAGGCCGAAGACCGAGACGGCGGCCCAGTCGCTCATGGGCCGCCCGTAGGCCTCCCGCTTCCCGAGCACGCCGGCCGCCGTCTTGGCCCGGACCAGCGCCGCCAGAACCACCGCCAGGAGAATGACCACCAGGCTGCCCATCGGGCCAGTATCACCGCATCGGGCCGCCCCGGCCACCATCGGCCGGTGTGGCCGGTCGCCGGCGGTCGGACCGGCTACTCGAAGACGACCCGGGCGATGGTGGAGGGCTGGCGCCCGGACAGCATCCAGCCGGCCACCACGGCCAGGAGCGGGACACCCACGGCCATGGCACCCAGGTGGGCCACGGGACGTTGGTGAGCTCATCGAGGCGGCCGAGGTAGGCCCCGACCATGACCAGGTAGGCGCCGGCCGTGCCCAGCACGACGCCGAGCAGGGCCAGGGCCGGAACAGGGCCACGGGCGGACGGACCAGGCCCCGGGGGCCCACCTCGGGGGGGATGTCCGGGTTGACGGGCACGTCCAGGGGTGTGACGCCGGCGTCGCCCGAACCCAGGGTGGCGGCGAACTCGGCGATCCGGGCGTCGAGCGCCTCGAGGTCGTCGTCGGTGGGCGCGGTCCTGGCCCCGGGGCTGTCGTAGCGGATCATGAGCTGGCGGTCCGAGAGGTTGCCCTCGGCGGGGGCGCGCTTGCCGGCACTGGCAGCGATGACCACCGCCACCGGGGTGCCCTGGTTCCCGGCCGACCTGGAGGCGTGGACGGTGCGCTGGGTGCTCCTGCACATCCTCGAGGAGACGGCCCGCCACGCCGGCCACGCCGACATCATCCGGGAGGCGATCGACGGCGCCACCATGTACCCGCTCATGGCCGCGGCCGAGGGATGGGCCGCCACCGCGTGGCTTCAGCCCTGGGAACCACCGGCGTCCTGATCAGGTTGCACTAGCCCCCTCTGTCCGGAATGCGACGAACCGGCGTGTCTCATCCCCACCTGTCGGGGCTGAACAACGCCGGTTGGATGGAGCAGGTGGCTTCAGGGAGTGGGCCGGTCCAGGAGTCCGTCGGGGACGCCGATGACGAGATCGGTCAGCAGCTTGGTGGCGGGAGCGAGGTCGATGAGGGTCATGTCGCCTCCGACGCTCCGACGCTGAACTCATCGGTCTCCCCGCCTCGCCCGCCACGCCACCCAGATCATCGGCAGCTGCAGGGGGACGCGCAGCCACATGAGGACGGGGCTGTCGAACATGCCGGAGAAGCGGCCGGTGCCGGCGTCGAGGGCCATCTGGATGTTGGCCGGCCAGATGGCCAGGAGCACGGCGACGCTCAGCGGCCCCGCCCAGGGCCGGCGGCGGGAGAGGCCGTAGGCGCAGACGACCTCGAGCGCTCCGCTGACGTAGACCATCGCCCGCCGGGCAGGCACCCACCGGGGGATGGCCGATTCCACCAGGTCGCCGAAGACGAAGTGCAGCGAACCGACCCCACCGAGGATCCCGGCCAGGACGAGGGCGGTGGCACGGTCACGGGTCACGGCCACGGCGCCGACGCTAGTGCCCCGACCGGAAACGGTCGGGGCACCAGGCCCGGTGGCGGCGGGGCCACCGGAAGGGACGGCGTCGTGGACTACAGCCCGAGGAGCCCGAGGAGACTGCCCACCAGGGGCAGGCTCTCGATGGTGCTGGTGTCGAGGAGGGTGCCGACCACGGACAGGCTGTCGACGGGCAGGCCGGTCAGCAGGCCGCCGACCAGGGGCAGGCTATTGGCGCCGCCGGCGGAGGTGATGAGCGAGCCGATGAGCGGCAGGCCGGTCGGCCCCGCGGCGCCCACGACCTGGCCGAGGATGGGCAGGACGGCGTCGGGCACGGCGGTGAGGAGCTGGCCGGTGGACCGGGCCTGGTCCGTGGTCAGCGAGGAGATGAGCGTCCCCACCGCCGGCAGGCTGGCCGGGTTGAATCCGCCCAGGAGCTGGTTCACGGTCGTGAGCCCGGAGGAGGACAGCGGGCTGGTGGGACCGCCGAGCAGGCCGCCCAACAGGCCACCGACGAGGCCGCCCGAGCTGGTGCCGACCAGGCTGGACAGCGACTTGGTCCCGTCGGAGACGGCGAGCAGGTTGCCGAGCGTGGTGAGGTCAGCGGCCGAGAGGGTGTTGAGCAGGGTGCCCAGGGCATCGACCTGGCCGACGGGCAGCGAGGTCAGCAGGCCGCTCAGGGGCGCGGCGCCCGCGGTCGGCAGCCCACCGATGACGCTGCCGGCCAGGGAGGCGTTGCCGGGGGGGAGGAGACCGAGCAGCGAACCCACGACCGGGATGCCGGCGGGGGGGACGCCGCCGAGCAGTGCGGCCAGGTCGGGGATCACGCCGGGAGGCAGCGCGACCAGCAGGTCCTGGAGGGGCAGCAGCTGGTCGGCGGAGGCCAGGCCCAGGAGCTGGTTGACCAGCGCCAGGACCTCGGGGGTGAGGCCGTTGAGCAGGTCGGTGACCGGCTGGACGGCATCGAGCGGCAGGACGTCGAGCAGCCCGCCGAGCTCCGGCACGTCCATCTCGGGCAGGGCGAGGCCACCGCTGGGCGAGGCCACCACCTTGGGCGCGGCAGTCAGCTTGGCGGGCGGGAGCGTGACCGGCACCGCCGGCACGATGGTCCGCAGCGAGCCAGTCAGGTTGAGCGGCGAGCCGGCCGGCACCGCGGGCAGCGTGACGCCCGTGGCCCCCGCCACCGGCGGGGCCGCCACCTGGGCGCTCACCGGAGCCTTCGAGCTCTTGTGGGCACCGGAGAGTCCCGCCGTGGGCAGCGACACGGTGCCGTCGGCTGTGGCACCGACGCCCGGAGCGGAGGCGCGCACGTCGAGGCCGCCTGAGTCCCCGGTACCGGACAGGGCGAAGGCGCTGGCCACACCGGCCAGGAACACGACGGCCACACTGGCGGCGACCGCCTTGGTGAAGCTGTCTCTGGTCCGGGGGGAGATCAACGAAACACTGGTCACAACTACGAGCCCTCCGTTCGCGGTCCGGCGCACTAGTGCAGGTGTCGGCAGGCCCCGGCAGTGACCGTAACCAGCCCGGAAGCTGTTGCCGGAAGAAGTCCCCTTTGGCGCCTGGGGGCTAGTCACAACGGATCAGGCCGGGGCATCCCCCGAGGGCAGGTCGTCGTCGTCCACCAGGCCGCTGGCGGCGGCCAGGGCGGTGCCGGCCCGGACCGCCTCCTCGTAGATCACCGCCAGGTGATGGGCGGCGGCCGCCGGGTTGGGCCCCAGGGGCGGGTCGCCCAGCGAGCGGGGCAGGGCGGCGGGGTCGACGGCGGGGCGGATCCTCTCCACTGCTGGCGGGCTCTCCCCGGGCCGGCCCCAGAAGTCGGCGTCGGATGTGCGGCGCGGCGCCGACGAGTTGTTCCGGCCCCCCGAAGCTGACCGGGGCTGGGCCGATCCCTGCCCGGTGGGGCGCCCCGAGGCCGGGCGCCGCCGGCGGTTCCCGCCTCCGCCGCCCCCGCCGCTGCTCCCCCCGTTGCTCACGCGGCCGCCTCGCTGCCCCGGGTCGCCGACATCTCCTCCACCATGGCGTCGGGACCGAGCCCGAGGGCGACGCGCAGCTGGCTGGCGTCGAGGTCGCCCAGCGAGCTGCTGGCCGGCAGCACCAGGTCGGCGATGTGGCGCTTGCCCGCCACCACCTCCTCCACCCGCTCGTCCACCGTGCCCGGGCACACCAGGCGGTGGGAGACGACGGTCTGGGACTGGCCGATCCGCCACGCCCGGTCCCGGGCCTGGTCCTCCACCGCCGGGTTCCACCACCGGTCGTAGAGCACGACGTGGCTGGCGGCGGTGAGGTTGAGCCCGGTGCCTCCGGCCTTGATGGACAGGACCAGCGCCCCAGGCCCAATGCCCTCCTGGAACTCGTGCACCAGGCGGTCCCGGGCGGTGCGGGTCATCGCCCCGTGGTAGCAGCCGATCGGCATCCCGAAGCGCTCCGACAGGTACGTGGCCAGACGTTCCCCCCAACGGGCGAAGTGGGTGAAGATCAGCATCCGCTCCCCGGCGAAGAAGACGGCCTCGATCAGCTCCTCCAGGCGGGCCAGCTTCCCCGAACGTCCCTCCAGCGGGCCGGTGTCGTCGTCGAGGTAGGCGGCGGGATGGTCGCAGATCTGCTTGAGGTGGGTGATGGCGGCGAGCACGTGGCCCTTGCGGTCGCTGCCATCGGCGGCTTTCCCGTCGGCCAGGAGGTTGTCGAGCACGGCCTGGTAGAGGCCGACCTGTTCGGGGGTCATGGCGCAACGGTCGAGCTCGTCGATCTTGTCGGGCAGCTCGGCGGCGATCTCGGGCTCGGACTTGGTGCGCCGGAAGACGAGGAGGCCGTTCAGCGCCCGCAGGGCCGCCTCACCGGCCCGGCCCTTGCCGTCGCCGGTCCGGGACAGGGACTCGACGAAGGTCGTCCGGGGGCCGACCAGGCCGGGATTGGTGAAGTCGAGGATGGCCCACAGGTCGCCCAGCCCGTTCTCCACCGGCGTGCCGGTGAGGGCCAGCCGGCTGCGGGCGGGGACGCGCCGCAGCTCCTGGGCCGTGTCGCTGGCCGGGTTCTTGATGGCCTGGGCCTCGTCCACCACCAGGCGGGCCCATTCGATCTCGGCCAGGGCGTCGACGTCGCGGACGGCCGTGGCGTAGGTGGTGAGGAGCACGTCGGCGCCCGCCACCTCAGCGGCCACATCTTCGGCGCCGGCCCGGTCGGCGCCGTGGTGGATGCGCACGTCCAGGTCGGGGGTGAAGCGCCCGGCTTCCGCCGCCCAGTTGGAGAGGACGGCGGCGGGGGCGATGACCAGTGCCGGGCCCTCCGCCTTGTGCTCGAGCAGGTGGGCGAGGACGGTAGGCGTCTTCCCCAGCCCCATGTCCATGGCCAGGCAGCCGCCCAGCCCGGCCCGGTCCAGGAAGCCGAGCCAGCCCCGGGCCTCGGCCTGGTAGTGGCGGAGCTCACCATCGAAGCCGGACGGCGCCGGCAGGGGGCGGGCGGCACCGGCGGCCGCGCCCCGCACCAGGTCCACGGCCCAGCCGTTGCCGTCGACCAACGTGGCTCCCAGCGGGCTGCCTTCGAGGCCGACGGCATGACGCAGGATGGCCGCTCCCGACAGCTGGGTGGTCTTGGCCTGGCCGGCCAGGGCGGCGGCGGCGGCCTCGAGGTCCGCCTTGTCGAGCTCGACCCACCCGCCCTTCACCTTGACCAGGGGACGGGCCTGGGCGGCGAGCTTGGCGATGGCACCGGCGTCGAGCTCGACGTCGTCGACCAGCACCGACCACCGCACCTGGGACAGCTGCTGGGCGCCCACCATCGACGGTCCGCTGAGCGCCTCGGCGTGGAGCTGGAGGCGGGGCGTGGGCTTGCGCCGGGCCAGCGCCGGCACCCGGACCCGGAAGCCGGCGGCGTCGAGCACCGGGCCCATGGTGGTCATGAGCTCCCAGGCTTCGCCGCCGTCGAGCACCACCCGGCCGCGGCGCCGGCCGGGCCGCAACAGTGGCGGGTAGAGCCGCTCCAGGCGGCGCAGCTCGGCTTCTACGGCCGTGGTCCGGGCGGGACGGTCGCCGTCCAGGGCGTCCTCCACGTGCTGGCGCCCGCCGTCGGGGCTGTCGACCTCCACCGTGAGGAGCCAGCCGCCATCGTCCTCGGGGGCGGCCAGGCGGACGGTGAGGACCGCCGCCCGGTCGCCGATGACGGGCGCGGTCCAGCGGGCCAGCTCGTCGGCCAGCTCGGCCGTGGGGCGGATGGCGGCGACGAAGGGGCTGCCGTCGAGGCCGGCCAGGACCGCTTCTCGGACCTCGCCCCGGGACCGGGCCACGGGCACGGTGGCGGCGGTGACGAGGCGGGCGGCGCCGGCCCGGCACACGGCGTCGACGGCGGCACCCAGCACCGAGCGGCACAACTGGGCCGGACGGCCCCGGGGCTGTTCAACGGCGGCCACCGCTCCCGGCATGCGGGCGGACAGCATCCGGACCCGTTCCGAGTCGACCAGGGCCGGGACCCAGCGGACGCGGTGTTCGGCGGTCGCCGGCCGTCCCGACCGGGCGCTCCCCGGCGGGCCGACCACGGTGGGGATCATCTGGCCCCGGGCCACCAGCTCCGTGGCCCACGCCGCCACCTCGCCCAGCCAGCGCAGGCTGGGAGCGGCACCTGGCGCCAGCTGTCCGGTGCCCACCCCCACCAGCCAGCCCAGGGCCTCGGCCACGGGGGCGGAGACGGCGGGTGTCCGACCGCCGCCGGGTACCGGCACGCCGGGGTGCGCCTCCCAGGCGATCGACGCCGCCCCGGCCTCGGCCATGAGGCGGTCGCGTTCGGTGACGGCGGGCTTGGGGGAGGAGTGGCTCCCGGCCCACAGGACGATCCGGCCGTCCTGCCACGAGGCCTGGAGGGCGGGCGGCGCCGGTGGCAGCGGCGGTTCCTCGACCCGCGGCGGGCGCTCGGCCCTGCGTTCGGGCTTGCGCTCGGCGGGTTCGGGGCGGCCCTCGAGGCGGGACAGGGAGCGCCGCAGCCGGTCCCGTTCCTCGGTGAGATCGGCCACCACCATGTCCCGCTCGGCGCCGGTGATGCGCCGGGCGGCGGGCAGGGCGGCTTCGGTCTCGGCCAGCAGCCGCCGCAGGGTGGCGGCCCACTCGGCGGGCGCGGCGCGCAGGGTGGCCAGCTCCTCGGCCGTCGCGCAGCCAGCCGCCTCCGAGGAGGCGAGCGCCTCGAAGTTGATCTTCAGTTCGTTCTCCGTCGGCTATGGGGGCGCCGCGGTGGCCACCGTCCACCGACTCTTCGGTGAGCCACGTGCTGCCGTGCGCCTCGGGGTTGGCCGTCGACCAGATGGGACAACCAACGCCGCCAGTCTATCGGTCGCGCCGATACCTGCGAATCACGGGCCCGGTGCCGGTCCGGGGGTCCTACTTGTTGTGGAGCAGCGGCTTGCCCGCCGACTCCCAGGCCCGCATCCCGCCCTCGAGGTGGGACACGTTCGAATAGCCGGCCTTCAGGAGCGCGGCGGCGGCAATCTCCGACATGCGACCCGACATGCAGTAGAGAAGCACCTCGGAGCCCTTGTCGGCGGGGAGCTCGGTGTCGCCCACGATGCGGTCGAAGGGGATGAAGGCGTCGGTGCCCTCCAGCTCGCCCTCGTAGGGGATGTGGACGTTGATCACGGCGGCCCCAGCGTCCGCCATCCGGCCGGCGAACTGCTCGGGGTCGAGGTGGACGAGGGTGGGTGTCGCCTGGTCGCCCGCCGCCCGGTCCGTTGCCGTCGGGTGGACCTCGTGGCCGGAGCTGCACGACGCCAGCCCGGTACCGAGCCCGGCGACGATCGTCAGCCCGAGCAGCCCCCGCCTCCACGATGTCGCGTGCATGCCTTCACCCTACCCACGCCACTGGGGCGGAGCCTCCTGTCTGGCCCGGTATGATGATGGTCGGTCCGGGACCTCAGAAGTCCCTCAGGAGGACATGGCAGCCCGCTTGGAGTCCTTTCGCGCGGGCGGTATGCGGTCCTCAAGGGCTTGCTTGCCTCTATGGTGAATACCTGGGGCGGGGCTGGAACGACGGCGAGGATCTTCCATGGGCGTGCAACGGACAAGCTTCGACAAGCTGCAGCGGGAGCGGAACAAGAAGGCCAAGGCGGCCGCCAAGCGCGCCCGCCGGGAGGAGCGCGGCTCCGCCGAGCCCGACGGCGAGGTCGAGGAGCAGGAGCTCACGGCCGAGGGCGACGAGGTCACTCCGTTGTCGGCCGCCGAGCTGCTGCGGATGGTGGCGCTCGTCCACGAGCGGTTCGAAGCGGGCAAGATCGGCCTGGAAGAGTTCGAGGAGCAGAAGACGGAGCTGCTGGCCCGCCTGCCCGTGGACTAGCCCCTGAACCGGGAAGGAGCGACCCCTTCATGCCCGTTCAGCTGAACCACACCATCGTGGCGGCCCGCGACAAGCGGGTTTCGGCCACGTTCATGGCCGAGATCCTCGGCCTCCCCGAACCCAAGCCGTTCGGCCCCTTCCTCGGGGTCGTGGTCGACAACGACGTCACCCTCGACTTCATCGACAGTGACGGCGACATCACCCCCCAGCACTACGCCTTCCTCATCAACGAGGCCGAGTTCGACGAGATCTTCGGGCGCATCACCGGGCGTGGGCTCCCGTACTGGGCCGATCCCCACCGGGACCACCCGGGCGAGATCAACACCCGCGACGGCGGGCGCGGGGTCTACTTCGAGGACCCCGACGGCCACTTCCTCGAGATCCTCACCCGCCACTACGGCAGCGGGGGCTTCGCCGGCTGAGCCCGGGCGCTGCGCCGGAGGTCGAGCCCGTTACTGGTTGGCAGCCACCCGGGCGCGCACGTCCTCCATGTCCAGGGCCCGGAGCTTGGTGATGAGCTCCTCGACGGTGGCGGCGGGCACCGCCCCGGACTGCCGGAAGACGAGGATGCCCTCGCGGAAGGCCATGATCGTGGGGATGGAGGCGATCCCGGCGGCACCGGACAGCTCGGGTTCGGCCTCGGTGTCGATCTTGGCGAACACGATGTCCGGGTGCTGTTGGGAGGCGGCCTCGTAGACGGGAGCGAAGGACCGGCACGGCCCACACCACGATGCCCACCAGTCGACCAGCACGATGTCGTTGCCGGCGATGGTGTCGGTGAACGTGTCTTTGGTCAGGGCGACGGTGGGCACGGCCAGGCTCCTTCAGCTGTTCGGGTCCCACAAGGGAACGCCGGCACCGGCGGGTGGTATTCCTGACGCGGGCTCGGCCCCGTCCGGTGCGGGCTCATCCCCGGCGACGGGCCGGGCGTCGGCCACGAACAGGGCCATGAAGGCGAAGCCACCCAGGAGTACGGACACGGCCACCATTCGCGCCGTGGGGCTGGCGGCGCCGTAGAGCACGGGGATGGTGAAGAGGTTGACGGCCAGATGGGCCAGGGCGGCGGCGGGGAGGACGTCGGGCCGCCGGACGAGCAGCCCCAGGAACACGGCGAAGGTGAAGAAGGGGAGGACCCCGAGCGGGGTGTCGGCCTGGCGGAGATGGTTGGGCAGCACGGCGAAGAGGGCGGCGGGCAGGAGGATGGCCCCCGCCCGTGACCATGGCGGGGCCGTCCCGGCCCGGTGCAGGAGCCGCCACACCACCAGGGGGAAGGCGGCCCGGAACACCACCTCCTCGTGGACGGCGGCGAGGGCGAAGCCCGCCAGCCCGCTGGGCCCGCCCAGCAGGTCCCGGTAGAGCCAGGCGGGGAGGGCGGCGATGGCCCCCGCCCACACCAGGTAGCCCACCCAGCGGACGCTGAAGAGCCGCCGGCCCAGAAGGGCGAGGAGCACGATCCCGGGCACGAGCGACGCCGGCACGCGCACGATCCCGAGCGTGCCCAACGGCCGCCACAAACCGACAAGGGTGGCCAGCTCGATCCCGGCGATGACGTGAACGAGCACCCAACCCAGCGGCGAGAGGCCCCAGCCCTCTCTCCTCCCCATTGCTCATCGAGGGTACCGTCCCCCACCGGCCCCCCACCAGGGGCGACCACCGGGAGGCCAGTGTGCAGGACTATGAGAAGATCACCCTCGACGTCGACGGCGGCGGTGCCGCCACCATCACGTTCTCGATCCCGGAGCGGGCCAACGCCCTCGGCCGGGTGGCGCTCCAGGAGACCCTCCACGCCCTGACCGACTGCGAGAGGCGGGAGGAGGTGGGGGCCGTGGTCCTCACCGGTGCCGGCGCCGCCTTCTGCTCCGGCTTCGACCTGAAGGAGGTCCCCAGCGGCGGCGATGACGCCGTGCGGGGCCACTTCGACGAGCTGGCGCTGTGGTGGCACCAGGTCCTCCACCGGATCATCCGGCTGCGCAAGCCGGTGCTGGCGGCGGTCAACGGGGTGGCGGCCGGCGGCGGGTTCGGGATCTCGCTGGCCTCCGACCTGGCTGTGTGCACCGAGAGCGCCCGCTTCGTGTGCGCCTGGCACTCCATCGGGATCGCCAACGACACCGCCACCAGCTACTCGCTGGCCCGGATCGTGGGGATGCGCCGGGCCATGGAGCTGATGTTGACCAACCGCACGCTGCCTGCCGCCGAGGCGCTGGAGTGGGGGCTGGTGAACCGGGTCTACCCGGAGGCCGACTTCGCCGCCGACGTGGCCCGCATCGCCGCCGACCTGGCCGGCGCCCCCACCCACCTCCAGGCCATGGCCAAGGACCGCTTCCACATGGGCTGGCGCCAGTCCGTCGAGGAGTGCACCGAGTTCGAGATCCAGAACGTGCTGGAGTCCGTCACCCACCCGCACTTCCGGCCCCAACTCGACCGCTTCCTGGCCGGAGGCGGCCGGAGCGACGCCGTCCAGGTCCACCTGCCCTGAGCCAGGGAACGATCTACCGGCGTTTGCGGAGAAGGCTGAAGACGCCCCGGGCCACGGTGTTGACCATCTGGCGTCCCTCGCGGGACTTGAGGTAGTCGACGACCGGGCTCCCCCCCGCCTCCGGGGCCGGGGCCCGGCGCCGGCGCCGGGGGGGCTCGGGTTCGGGCGGAGGCGGAGGCGGGACCTCGAGGTCGCCGACGTCGTCGATCACCGGGGGCGGTGCGGCCCCGGCGGCGCCTCCTCCCGACATCCGGGCGGCCAGCTTCTCCCGGGCCGACTCGCGGTCGATCTCGGCGGCGTACCTGGCCCACAGGGCGTCGGCCTCGGCCGCCTTGGTCATTCCCTCGGCCTCGACGGCGGCCATGAGGGAGCGGGGTGGGCACAGGCGGGTCCACACCACCGGGGTGGGTGCACCCCGCTCGGAGAGGATGGTGACCATGGCCTCGCCCGTCCCCAGCTGGGTGAGATCCTCCTCCAGGTCGTAGTCGGCCGTCTTGGGATAGGTGGTGACCGCCGCCTTGAGGGCCTTGGCGTCCCGGGGGGTGAAGGCCCGGAGAGCGTGCTGGATGCGGTTGCCCAGTTGGCCCAGCACCTCGGCGGGGACGTCGTCGGGGAGCTGGGTGACGAAGAAGACCCCCACGCCCTTGGAGCGGATCAGGCGCACGGTTTGGGCCACCTCGTCGAGGAAGGCCTCGGAGGCGTCTTCGAAGAGCAGGTGGGCTTCGTCGAAGAAGAAGACGAGCTTCGGCTTGTCGAGGTCGCCCACCTCGGGCAGCTCCTCGAAGAGCTCGGCCAGGAGCCAGAGGAGGAAGGTGGAGAAGAGCTTGGGCTTGTCCTGGACGGCGGCCAGCTCCAGGAGGGAGACCACACCCTGGCCCTCGGGGGTGGTGCGCAGCAGGTCGGCCACGGCCAGCTCGGGCTCCCCGAAGAAGGCTTCCGCCCCCTGATCCTCGAGCTCGCCGATCTTGCGCAGCAGCACACCGGCGGTAGCGCTGGACAGGCCGCCGATGCCCTTCAGCTCGGCCTTGCCCTCGTCGCTGGTGAGGAACTTCAGCACCTCGGACAGGTCGACGAGGTCGAGGAGGGGCCGGCCGGCGTCATCGGCGTAGCGGAACACGAGCGACAGGGAGGAGGACTGGGTCTCGTTGGCGTCGAGGACCTTGGCCAGCAGCTGGGGTCCGAAGGCGGAGACGGTGGCCCGCACGGGGACGCCGGGTCCGAGCCCGCCGAGCGACAGGAAGCTCACCGGGAAGGCGCCCGGTTCCCATTCGACACCCAGCTCGGACACCCGGGCCGTCACCTTCTCGTTGGCCTCCCCGGGCCGGCTCATCCCAGCCAGGTCACCCTTCACGTCGGCGGCGAAGACCGGCACACCCAGGGCCGAGAGCTGCTCGGCCAGCACCTGGAGCGTCTTCGTCTTGCCCGTCCCCGTGGCCCCGGCGATGAGCCCGTGGCGGTTGCACATGGCCGCCGGGATGCGGACCACGGCGTCCTGGTGGACCTCGCCGCCCAGCATGCCCCTCCCCAGCTCGACCACCGCCCCCTGGCTGGCATAGGCGGCGGCGATGCGGGCCCCGAAGTCTCCCGTCGTCTTCTTGGTCATGAACCCCCCTTGCAGAGCTCCGCCAGAGTGGTCACCGTCCGCCAGTTGCGGATGGTGGCCGGCCCCCCCAGCTTCCGCTCGAACCAGTCCAAGCTGAGCTTCGATCGTCCGAAGCCGTTGGGACAGTGCAGGTAGACCTCGGCGCCCCCCAGCGCGAACTCGTCCGGTGGCGACCGGTCGGGATCAAGGGTCTTGGCCGCCGCCGTGGTCGGAGGCGAACTGAGAAAGACCACGTGGAGCGCCTTCTCGCCGGCACCGGCGGCCACGAAAGGGTTGGCGGCGACGGCCTGCTCGAGCTCGGCCCGGGTGCGCAGCACCACCGCCGCCTTGACCCCGAACTCGCGGGCGATGGCCGCCTCCAGGTCCGGGGCCAGGTCCTTCCTCGCCGCCGTGCTGCGGAACACCACATTGCCGCTCTGGATGTACGTCTGGACGTCTTCGTGACCCAGCGACTCCACCACGGTGCGCAGGGCGGGCATGGCCACCTTGTTGCGTGCTCCCAGGTTGATGCCCCGTAGCAAAGCGACGTAGGTCGTGGGCGACCGGCCAGGAGCCACGGGGTCTGACCCTAGAGCCATAGCCTGCGGTCATGCGCCCCCCGCTTCGCATCGCCCCCGAGGTGGAGGCGGCCCTCGCCGCCGGCCGGCCCGTGGTCGCCCTCGAATCCACCGTGTTCAGCCGGCTCGGCCTGCCCGGCCCCGCTGGTGCCGAGGCCCTGCACCGCTCCCTCGAGGCGGTGCGGGCCGGCGGCGCGCTCCCGGCGCTCACGGCCCTCCTCGACGGTGTGGCCCGGGTCGGCGTGGACCACACCGGGTTCGACGCCGTCCTTTCCGCTGACCGCAAGGTGGGGGAGCGGGACCTGCCCGTGGCCGTCGCCCAGCGCTGGCCGGCGGCGGGGACCACGGTGTCGGCGTCGCTGGCGCTGGCGACGGCGGCTGGGATCGAGGTCTTCGCCACCGGCGCCATCGGTGGGGTGCACCGGGACTGGGCCCGCAGCGGCGACGAGAGCGCCGACCTGCCCGCCCTGGCCCGTCACCCGGTGGTGACGGTGTGCGCGGGCGCCAAGTCGTTCCTCGACCTGGGGTGCACCCTGGAGCGCCTGGAGACGCTGGGCGTCCCCGTCATCGGCCTGGGGACGGGGGAGTTCCCCGCCTTCTACTCCCGTTCCAGCGGCCTCTCCGTGCCCCACCGGGTGGACACGGCCGCGGAGGCGGCCGAGGTGGTGGCGGCTGCCCGGGCGCTGGGCTACCGGGGTGGCCTGCTGTTCGCCGCTCCCGTGCCCGAAGCCGACGAGGTCCCCCTGGGGGAGGTGGAGCCGATCGTGGCCGCCGCCCTGGAGGAGGCCGCCGCCGTCGGGGTGTCCGGCGGGGCGGTCACCCCCTTCGTACTGGAACGGGTGGCGGCGGGCACCGGCGGGCGCAGCGTGGCCGCCAACGTGGCCCTGGTGGAGGACAACGCCCGGTGGGCGGCGGCCCTGGCCGGGGCGCTCAGGGCCATCGCCGCGCCGTGAGAACCGCTACTTGTCGATGCAGCACTTCCCGTCAGGGGATTCGTGCCGGTGCTGCTCGGCGGTCTGCTTACCGTCGCAGCACATCTCCGGCTTGTTCTCCATGTTCGGCTGGTTGCCCATGTTCTGGTTCTGCACGCCGGTCTGAGGATTGTCAGTGGTCATGTCCTTCACCTCGAGCTCGATGGTCGATTCCTGGTCCCCTTTTTCCCAATCCCCCGTCCGGTAACGCCTTTTTGGTGCCGGCCGTTAGGTTCAGGACATGACCACCATCGACATCGTCCTCTACGAAGGCGTCGACGAGCTCGACGTCGTCGGGCCCCTCGAGGTGCTGCGCAGCGCGGCGTCGGCGGGCGCCGACCTCACCGTGCGGCTGGTGACCCGCACCAGACCGCGCAAAGTCCGGGGCGCCCACGGCCTGCGGCTCCGGGCCGATGCCGTGTACGAGCCCGGAGCCGATGTCCTCCTCGTGCCCGGCGGCGGCTGGCGGTCGCGCGCCGAGGCCGGCGCCTGGGGCGAGGTGGAACGGGGTGACTGGCTCCCCCTCCTGGGGGCGGCCGCCACCTCGGGAACGCTGATGGCCGGCGTGTGCACCGGGGTGATGCTCCTGGCCCGGGCCGGGGTCATCGGCGCCCGGCCCGCCACCACCCACCGCAGTGCCCGCGACGACCTGGCCGCCACCGGGACCCAGGTCCTGGACCAGCGGGTGGTCGACGCCGGCGGCCTCGTCACCGCCGCCGGGGTCACCAGCGGCATCGACCTCGCCCTCCACCTCGTGGCCCGGCTGGTGGGTCCGGAGGCGGCCGAGCGTGAGGCCACCCGCCTGGAGTACGCCTGGGTCGGTCGGCCCGAGCCCCAGAGCGCACCGCCGCCCGCCACCGGCCATCCGGCCCCGGCCGGGCACCGCATCACGACCGAGAAGATCGACGGTGTGGTCACCGCCCGCTGGGGAGGCGAGGTCATCGCCGAGAGCGCCGACGCTCTCCTGCTCCGCGAGGCGGGCCTGGCCCCCGTCGTCTACTTCCCCCCGGAGGACGTCCGCATGGACCTCCTCACCCCCACCGAGCATCACACCCGTTGCCCGTTCAAGGGCGAGGCCTCGTACTGGAGCCTCCGGGTGGGGGACCGGGAGGCCGTCGACCTCGCCTGGGCCTACCGGGATCCGCTGCCCGGGCGCGTCGACATCACTGGCCGGATCGCCTTCTACGCCGACCGCCTCGACAACCTCGAGGTACCCGCCACGATCACGAGGTAGGGAAGCGGGCCCACAGGGTGAAGCGGGTGATGGGGAGGAACCCCATGCGGATGAAGCCGGGCCGGGAGTAGTCGCTGGTGTAGGCGACGGCGGGCAGGTCCGGGGCCTCGTCCAGCCGGGCCCATACCAGCGCCTCCCATACCCCGCGGCGACGGGCGGCGGGCAGGGTGGCGCCCAGGCACAGGTTGACCACCCCGTGGCCGGTGTAGACGTTGCCCACCGCCGCCGGCTCCCCGTCGCACAGCCCCAGGCGGACCCGCAGGCCGGTGCCGAGGAGGGTGGCGGGCAGCACGTTGGGTTCGCTCAGGCCGGCGGCCTCCTCGAGCGGGTATCCCTCGATGGCGACCCGCTCGGCCACGGCCAGCGTGCCGGCGTCGTCCGCCACCCGCACCTCCACGCCGGGACGGGGCACGGAGTCGTGGGGCGCTGGCCCCCGGGCCACGAAGGCGGGGTGGCCCATGAGGGCCCAGCCCCGGGCCGACAGGTCGGGCGTGGGCCACAGCGACAGGAGCGTGGCGGGATGCTTCCCGCCGGTGAAGAACGCCTCCACTTCGTCGAGGACGCCGTCGTCGGCGCCCCGCAGCGGCCGGGCCAGGATGGCCTGGTTGAAGTAGGGCACGGGGCTGACGGCGTCGGCCAGGAACACATCGGCGGTGGCCTCCACCCGGCCGCCGAGGGCCCGGGCCACGATGGCGTCGAGCTCGGCCTGGTTGTGGACGAACTGGCGCAGCAGGGTGTCGTCCACCGGAGTGTCGGGCAGCCAGCCGTCCTCCAAACGCCGGGCAGGGGCAGCGTCGTCGGTCGACACCGGCTCAGCCCCGGGACCGGTCGAACCGGAAGAAGGGCTGGTCGATGGGCGTACGCGCCGCGTCATGGCTTCTCCTTCTCCCGCACGACTCCCCGCATTCTGTCCGCTCACCGGACGTGTCATTACCAGCCCGGGGCGCGACACCGCCGGCCCCTTTGGAGGGCCGGCGGCACGGATAATTCTGAGCCGGTCAGCCGAGACGCTTGACGTTCGCCGCCTGAGCGCCTTTGGGACCCTGGGTGACGTCGAACTCGACTTTCTCGTTCTCCGCCAGACTGCGGTAACCCGACTCCTGGATGGCGCTGAAATGCACGAAGACGTCTGCGCCGCCGTCGTCCTGGGTGATGAACCCGTACCCCTTGTCGGCGTTGAACCACTTCACGGTTCCAGTAGCCATGAGCAATCCCTCCCTTCCTGGCCGGTGTGGACTTTCCGTCCGGCCGGTCCGGCTGTGGTGCCGGGGTGAGGGAAGTGCTCGAAGCTGTGCTGCGGAAGCGGTCATGCTCGGGTGCAACCCTCGGGCGACAGCATAGTTCCGGCAGGAGGTCCGCTCATGCGTTCCCCTCCGAGCGGCCCTCGTCAGGGGTCGTGCCGCTGGCGCTCGCCGCCGGTGTCGAAGAACGCATCGATGTAGGCGTCGGCCTCCAGGTCGCTGTCCCGGCCGAGGGAGAAGACCTCAGAGCCGCTGGCGATCGTCTCCTCGGCGAGGTGATAGGCCTGCGCCAGACCCAGGTAGCGGAGGTCGAGAAGCTCGGCGTACTCGTTCGCCTCGAGTTCGGCCTGCTCGATGGCGTGATCGAAGGAGTCTGCCCGCCAAAGGGTGATGCGCTCTTCGTACAGCCCCTGGGCCGGGTGGTGGAAGAGGCATCGCACCGAATACCACGGCTCACTCATGAGGCCAGTCTTGCCCCGGGAACCGGATACGTCGGCGTGCCCGCTCCGGGAAGGTTCTGGCGGTCAACCGGAATAGTCACCGCTCACCACCAGAACCTTGGCGCGACGGGCCTCGTTCGGGATGGCCACCGGTTCGGCCCGCCGACGATGCCGCCGTGATCTCGACCGGCGCCGCTGCGGACGTCAGCCCAGGTGTTCGGTGACGAGGGCGACGGCCAGGTCGGTGTCCTCGGGGACGGTGCACGCCCGTCCCTTTACCACGGCCCCCGGGGCCGGGCCGGAACACGCCTACGCTCGGCAACCCGAAGGAGGAGCCATGGATCGAGATGCCCTGCAGGCGCTCCAGGCGCCGATCAAGGAGCGGTACCGGGACGACCCCGAGGCGGCTCGCATCACCCTGCACGCCGACGGGCGTCTGGGCGAAGAGGAGGTGAGCTGCTCGGTCGAGACCGGTCGGGCGCTGGTGGAGGCCGGCCTCCATCCCGCCACCGGCGGTTCCGGGACCTTCGCCTGCTCGGGCGACATGCTCCTCCAGGCCCTGGTGGCGTGCGCCGGCATCACGCTGCGAGCCGTGGCCACCAGCCTGGACATCCCGGTGCGGGCCGGGAAGGTACGGGCCGAGGGCGACCTCGACTTCCGGGGCACGCTGGGGCTGAGCAAGGAGGTGCCGGTGGGTTTCACCGACATCCGCCTCCGCTTCGACCTCGACACCGACGCCGACGCCGACCAGCTGGCGACGCTGCTGCGCCTCACCGAGCGCTACTGCGTCGTGTACCAGACGCTCGTCGGCGGACCGGCGGTGACCGTGGACTTCGCCAAGTCCCCGGCCGGGTAGGGGCCCGGGTCCGCCGGCCGGCCCGCACGCGGGGCCGCTCGCTTCGTACCGAGACGTCCGCCGTGTCCCCGTCCTGCCGCCAACCTCACAGTCGCTTCGTGGTTCGCTCCCAGCCAGGTCACAGCCAGAACCCCGATCGTGCCCGTCATGTTCACTACGACGTACATCCGCCGTGAGCTCCGCCGCCGGGCGGGCCGCACCGCTGTCACCGTGACCGGCCTGGCCGTGGGTGTGGCCCTGGTGGTGGCCATCACCGCCGTGTCATCCGGGCTCGACCAGGCCCAGGCCAAGGTGCTCGACCCGCTCCAGAGCCTGGGCACGGATCTCCTCGTGACCCGCACGGTGGAGACCGACGCCGGGTCCGCCACCGGCGGCACCCAGACCCTCGGACCCGGCGGCGGCTCCGGCCTCAGCCCGGAGGACCAGCAGGCGCTGGTGGCCGAGAACCAGTCGGTGGTCACCGACCTGTCCAAGCTCGGCGAGCCCGGTGACGAGTTCGTCCACGACTTCTTCCTGCCCGCTACGCAGTTGACCTTCCCGGCCTCCCAGGTGGAGACCATTGCCGGTCTCGACGGTGTGGCGTCGGTGGCCCCGGGTCTGACGCTGCTGGCCCAGCACCAGGAGGGCAAGGTCCCCGAGATCGTGGCCGAGCTTCAGACCGGAGGCGAGGAGATCGAGGTCAACCAGGAGATCACCCCGCCCACCGCCGCCGAGCAGAAGGAGATCGAAGCCTGCCTGGCCAAGGAGGGCGTGACCATCACCCCGCCCAGCGCCAGCTCGGGATCGGCCCCGGTGGAAGGGGGCAGCACCGGAGGCCCGCCGCCGGACGGTCCCCCGGCTGGCGTGGTGATCGCCGGTGGGCCGGGCGGCGGTGCCTTCGGGAAGTGCCTCCCCGAGCGCTTCCGGCAGTTCCGGGGGCGTATCACCACCCCCCAGCGGACGCTGCGCCAGGTGCTCGACCCGCCCCAGACCGACATCACCTCCGAGCCCTACACCATCGCCGGCGTCGACCTGGCTGCCGCCATCCCCGGTCCCAGCCCCGAGGCCACCAGCGGCCTGGGCCTCCTCACCGCCGCCCAGATCAGCGACGGCGGCTTCTTCAGCGGCACCGGCGACGCCCGCGAGGTCGTCCTGGCCGAGGCCTACGCCGCCCGCAAGCACCTGAAGGTGGGCTCCACCCTCGACCTCAACGGTGAGACGTACTCGGTGGTGGGCCTGGCCCAGCCGCCCCTGGGCGGCCAGACGGCGGACGTGTACCTGCCCCTCAGCGACCTCCAGCGGCTCAGCTCCCGCACCGACCGGGTCAACGTGCTGCTGGTGCGGGCCACCTCCGCCGCCGACGTGGCCGACCTGACCAGGCGCATCGAGGAGGCCTTCCCCGGCGCCAAGGTGACCAACGCCAAGGACCTGGCCGACCAGGTCTCGGGCTCGCTGGTCGACGCCGCCGGCCTCGCCGACCGCCTCGGCAACGTGCTCGCCATCGTGGTCCTGGCCGCCGCCTTCCTCGTCGCCGCCCTCCTCACCCTGGCCTCGGTGGCCAAGCGGGTGCGGGAGCTCGGCACCCTCAAGGCCATCGGCTGGTCGCAGCGCATGGTGGTCCGCCAGGTGGTGGGCGAGTCCGCCGTTCAAGGCCTGCTGGGCGGCGTCGTCGGCGCCGGCCTCGGCGTGGGGGCCGCCGCTCTGGCCGCGTCGCTCAGCCCCACCCTCCAGGCCAGTGCCCCCGCCGGCGGGCCCAGCGGCCTCTTCGGCCTGGGCCAGGTGGCGTCCGGCACCGTGGGCCAGGCCGTCCCCCTGAGTGCCCCGGTCGACCCCGCCCTGCTGGCCGTCGCCGTGGGCCTGGCCGTCCTCGGCGGCCTGCTGGCCGGCGGTGCCGGCGCCCTCCGGGCCGCCCGCCTCCGTCCCGCCGCCGCCCTGCGCGACCTCGGCTAGCCATCGCAACGTTGAAGACCCAGGAGATCGAGACCATGTACCAGCTGCGCACCGTGACCAAGCTCTACCGGCAGGGGCCGGCCACCATCCGGGCCGTCGACGGAGTCGACCTCGACATCGACGCCGGCGAGTTCGTGGTCGTGGAGGGCTCCAGCGGCTCGGGCAAGAGCACCCTCCTCCAGCTCCTGGGCGGCCTCGACCGTCCCACCGACGGCGAGGTGCGCTTCGAGGACGACGACCTCGGCGCCCTGGGCGACCGGCGCCTGGCCGAGCTGCGCCTGCGGGCCTTCGGCTTCGTCTTCCAGCAGTTCAACCTCATCCCCACCCTCACGGGGGCGGAGAACATCGAGGCCGCCCTGGCTCCCACCGGCGCCAAGCGGGCCGAGCGCCGCGCCCGGGCCGCCGAGCTCCTCGACCAGGTCGGCCTCGGCGACCGCGGCGAGCACCTCCCGTCCCAGCTCTCGGGGGGCGAGCAGCAGCGGGTGGCCATCGCCCGGGCCCTGGCCAACCGGCCCCGGGTGCTGCTGGCCGACGAGCCCACCGGCAACCTCGACACCCGCACCGGCGAGGCGCTCTTCGACCTCATCGACGGTCTGTGGCGGGGCTCCGGGCTGACCGTGGTGCTCGTGACCCACGACCCCCGGATCGCCGCCCGGGCGCCCCGGGTGCTGCACATGCGCGACGGGCTGATGCTGGGCCCGGTGCCCGCCGAGCCCTACGCGGTCAGGACCTGACCAGGCCGTAGACCCGCGTCGGGCGGACGAACACGGCCGTCCGGCGCTCCTCGGCCATGACCTTGTCGTAGGTGGCCCAGTCGTCGTGGGTGCCCCCGGCGGCCCGGAACACCTCCCGCAGCAGCTCGGGGACTTCGCCGGGAGCGACGTCGGGATGGGGATCGTCGGGCCCGGCCAGCTCGGCCGTGCCCTCGACCGTCGCCCACTGCCACCCCGAGCGGACGGTGACGGCCGCCACCGGTCGGGCCTGCAGCAGCCGCAGCTTGAGGGCGCCGGCCCGGGCCACCAGCGCCACCACCGGCGTTCCGTCGCCGGGATGGGGCATCACCCCGGCGTTGACCACGCTGGCCTGCACCGTCCCGTCGGCCCGGGTGGCGGCCACCACCACCAGGCCCTGCTCCGCCGCCGCCAGCCGGGTGAAGTCCTCGAGTTCCGCCATGGCCCTACGCTAGATCGGGTAGAGGAGGGCCATGGCCAGCGAGGCGATGCCGGCGGCGTTCATCGGGCACGGCAGCCCCATGAACGCACTCGAGACCAACCGCTACACCGAGGCGTGGGCCGCCTTCGGGGCCTCCGTGCCCCGGCCCCGGGCCATCCTGGTGGTGTCGGCGCACTGGTACATCAACGCCACGGCGGTGACGGCCATGGCCCGGCCCCGCACCATCCACGACTTCTACGGCTTCCCGCCCGAGCTCTTCGCCGTCCAGTACCCCGCGCCCGGCGCCCCGGACGTGGCCGGCGAGATCGTCGAGGTGGTCCAGCCCGTGTGGGTGGGTCGGGACGAGGACAGCTGGGGCATCGACCACGGCACCTGGTCGGTCCTGTGCCACGCCTTCCCCGACGCCGACATCCCCGTCATCCAGCTGGCCATCAACGCCATGAAGCCCCTCGCCTACCACTTCGACCTCGGCGCCCGGCTGGCGCCCCTGCGCCGCCAGGGCGTCCTGGTGGTCGGCAGCGGCAACGTGGTCCACAACCTGGGCGGGATCGACTGGCGCCGGCCCGACGCCGGCTTCGACTGGGCCCAGCGCTTCGACGACGAGGCCAAGGGGATCATGGCCGGCGCCCCGGCCAAGGTGCTCGACCTCCAGGCCCATCCCGATTTCGGCTCGGCCGTCCCCACGCCCGACCACTTCATCCCCCTGCTCTACCTGGCCGGGCTGGCCGCCGCCGACGACGACACCACGTCCGTGCTCGTCGACGGCTACGCCTACGGGTCGCTGTCCATGACCGCCTACACCCTCGACTCCTCCGGCGGGGTCGCCTCCGGTTCGGCCGACGGGGCCTCCGCCGACTGGCTGCCAATCCAGGTCCCCCCGGACGCCACCAACCTGTAGCCCCGCCTACTGCAGGCGCCGGAGCGCCTTCTCGGCGTACATGGCGGCGTCGGCCCGCTCGATGAGGTCCTCGATGGAGCAGGGCCCGTCGCCCTCAGAGGTCGTCATCCCGATGCTGAGAGCGATGGGCGGGAAGCGGCCCGCCCGGGCGTCGACGACGTCCCGCAACCGGTCCACCCCCGCCTTGGCCTCGGACCCCTGGCGGGGGACGAAGACGGCGAACTCGTCGCCGCCCAGGCGGGCCACGAGGTCGGCCTCCCGGAAGGTGGCCCGCAGCAGGTCGGCCACCTCGACCAGGGCCTGGTCCCCGGCGGCGTGGCCGTAGGTGTCGTTGACGTCCTTCATGTTGTCGAGGTCGAGGTAGATGAGCATGGCCGTCTCGCCCGCCCGCTGGGCCACGCGCAGGAGCTGCTCCCCGACGGTCACGAAGGCCCGGCGGTTGGCCAGGCCGGTGAGGTCGTCCTTGAGGGCGAGGCGGACGAGCTCCTCCTCCACCTGCTTGGGCTCGGTGACGTCCTGGACGAAGCCGGTGACGACGCCGGCCCGATCCGTGGCCGGCCCCCCTTCGCACCACAGCCAGCGCCGGGATCCGTCGGGACGGGTGATCCGGAAGGCGAAGCCGGGCACGGCGTCACCCCGGGCGGCGGAGCGGAACTGGGCGCTGACGAGCTCGCGGTCGTCGGGGACGACCAGGCCCAGGACCGACTCGAAGGCCGTCTCGAACTCGGCCTCGGGAACCCCGAGGATGCGGTACATCTCCGGCGACCACTCCACGGCCCCGGTCTCCACGTTCCATTCCCAGCTGCCCACGTTGGCCAGCGCCTGGGAGCGGTGGAGCAGCTCGTAGCTGCGCTGGATGTCGTGCTCGGCGCGACGGACCCGGCCCACGGTCCGGGCGATCGTCTCCGCCACCAGGACACACACGGGGATGGCCACGGTGACGGAGGACAGGGCGCCGTCGGGCGGGTTGGCCGCCACCAGCCCGGGGACCATGTAGGCGATGGTGGCCAGGGGAGCGAGGGCGAACGAGGTCCGGGGCGGATGGTGGAGCCCCACCCACATGAACACGATGATGAAGAAGGGCGCGTAGCTGTAGGTGCTGACCCCGCCCCGCTGGTTGGCCACGGCGATGACGGCGAAGGCCAGTGGGCAGATGGCGAGCGTGGCCCGCACCGGCCAGCGGTCCCAGGGCAGTCGGGGCACGGCGGCGGCCAGAGCCAGGCAGGCGAGCCCGACGACGTAGAGGAACCCCTTGTCCAGGTAGCCGCTGCCGGGAACGAAGTTGTTGAGGATGGTGAGGACCCCGGCCGCGGCGAACAGCAGCCCGGCCTGGCGGGTCGCGTTCTGCTGCGGTGTGGGGTCCTGCTCCACATCCACTGGTTCGGCGGCGCGGGCCCAATTCTGAAAGTTGTTACCGCTTGGTACGGGAAGAAAGGGGCGAGGCCGCAGCCTGAGGGGCATAATCCCGGCCGCATGGCGACCTGGCGGCAGTTCTCCGACGAGGCCCCCGAGCTGGCGGCGGCGGTGCGAGCCCGGCTGGAGGCGACGAAGCACCACGTGCTCGCCACCCTGCGCCGGGACGGCTCCCCCCGGGTCAGCGGGACGGAGGTCGACTTCTCGGGCGACGACCTGACCGTCGGGTCGATGTGGGAAGCGGTCAAGGCCCGTGACCTGCAGCGCGACGGCCGGTTCGCCCTCCACGCCAACCCCGGCGAAGGCACCACCATGGCGGGGGGCGACGCCAAGCTCTCGGGCGTGGCCGTCGAGGTGGGGGACGACGGGAAACGGGCCTACGAGGAGCACGCCAACCCGCCCGAGCCCTACCACCTCTTCCGCCTCGAGCTGGCCGAGGCCGTCCTCACCTCGCTGCACCCCGAGGGCGACCGCCTCGTCATCGAGACCTGGCGCCCGGGCCAGGGCGTCGCCCGCACCGAACGCCGCTAGACGCCGAGTTCCTCGGCCAGGACGAGCCAGCGTTCCTCGGCGTCGGCCAGCCGGGACTCGGCGGCGGCCAGGGCGTGGGCCACCTCGGCCAGGGCCACGTGGTCGCCGGACGCCGCCGCCAGCTCGCCCTGGAGGCGGGCCCGCTCGTCGGAGGCGGCGGCCAGCTCCTTCTCGGCCTGGTCCAGCAGGCGGCGCAGGGTGCTGGGGGAGCGGGGCTTGCGGGCCGGCGCCGCCGCCGAGTGTGGGGACGCGCCCCGGGCCGTGCCGCCGGCCGCCGACTGGTGGCGCGCCCCGGCCGGCGGCGTCGTGTCGCGGACGCCGGCCGTGCGCCGGGCGGCTTCGTAGGCGGCGTACCCGCCGGCGGGCCGGCCGGCGCGGCCCCGGCCGTCGAGGACGATCACGTCGTCGACCGTGCGCTCCAGGAAGGCCCGGTCGTGGCTCACCACCACCAGCGACCCGGGCCACGTCTCGAGGTGGTCCTCCAGGGCCCGCAGGGTGTCGAGGTCGAGGTCGTTGGTGGGCTCGTCGAGGAGGAGCACGTTGGGCAGGGCGGTGAGCACGAGGAGCAGCTGCAGGCGCCGGCGCTCGCCACCCGAGAGGGTGCCGATGGGTGCCCACTGGGCGTCGTGGTCGAACCAGAACCGCTCCATGAGCCGGACCTGCTCCCAGGTGGGCTGGTCCGTCGACTGCGGGGACACCCCGCGCCCCGAGCGACCCGCCACCGCCGCCCGCACCCGCTGGCTCAGGTCGAGGTCGGCGCCCCGCTGGTCGAAGTAGCCGAGGCGCACGGTGGGGCCCGTCGCCACCGTCCCCTCCGCCGGCTCCCGCCGGCCGGCCAGCACATCGAGCAGCGTCGACTTCCCGGACCCGTTGGGTCCCACCACACCGAGCCGGCCGCCCGGGTCGAGGTCGAGGTCGAGGCCCCGGAACAGCCAGCCCGCGCCACCGCTGTCGAAGCGGTGGCCCACCGCCTCGAGCTGGACGACCTTGTTGCCCAGACGGGGCGTGGTCACTCCCTGGCCGGCGGCCGCCAGCTCCAGGTCCCCGGCGCGATCGGGGGCCGCCGGGCGGCCCTCCACGATGGCGGTGGCGGCGGCGATGCGGGCCTTGGGCTTGCGGGTGCGGGCCGGCGCTCCCCGGCGCAGCCAGGCCAGCTCGGATCGGGCCAGGTTGCGCCGAACAGCTTCGGAGGTCGCCTCCCGCTCGGCCCGCTCGCTGCGGGCGGCCAGATAGCCGGCGTAGCCGGTGTCGTGGACGTAGGCCCGGCCCCGGTCCAGCTCCACCGTGCGGGTGGTGACCCGGTCGAGCACGTGGCGGTCGTGGGTGACCAGCACCAGGCCACCCCGGAAGCGGGCCAGGCGCTCCTCGAGCCAGGCGATGGCGTCCACGTCGAGGTGGTTGGTGGGCTCGTCCAGTACCAGCAGGTCGACCTCGGTGACCAGGAGGCGGGCCAGGGCCGTCCGCTTGGCCTGGCCCCCCGACAGGGTGGCGACGTCGGCGCCGACCACCGCCCCCATCCCCAGTCGTTCCAGGATGGCCGCCGCCTCCCACGCCGTGCTTTCGGCCGCACCCCGAGCCCCGGGTCCCACCACCGAGCCCACCGTCCCGGGAGGGAGCACCGGATCCTGGGGCAGGAAGCCGACCCGCACGCCCCGGCCCTTGCGGACCACTCCGTCCTCGGGGAGCGCCTCGCCGGCCAGCACCCGCAACAGAGTGGATTTCCCCGAACCGTTGCGGCCCACCAGCCCCAGACGGTCGCCCGCCCGCACGGTGAGTGACAGATCCTCGAACAGGGGCCGGTCGGGCCGGCGTGCCGCCACCCGCTCGAGATCGACCAGAATCACGGCCGCAGAGCGTACGGGCAGGGAGCGGCGAGGAGGGCGACGTGGCCGACGAATCCGAACTCGAGGGCCTGGGAGATTTCCTTTCGTCGTCAAGGTTCCCGCGCTGAGCCGGAATAGTCACGGCTGGGCGCCAGAACCTTGATCCTTCCGCGACCCGCTCGGTAATCCGGAGCCCGCTATCTCTCAGCTGAGGAGATCGTCCTCGTCGACCTCGAGGTACCAGACGTCAGCGCAGTCCCGGCAGCGGTAGGTCACGACGTCACCCGGCTCCCAGCCGAGCTCGGGAGGCTCGAAGGGACTGCGATGGCAGACACCGCCGCAGTCGACGCACACGATCGAGTCCGCAACTGCCACCACTCCAGCCTCCCACGTCTGGTCGGACGGTCTTCCACCACCCTGCTGCCGGCGCCGGCAGGAAAGAGGAGCTACCGGCGCCGGCGGGTGGTGGTTGTCGTGGACGGCCGGGTCGTGGTGGGGGGCGGGACCATGACGAGGTCGAGCACGGCGGGGCCGGGAGGCAGCCCGAGCCGGACCCGGGACCCGAAGTCGGTGGCGTCGCCGAAGGGCGTGACCGCGCCGTCGGCGGTGGCCACCCAGTAGCCGGCGCTGGTGGCGCTGGCCACCAGCCGGGTCGCCGGCGAGCCCTCGCGGCACAGGCCGCTGCCGGGCAGGGAGCCGAAGTAACCGGCGTCCCCGAAGGTGAAGATGCCGCCGTCCCGGGCCACCATCCAGTAGCCGTCGCCCGAGCCGGTGGCCGCCATCCCCACGATGGGCTGGTTGAGCCGGACGTCGCCGGTGGACCCGAAGAAGCCGGCGTCGCCGAAGGTGAAGATCCCTCCGTCGGCCGCCACCAACCAGTAGCCCTTCCCGGTGGGCGTGGCCGCCATCCCCACGATGGGCTGGTTGAGGGCGATATCGCCCGTGGAGCCGAAGAAGCGGGCGTCGCCGAAGGCGAAGACGCCGCCGTCGCGGGCCACCATCCAGTACCCCTTGCCGGAGCCGGTGGCCGCCATCCCCACGATGGGCTGGTTCAGCACGATGTCGCCCGTCGAGCCGAAGAAGCGGGCGTCGCCGAAGGCGAATACGCCGCCGTCGGAGGCCGCGAACCAGTATCCCGATCCGCCGGGCAGCGCCGCCATGGCCACGGCGGGCCGGTTGAGCACCCGGTCGCCCGTCGAGCCGAAGAACCCGACCTCCCCGAAGGAGAACACGCCGCCGTCGGCGCCCAGCTGCCAGTAGCCGGCGGCCGAGTCGGGATCGGGGTCCCGGGGCGGGTTGGTGTCGAAGGCACAGTGGTCGCCGTAGCGGTAGCCCTGGGCGATGCGCAGGCTGGGGTAGGGGCTGACGGCCGTCCCGTCGGGCTGGTGGATCTCGAAGTGGAGGTGGGAGCTCGTCCCCTCGGCGTTGCCGCTGTCGCCGGCGAAGGCGATCACCTGGCCGGCCTTCACCCGGGTGCCCACCTCGATGCCGGGGGCGAAGGCGTACTCGAGGGGGTTGGCGCCGTCGTCGGTGCCGGGCGTGTCGTTGTTGATGTGGAGATACCAGTACTCCCAGCCCTCGGCGTCCCGCAGCGCCAGCATGTTGCCCTCGTTGGCGCCGTCGTCGATGGTGATGCGCCGTACCCGGGCGTCGGCCGCCGCCAGCAGCGGCCGGTGCTTGGACGTCATCAGGTCGTTGCCCTGGTGCAGCCGCCCGCCGGATCGGGGGTCGTGGAAGTCGTCCGAGTAGCTGAAGCTCCCCTCCACGGGCAGGTGGATCCTCCGGATCACCACCGGCGCGTCGGGGTCGGCGGCCCAGGCGGGAAGCAGGGCGCCGGCCACCAGGACGCTCACGAAGGCGACGAGTACGGGGCGGGGCGATCGGGCCATGTCGCTGCCCGCATCGACCTGCCCGGACCGGCACCTTCACCCCAGGGTCGTACGATTGCCCGTCTGCGCCACATTCCCTTCCAGGACGTGGCAGACGAGGAGTGATTCCTTTGACTTCCCTTGATGTTCCGGAGCTGGCCGAGCTGGTGGCCCACGATCACCGGGTCATCGAAGGGCTCGTCGTCGCCCTGGCAACCGATCGTGACGACCGCTTCCCCCTCGCCCACCGGCTGATCGACGAGGTGGCCGCGCACATCGCAGCCGTGACCCAGGTGCTCCTCCCCGCCCTGCGCGACATCGTCCCCGGCGGCGCCGAGATGGCCAACAACGGCCAGACCCAGCTCGGGGAGATGCGGGGCGCGCTGGCCGCCCTGGAGGCCGGACACCCCGGCGACGAAGGTTTCGAGTCGGCCCTCACCGCCCTGGCCGAGGGGCTCCGCCGGCACCAGGCGGTGGAGGAGAACGAGCACCTGCCGGCCCTCGCCGCCGTGATCGGCCCTGACGCCATGGCCGAGATGGGCCGGATCTACGCCTCGGTCAAGGAGAACACTCCGAGTGGCCTGCAGGCCATGCCCGCCGCCGACGCCAGCCCGCGGTTCCGCACCAGCTAGATGCGGCTACTCGACGAGCCCGCGCACCCAGTCCGGGGTCCGGCCCGGCCGGCCCTGGGGGTCGACCACGGCGTGGACGGTGACGGCGGTGGCCCGGGCCTGCCCGTCGACGGTGAGGAGATATCCCATCTGGAACGTGGCCGGCCCCGACGAGGCCACCACCACGTGGACATCGACCTCCTCGTCGAAGCGCAGGGGCCGCAGGTAGCGGACGTGCACCTCGATGACGGGGAAGTCGGCGCCCTCGGCCCGGACCCGGTCGTAGCCATGGCCGATAGCCCGGAGGTACTCCACCCGGGTCTCCTCCATGTACAGCAGGTACGAGGAGTGGTGGGCCACGGCCATGGCGTCCGTCTCGGCGAAGCGGACCCGCAGCCGGTGGACGAAGCGGTAGGCCGCGGGATCGACAGGGGCAGCAAAGGTCACCCTCACCGCCGGCACGGTACCCGTACGGACGCAACCGATCCCGACCGGTAGGTTGGAGGCGTGGATTCGACCGTTTCGCCCACCCCGGCGACCAACCCGGCGCCCCCGCGGCGCTCGGACGCCGACTGCGCCATGCGCCGGGTCCTGCGGCTCCCCGAGGACGCCCCCCGGGCGTCGCGGTCCGCCGCCCAGCAGGCCTTCAGTCGCTCGGTGTGGATCTCCGCCGCCCGGTGCCTGCTCACCTACATCGTGCTGCCCATCCTCGGGCCCATCGTGGGGTTCTCCGGCCGGGTCGGGCCGGTGCTCGGGCTGGTGGTGGGGACGGTGTCGATGGTGGCCATCGTCGCCTCCATCCGCCGCTTCTTCGCCGCCGACCACCGCTGGCGGTGGCGCTACACCGCCATCGGCGGGAGCATTCTCGTCCTCCTGGTGGTGCAGGCCGTGATCGACATCTCCGACCTGGCGAGCTGACCGTGCGCTGGGTGTGGTTCGTCGCCGGGTGGATGGCGGTGGCCATCGGCGCCATCGGCGTGGTGGTCCCCGGCCTGCCCACCACCGTCTTCTTCATCGTCGCCGCCTGGTGCTTTGGTCGCTCCAGCCCCCGCTTCGAGCGCTGGGTGCTCGATCTTCCCAGGATCGGGCCGATGGTGCGCGACCACCGGGCCGGCCTGGGCATGCCCCGTCGGGCCAAGGTGGTGGCGGTGAGCATGATCGTGATCTTCGCCGGCGCCAGCACCGTGGCCGCCGGTCACCCAGCCCTGTCGCTCACCATCGCCGCCGCCGGCCTGGTCGGCGTGTGGTACGTCACGTCCCGGGTCCCGACCCGGGAGCGGGTCCTGGCCGCGGCCGGCGGCGAGATCACCGGCGGTGGCCCGACGGCCTGAGGCGTCCCCGGGCGCCCCCCAGGCAGGTCCGGAGAGCGCCGCTGCCCTCGCCCCCGGGGCGCTCAGCCCCCGCCTGGTGCTGGTGCTGGCCGTGACCGCGGGCGTGGCCGTGGCCAACCTGTACTACGCCCAACCCCTCCTCCCCACCATCGCCTCCGAGTTCGGCGTCCGCAGCGGGACGGCCGGTCTCATCATCACCATGTCCCAGCTCGGCTATGCCCTGGGGCTGGCCTTCATCGTTCCTCTGGGCGACCTCGTCGACCGGCGGCGGCTGGTCTCGGCCGCCCTGGGTGCCACCGCCCTGGCGCTGGCCGGCGCCGCCGCCGCCCCGGGCATGGCCGTGTTCATGGCCCTGGCCGGCGTCATCGGGCTGGGTTCGGTGATGGCCCAGATCGTGCTGCCGCTGGCCGCCGAGCTGGCGGACGGGACGGCCCGGGGCCGGGTGGTGGGCCGGGTCATGACCGGGCTGCTCCTCGGCATCCTCCTGGGTCGGACGGCCGCCGGGCTGGTGGCCGAGCTGGCCGGGTGGCGGGCCGTCTACGTCGCCGGGGCGGTCTTGACCGGGCTGGTGGCGGTGATGGTGCGCCGGGAGCTCCCCCGTGAGGCCCGGCCGCGACCCGACATCCGCTACGGGAAGCTGCTCGTCTCCGTCGGCCGGCTCGTCCGCACCGAGCCGGTCCTCGCCCGCCGGTGTGCGTACGGTGCGCTGGTCTTCGCCTCCTTCACGGCCTTGTGGACCAGCCTGGCCTTCCTCCTGGCGGCACCGCCCTATGGCTACGGGGAAGGGACCATCGGGCTCTTCGGTCTGGTGGGGGCGGCCGGCGCCTCCGTGGCGTCGGTGGTGGGCCGGCTGGCCGACTCCGGCCGGGTGCGCCTGGGAACGGGCGTCTCCGCCCTCACCATCGTTCTCGGCTATGCCGTGCTCGGCGGGGGCCGCCATTCGCAGGCTGCCCTCATCGCCGGCATCCTCGCCCTCGACCTGGGCGTGACCGGCGTCCACATCCTCAACCAGAGCGCGATCTACGGGCTGCGGGCCGAGGCTCGTAGCCGGCTCAACTCCGCCTACATGACCTCGTTCTTCGTCGGCGGCGCCGCCGGATCGGCGGGCTCGGCCGCCCTCTACGACGCCGCCGGCTGGACCGGGGTGTGCGCCCTGGGGACGGCGCTGGGGGCGGCGACACTGGTGCTGTGGCTGACAGAAGCGGGGG
>JBIOYN010000361.1:0-3766 GCA_044870155.1 Acidimicrobiia bacterium | reverse complement strand
GAGGGTGAAGGTGCCGTGGTAGTAACGCGATGGGACCAGCGCCCGGCGCCGGCGCGGGAACCGAACCCCTTGGTCGCCCTCCGCTCGCCGCTTGGCGGCCGAGAACCACGCGTCGGAATAACGGCGCAGCACCGACCGGGCCCCCACCGACGACAACTCCCCGAACGTCCCCGGTCCCGCCGCCGCCAGCGCCCGGCACAGCGCCTGATACCCCACCAGCGGCGAGTCACCCCGACGGCGGCGCATCCCGTTCAGCTCCAACACGCACGCCCACACATCTCCCGCCGACCGCAACAAACCAAACACCGGCGTCGCTGGCCCGCCGTCACCCGAAGCGCCACCCGGGCCGTACGAAGCACCACCCGAGGAGCCGAAGAAGACCGCTGACGAGGCACCACCGAATCATGCAGACCAGCTACGACACTTACCCGCAGGCACACGAGCCAGCCAGGATTGTTTCGGAAATCGTAAGTAGGCCGCGCCCCGGTCCGGGAGGAGGCCGTCATTAGGGTGCGGAGCCATGCCCGACGTGATTCTCCCCGTGCTCGACGAGGCCCCGGCCATCCCCGGAGTGCTGGAGCGGATGCCGCCCGGCTACGAGCCCATCGTGGTCGACAACGGCTCCACCGACGGGTCCGGCGCCCTCGCCGCCCGCCTCGGCGCCCGGGTGGTCTTCGAGTCCCGACGCGGGTTCGGGGCGGCCTGCTTCGCCGGCCTGTCGGCCGCCACCGCCCCGGTCGTGTGCTTCATGGACTGCGACGGTTCCCTCGACCCGGGCCATCTCCCCCTCGTCGCCGACGCCGTCACGGCCGGCCGCGCCGACCTCGTGTTGGGCGCCCGCCGCCCCGAACGGGGTGCGTGGCCGCTGCACGCCCGGGCCGCCAACCGGCTGGTGGCCTGGGAGCTGAGGCGACGGACGGGCGTCGCCCTGTCGGACCTGGGCCCCATGCGGGCCGCCCGCCGGGAGGCGCTGCTCGCCCTCGGCGTCGCCGACCGCCGCTTCGGCTGGCCGCTGGAGATGGTGCTGCGGGCGGCGGCGGCCGGGTGGCGCATCTCCGAGGTGAGCGTCCCCTACGCCGCCCGGGCGGGACGCTCCAAGGTGACGGGGACGGTGCGGGGCACCCTGCGGACGGTGTCCGACATGGCCCGGGTCCTCGACGCCACGCCATGATTCTGGCTCTTCGCCTGGTGGCTCATCGCGCTGTGGCCGGGGTCCCATGAGCACGCTGATGGTCATGGCCAAGGAGCCCCGGGCGGGCCGGTGCAAGACCCGGCTCTGTCCCCCGGCCACCCCGGCCCAGGCCGCCCGCCTGGCCGAGGCGGCCCTGGCCGACACCCTGGCGGCGGTGGCCCACGCCCCCGTCGACCGGCGGGTGCTCGCCCTCGACGGCCGCCCGGGTGGCTGGCTCCCGCCCGGCTTCGACGTGCTCCCCCAGCGGGGGGCCGGGCTGGACGAGCGCTTGGCCGCCGCCCTGGCCGATGTGGCCTCCCCCGGAGCCGAGCACCCCGTCCTGGTCATCGGGATGGATACCCCCCAGGTCACGCCCGGCCTCCTCGGCGCCGCCCTCGCCCGCCTCCTCACCCCGGGCGTCGACGCCGTGCTCGGCCCGGCCGCCGACGGCGGCTGGTGGGCGCTGGGACTGCGCCGGCCCGACCCCGCCACCACCCTGGGCGTGCCCATGAGCACGCCGGCGACCGGTGCCGCCCAGCGCCGGCGCCTGTCGGCGCTGGGACTGCGCGTCGCCGACCTTCCCGAGCTGCGGGACGTGGACGTGATCGATGACGCCCGGGCGGTGGCCCGGGAGGTGCCCGACAGCCGCTTCGCCGCCGAGTTGGCTGCCCTGGGACTGGCCGCCTGGGGTCTGGCCGCCCCAGACCTCACCGCCACGGGGCGAACGCCCGCCCCCGTGTCGCCATGACGGTCCTGCTCCGTACCAGCGCCGGCCAGATCCTGGACGTGCCCCTCGAGCGCTGGCTGGGCCCCCCCACTCCCGAGGAGGAGGGCGTGCTCGACCGCGTCGTCGGTCCGGCACTGGACGTGGGGTGCGGCCCCGGACGCCATGTCCTGGCCCTGGCCGAGCGCGGCATCGTCAGTCTCGGCATCGACGTGGCCGGTGCCGCCATCGAGCTGGCCCGCCGCCGGGGGGCGCCGGTGCTCGAGCGCTCCGTGTTCGAACGGGTACCGGGAACGGGGCGGTGGGGCAGCGCTCTGCTGCTCGACGGCAATCTGGGGATCGGAGGAGATCCCGGCCACCTCCTGCGCCGGGTGCGGTCCCTGCTCCGGCCCGGTGGGCGCCTGCTGGTGGAGGTGGAGGGGCCGGGCGCTCCAGCAGGACCGTGCCGGGCCCGGCTCGAGGTGGGGGGTCGGCCGGGACCGTGGTTTCCCTGGGCCCGGGTGGGGGCCGGAGACGTGCAACGCCTGGCCTGTGAAGCGGACTGCACCTTCGTGGAACTCTGGCGGGAGGGCACCCGGTGGTTCGCCCGGCTGGACGCGGTCTAGTCGCCGGCGGTGGCCTGGGCCGGTGGTGGCCGGCCCGGCTGCGGCTGGGACCGTGGCGGGAGAACGCCTTCTGCAGCCCCTTGCACGACGAGCGCACGGCTGCGGTCCTCGGCGTCGCTCTGGGGGTCGCCTTCTCGGTGTGCTTCGCCACCGGGATCATCTCCCACCTGGTCCAGCATCCGCCCGGGTGGTTCACCTGGCCCGCCCGCCCAGCGGGCCTGTTCCGGATCACCCAGGGCCTGCACGTGGCCACCGGGATCGCCGCCATCCCGCTCCTGCTGGTGAAGCTGTGGGTGGTCTACCCGAAGCTGTTCACCTGGCCGCCGGCCTCCGATGTGGCCCACGCCGTGGAGCGGGCCGGGCTCCTCGTCCTCGTCGGCGGGGCGGTGTTCCTGCTCTTCACCGGGGTGGCCAACATCGCCCTGTGGTACCCGTGGGGGTTCTTCTTCCCTGCCGGGCACTACTGGGGGGCCTGGATCACCGGGGGTGCGATCGTCGCTCACGTGGGCGCCAAGCTGGCGGTCACGCGCCGGTCGTTGCGCCGATCGGCCTGGACGCCGATCCCGGCGGTGCCGGCGGCCGACGCCGCCCTCTCGCGCCGGGGGCTGCTCACCAGCGCGTTCGCCGCCGCCGGTGTGCTGACGCTGGCCACGGCCGGCCAGACGCTGGCGCCCCTGCGGCACTTGAGCGTGCTCGCCCCCCGCCGACCCGACCGGGGCCCCCAGGGCCTGCCCGTCAACAAGTCGGCGATGGCCGCCGGCGTGATCGCACCGGCGTCGGACCCGGGATTCCGCCTCCGGGTGACGGGCGCGGTGGCCACGCCCCTCTCCCTGTCCCGATCCGATCTGGAGGCGATGGCGCGGCGGGAAGTGACGCTCCCCATCGCCTGCGTGGAGGGGTGGAGCGCCGAGGCCCGCTGGCGGGGAGTCCCGGTACGCGACCTGCTCCGTGCCGCCGGGGCGCCCGATGGGGCCGAGGTGGACGTGGAATCGCTCCAACCCCGGGGCCGGTACCGCCGGTCCGCGCTCAGCCCCGCCCACGCCGGCGACGGCGACACCCTCCTGGCGCTGTTTCTCGACGGGGAGCCGCTCCACCTCGACCACGGGTTCCCCGTCCGCCTGATCGGCCCCAACCGCCCCGGCGTGCTCCAGACGAAGTGGGTCTCGGAGCTGCGGGTCCGGGGCGGCAAGGGCGCCCCGTGAGCACCGCCGAGCGTCGGAGTGTCGCCTTCTGGGGCGGCATGGTGCTGGGGTGGGCGATCATGGG
>JBIOYN010000360.1:0-4557 GCA_044870155.1 Acidimicrobiia bacterium | reverse complement strand
GGCGCCGCCACTTCCTCGCCCTGGCCAAGATCGTGCTGTTCGTGGTGGCCCCGGTGCAGATCCTCTCCAGCCTGCTGCTGGCGTCCGCCATCCCCAACAGCGACGCCTTCTTCGATCCCAGCGCCTTCGACACCACCACCAACACCACGACCGACATCTTCGGCGACAGCTTCGACGGCGGCGACGCGGCCGCGTTCTTCGCCGCCTTCGGGCTCGTCACCCTGCTGTCCGGGCTCGCCTTCGTGCTGGCGTCGGCCGCCACCCTCCGGGCCATCACCGTCGCCTACCTGGGCGGCACGCCCGACTGGAAGGAATCGTTGCGGGGAGCGGTGAGCCGGCTGGGATCGCTGGTGTGGCTGACCCTTCTCATGGGCCTGGGGGTGACGCTCGGCTTCGTGCTCTGCCTGGCGCCCGGCATCTGGCTGGCGGTGAGTTGGTCGCTGGCCTTCGTAGCGCTGGTGGCGGAGAACCTGAGCGGCACCGCCGCTCTGCGCCGCTCCTACAACCTGGTGCGGGGACGGTGGTGGGCGACCTTCGGTGTCCTGCTCATCGCCTTCATGCTCAACGCCATCGTCGACCAGATCGTGGCCATCCCCTTCGCCATCGGCTCGTTCTTCTCCGCCGACAGCATCGTCGGCTTCAGCCTGTCGGCGGTGGCCAACATCATCTCCGACGTGATCACCACCCCCTTCGTGGCCGCCGTGTTCGTCCTCGTGTACTTCGACCTGCGGGTCCGGAAGGAGGGCTTCGACCTGCAGCTCATGGCCCAGGCCATGGGCCAGCCCGAGGGCTTTCCGGCCGGAAGTCCTTACGGCCCGCCACCCGGGGGTCCCTCTGGCCCGCCACCCGGGGATCCTTATGGCCCGCCACCCGGAGGCCCGTACGGCGGCCAGCCCCAGGGCCCGTACGGCGGCCAGCCCCAGGGGCCGGCGCCGGAGTGGCGGCCGCCCCCCTCCGACTGGCCCCCTCCTGGTTCCTCCTCGTGATCCCGGCCGTGCTGGCGGCCGCCGCCCCGCGGGTGGATCCCGCCCAGGCCCGGGACGCGGCCCGGGACATCCTCTCCGACGAGCCCTTCACCGGCCGCCCCCTCCCCCGCCCCTTCGCCGGCGTTCTGCACTGGCTGGGCCAGGAGATCGTCGACCCCGTCCAGCGGTTCCTGGCCCGGCTCCGGGACGGGCTTCCCGACGTCGGCAGTCCGCCGTGGTTCCTCCTCGCCGCCGCCGTGGTCGTACTGGCCGTGGTCGTGGCCCTGCGCCTCGTGCGGGACCGGGGCCGGGAACGGCCCGGGCGGCGGGGCGGGCTCGGCTTTGAAGCCGACGCCGAAGCCGACCCGGCGGAACTGGAGGCGCGGGCCGACGAGGCGGAGCGCCGGGGGCAGCTGGCCGAGGCGCTGCGGCTGCGGTTCCGGGCCGGGCTCGTCCGCCTGGACCGGATGGGGGCGCTGGAGCTGCGGCCCGGGCTGACCAACCGGGCCGTGTCCCGGGCGCTGCGCTCGTCGCACTTCGACGGGCTGGCGGTCGACTTCGACGAGGTGGTCTACGGCGGCCGGCCCGCCACCCCCGATGACGTGGGCGAGGCCCGCGCCGGGTGGCCGCGGGTGCTGCAGGAGGCGCGTCCCCGGTGAGCGCGGGCGGACAGCGGACCCCCCGGACGGTGCTGGTGGCAGGGGCGGTCCTGGCTGTGCTCACGCTGATCTCGTCGCTCCCCAAGCGGGGCAGCGGCACCGACTCGCCGTCGTCGTCGTACTCGACCGGCCCGACCGGCTCGGGCGCCTACGCCGAGCTGCTGGCCCGCTTCGACCACCCGGTGGAGCGCATCCGGGGCGGCCTCGACGAGGCTCGCCTCGCCCCCGACTCGACCCTGGTCATCCTCGACGCCGAGCTGACCGAAGCGGAGTTCCCGGTGGTGGCCGGCTTCCTGCGCCACGGCGGGCGGGTGGTGGCGGGCGGGGCCGTGGCCAGCAGGTGGGTCGACGAGCCGGGGGGCCCGGCCGGCGGGTGGCTGGCGGACGTGCTTGACGATCCGCCCGCCTTCGGCGTCCAGCCCGTGGCCGTCGCCGTCCCGGTCGGGCCGGCCGCCGAGGCGGCGCCCGAGATCGAGGGTGTGGCGACCATCCGCCTGGCCGGCGTGGAGTCCTTCACCGACGCCGGAGGGCTGGAACCCCTCCTCGGGGGACGCGACGGGCCCGTGGTCGCCGCCACCGGCGACGTGGGGGACGGCCGGCTGGTGGTGCTGGCCGACGCCACCCCCCTGTCGAACCTCCTGCTCGGGGTGGCCGACAACGCCGCCTTCGGGCTGGTGGCGGTGGGCCCGGCGGGGACGCCGGTGGCCTTCGCCGAGGGCCCCCACGGGTACGGCTCGGGGAAAGGGCTGGCCGCCCTGCCGGGGCGCTGGCGCCTGGCACTGCTCGGCCTGGCTGTGTCGGCGGGCGTGTGGCTGGTGGCCCGCAGTCGCCGGCTGGGTCCCCCCGAGGACGAGTTCCGGGACCTGGCGCCGCGGCGGCGGGTCTACGTCGACGCCCTGGCCGGGACGCTGGGCCGGACGGGGCATCCGGTGGTGGCGGCGGAGCCCGTCCGGCTGCGGGCCCGATCGCTGCTGGCCCGGCGCGCCGGCCTACCTCACGACGCCACCGACGACGCCCTGCGCCCGGCCGCCGTCCGACTCGGCCTCCCCGCCGACGAGGTGGAGGCGCTGGTGGGGATGCACGGCGACGCCGGCGTCCTCGCCGCCGGCCGCGCCCTGGCCAGATTGGAGCCCGGGGTGCGGGGCGTCCCCGCAGAGGAAGGAGTCCAGCGTTGAGCACGGTGGCGGAGCTGGCGAAGCGCCTGGGGGCGCAGGTCGGCCAGGTCGTGGTCGGCCAGGACGAGACGGTGGAGCAGTTGCTGGCGGCCAGCCTGGTCGGTGGCCACGTGCTCCTCGAAGGAGTGCCGGGCGTGGCCAAGACCCTCCTGGCCCGGGCCTGGGCGGCGGCCCTGGGCCTGACCTTCCGCCGGGTCCAGTTCACGCCCGACATGCTGCCCTCCGACCTCACCGGGACGGTGGCCCTGCGGGGCCAGGACCTCGCCTTCCGCCCCGGCCCGGTGTTCACCCACGTCCTGCTGGCCGACGAGATCAACCGCACGCCGCCGAAGACCCAGGCGGCCCTGCTCGAGGCCATGCAGGAGGCCCAGGTCAGCGTGGACGGTGTCTCCCACCCTCTGCCCCGGCCGTTCCTGGTCGTCGCCACCCAGAACCCCATCGAGTACGAGGGCACCTACCCACTCCCCGAGGCCCAGCTCGACCGCTTCCTGCTCAAGGTCGAGGTCGGATACCCGGCGTTGGAGGACGAGCGGGCCATCCTGCGCCTCGCCCACCGGGGCGTCGCCCCGGCCAGCCTCGACGAGGTCCAGGTGACGGCCACGCCCGACGAGCTCGAGTCCGCCCGGGCCGAGGTCGATGCCACCACCGTCGCCGACGAGGTGGCCGGGTACATGGTCGATCTCGTGCGCCGCACCCGGGAGCTGCCCAGCGTGGCGCTGGGGGCGAGCCCCCGGGCCGCCGTCCACCTGCTGGCCGCCTCCAAGGCCGCCGCCCGGTTGGCGGGCCGGTCCTACGTCACTCCGGACGACGTCGCCACCATGGCCCGTCCGGTGCTGCGGCACCGCCTCATCCTCCGCCCCGAGGCGGAGCTGGAGCGCTACCGGCCCGACGACGCCGTGGCCGCCGCCCTGGGCTCCGTCCCCGTACCGCGATGATGGCTCTGGCATGAGTCCGGCGCCGCGCATGGCGTGGCTCTTGGCCGCGTTGAGCCTGTCGGCGCTGATCCTCCCGGCCGGGGTGGTGGTCCTGGGTGGCCTGGCCCTGGTGGCGGTGGCTCTCACCGACCTCCTCGCCGCCCGGGGGGCCCCGACGGTGATCCGCAGTGCCCCCCATGTCCTGGCCCGGGGCGTCCGGAGCTCGCTCGTCATCGACGTGGAGGCGCCGGGGCCGGCCCGGGTGCGCCAACCCGTCCCCCCCGACCTGGCCCTGGTCCCATCCGAGGCCGACGGCCGGTTGGAGGCCACGCTGGTCCCCCGCCGCCGGGGCCGCCACCTGCTCCCGGCGCCGGCGGTGCGGGTGCGGGGCCGCCTCGGCCTGGCCCGGATCACGTCCCGGGCGGGGGAGGAGGCCGAGGTGCTGGTCTATCCCGACCTGCCCGCCGCCCACCGCCTGGTGGCCGCCGTCCGCCAGGGGCGTTTCCGGGACGCCGGCATCCTCACCCGGGGCCCGCTCGGTCTCGGGACCGACTTCGAGTCGATCCGGGACTACCTGCCCGACGACGACATCCGCCAGGTCAACTGGCGGGCCAGCGCCCGGGTGGGGCGGCCCATGAGCAACCAGTACCGGGTGGAGCAGGACCGCAACGTCATCGTGTGCGTCGACGCCGGGCGGCTCATGGCCGCCCCCGTGGGCGAGGACGCCACCCGCCTCGACGTGGCCCTCGACGCCGCCGTGGCCGTCGCCCTGGTGGCCGACGAGGTCGGCGACCAGTGCGGGGCGGTGGCCTTCGCCGATTCCGTCCTGCGCCGGGTCCCGCCC
>JBIOYN010000359.1:0-14411 GCA_044870155.1 Acidimicrobiia bacterium | reverse complement strand
GTCGGCATACTGGCGGGGTGGGTGGGTACCGGTCGTCGAACAAGACGGTGTTCTCGGCGAAGTACCACCTGATTTGGTGCCCGAAGTACCGCCGCCGGGTCCTCGTCGGGCAAGTCGAGGGTCGCTTGAAGGAGATCATCGGCCAGGTCGTCGGTGAGGCCGGCGGGACGGTGATCGAAGTCGAGGTGATGCCCGACCACGTCCACCTGCTGGCCGAGGTCCCCCCGGCCGTGCCGCTGTCCAGGCTCATGCAGATGCTCAAGGGTCGGTCGTCGCGGCTGCTCCGCCAGGAGTTCCCGCATCTTCGGCGGCGGATGCCGGTGCTGTGGTCGCCTTCGTGGTTCGTCTCCACCGTGGGGGGCGCTCCGCTTGAGGTGGTGCGCCGCTACGTCGAGAACCAGAAACGGGCCGCGTGATGGCCTTCCGCTATCGGCTCTACCTCACGCCCGCCGACGAGGAGGTGCTACTGCGCCACTGCGGCCACGCCCGCTTCGTGTGGAACCTCGCCCTGGAGCAGGCCAACGGTTGGCGTCCGGGGCGCCGGCCGGCGCCGGGATCGGCGGAACGGTTCCGCCAGCTCGCCGAAGCCCGCCGGGCCTCCTGGCTCGGGGAGGGGTCCTCCAGTGTGCAGCAGCAGGCGCTGCGGGACTTCGACCAGGCCCTGCGGAACTGGTGGGCCGGCACCCACCGGCGGCCCCGCTGGCGCAAAGCCGGCCGCGACGAGGGGTTCTGCGTCCGCGACGTGAGCGTTCGGCGGATATCCCGCAGGTGGGCAGCCATCGTCGTCCCCAAGTGCGGCCCGGTCCGGTTCCGGCTCACCCGTCCGCTCGGGCCTCACGGCATGGCCCGCATCACCCGCGACCGGGCCGGCCGCTGGCACGTCGCTTTCGCCGCTCCCCAACCCGCCCTGTCCCGCACCCCCACCGCCTCCGTGGTCGGCGTCGACCTCGGCGTGGCCACCACCGCCACGACCAGCGACGGTGACCACCTCCACATCCCCGGGTGGCATCCCGGCGAGGAACGCCGCCTCACCCGCCTGCAACGCCAACTGGCCCGCCAGCAGAACGGCTCGAAGCGGCGTGCGAGAACCAAGCACGCCCTCGCTGTCCTCCATGCCCGGGCCGCCGACCGCCGCCGGGACTGGGCCGAGAAAACCTCGACCCGTCTCGTCACCGACTACGACCTGATCGCCTTCGAGAACCTCCGGGTCACCGACATGTGCCGCTCGGCCCGCGGGACCATCGAAACCCCCGGCCGCAACGTGGCCGCGAAAGCCGCCCTCAACCGGCGCATCGCAGCGTCGGCGTGGTCCACCCTGGTGCGCCGCACCAGCCAGAAAGCCGAAGCCTCCGATGGCTGCTCGGTGGCGCTCGTCGACCCCCGCCACACCAGCCAGGAATGCTCCGCCTGCGGCCACGTCGCCGCCGAGAACCGGCCCAGCCAGGCCGTCTTCGCCTGCGTCGCCTGCGGCCATGGGGAGCACGCCGACATCAACGCGGCGAAGAACATCCGCGCCCGGGGACTCCGGGTGCCTGCGCGTGGAGGGAAGCCCGAAGTCGGGGCGCCCAGCGAAACGCGAACCACCGGACGGGAGGCGGCATGAGCACGCCTCCCAAGGGAATCCCACGGCTTCAGCCGTGGGAGGAGGTCAACGCCATCCACCAGTTCCTCCCGGTCCTCGCCGCCGGGGATGCCATCGGCAACCACGTGGTGCGGGTCCGGGACACCCTGCGGGAGGCTGGCTACCACAGCGAGATCTTCGCCGACGACATCCATCCGCCCGTGCGCCACCTGGCCCGGCACTACCGCCAGTTCGACCTCCCGGCGGGGGGGTCCGCCCCCTGGCTGCTCTACCACCTGTCGACGGGAAGCCCGATGGCGTCCTGGCTCAGCCGGTCCCCCGCTCCGGTGGCCGTCGACTACCACAACATCACGCCCGCCCGGTACTTCGGCCGGTGGATGCCCGAGGCGGGCGCCCGGGCCCGCCAGGCCCGCTCGGAGCTGCGCATGCTGGCCCCGAAGTGCCGGCTTTCCTTCGCCCACTCCGGCTACAGCGCCGCCGAGCTCGAGGCCGACGGCTACCGGGACGCGGCGGTGGTGCCCCTCCTCATCGACTTCTCGGACTACGACGCCCCGGCCGACCCCGACGCCCGGGCCCGCCTGCAGCGCCTGGCCGCCCGGGGAGGAGCCCGCTGGCTCTTTGTCGGCCGCTTCGTGGCCAGCAAGGGCCAGCACGACCTCATCGCCGCCTTCGCCACCTTCCGCCGGCTCTTCGATCCCCGGGCCCGGCTGGCACTGGTCGGCGACTGGACGCTCGGGGCCTATGTGCGCGACCTCGAGCGCATGGTCACGGACCTGGGGTTGGAGGAGGCCGTCGAGCTCCCCGGTGTCCTCACCTTCCCCCAGCTCCTGGCCGAGTACCGGGCCGCCAGCGTCTACGTCTCCCTCTCCGAGCACGAGGGGTTCTGTGTGCCCGTGCTGGAGGCCATGCACTTCGGCGTGCCGGTGGTGGCCCTGGCCCGGAGCGCCGTCCCCGAGACGGTGGGCGACGGCGCCCTGCTGCTCGAATCCAAGGACCCGGTGGTGGTGGCGGCCGGCGTGCACCGGGTGCTCACCGACGCGCCCCTGCGGGAGGCGCTGGTGACGGCGGGCCGGTGCCGGGTCGAGCACTTCTCGCTGGCCAACTCCCGCCGCCGGCTCCTCGAGGTGATCGCGGCCGGGGTGGAGGCGCCGCACTAGCCTCGTCGGGCGTGGAAGGGCACGCGCAGGTGGTGGCCGACATCCGGGAGCAGGCCCGCGCCCTGGAGTCCTCCGCCGGGTTCCCAGGCGCCCTGGCGGCGCGGGCCCGGGCGGCGAGCGCCTGGATGGGGACGGGCGACGGCGCCGACGACGTGCGCTTCGCGGCCCGGCTCCTGACCCGGCAGGCCAACCGGAGCCTGGAGCCGCCGGCCATCCCCGGAAGTGGCCTCCGGCGGTTGGTGAAGGTGGCGGTGGTGGCCGTGGTGGGTTGGTACGGCCGCTTCCTGTGCCGTCACCTCGGGGCTGTGGGCCAGGCCTTCTCCCGCCTGGGCGAGGCCGTGGCCGGCCGGGTGGAGCGCCTGGAAACCGACGAGGCCCGGCACCGGGACGCCCTGCGGGCCGAGATCCAGGAGCTGCGGGCCCGGATCGCCGTCCTGGAGCAGAGCATCCCGTCCCGCCGTTGAGCGCCGTCCACCAGTTCCTGCCGTCGTTCGCCGCCGGAGACGCCATCGGCCACCACGTCCGGCGCTTCCAGCGCGTGCTGCGGGAGGCCGGCTACGACAGTGAGATCTACGCCGACGAGACCCAGCCCGCGGTCCGCTCGCTGGCCCGGCACTATCGGGAGTTCACCCCGTCGGCCAACGGCCGGCCCACCTGGTTGCTCTACCACCTGTCGACGGGGAGCCCCATGGCCGGCTTCCTGGCCGCTACGGGGCAGCCCCTCGCCGTCTACTACCACAACATCACCCCCGCCCGGTTCTTCGAGCGTTGGGAGCCCGACGCCACCCACGGCTCCCGGACGGCCCGGGGCCAGCTCCGCCAGCTGGCCTCGCCCACCCGGTTCGCCATGGCCAACTCCGCCTTCTCGGCCGAGGAGCTGACCGAGGCCGGCTACGCCAACGTGTCGGTGGTGCCGGTCCTGGTGGACTTCGCCGAGTACGACGCTCCCCCCGACCCCGGGACGCTCGACCGGCTCCGGTCAGCGGCCGCCGGCGGGGGCGCCACCTGGCTCTTCGTCGGCCGCCTCGCCCCCCACAAGTGCCAGCACGACGTGATCGCCGCCTTCGCCCTGTACCGGGAGCTCTTCGACCCCGCCGCCCGCCTCGTCCTCGTCGGCGGCCGGACGAGCATGCTCTATTGGGAGGCACTGGGCCTGCTGGCGGAGGAGCTGGGGTGCGCCGGTGCGGTCGAGATCACCGACGTCCTCACCTTCCCCCAGGTCCTGGCCCACTTCCGGTCCGCCTCCGTGTTCGTGTCGCTCTCCGAGCACGAGGGCTTCTGCGTCCCCCTGCTCGAGGCCATGCACTTCGACGTGCCGGTGGTGGCACTGGCGTCGGCGGCGGTGGCCGAGACGGTGGGCGACGCCGCCGTGCTGCTCCCGGCCAAGGACCCGGTGGAGGTGGCATGCGCCGTCCACCGGGTGGTGAGCGACGCCGGCCTCCGCGCCGAGCTGGTGGCCGCCGGCCGGCGGCGGGTGGAGCACTTCTCCTTCGCCAACAACCGGGCCCGGCTGCTCGAGGCCCTCGAGAAGGGTCTCTCCGATGCCTGAGCGGGGTCGGCTGGCGCTGGTGCCGCCCCGCTACGGCGAGGACGTGGTCGGGGGGGCGGAGGTGGTGATCCGCCAGGCCGCCCACGGCCTGGCCGCCCGCGGCTTCGCCGTGGACGTCCTCACCACGTGCGCCCGGGACCACTACACCTGGGCCAACGAGTACCCGCCCGGGGTGACGACCGACGGGGACGTGACCGTCCACCGCTTTCCCGTGCGGCGCGACGCCGACCGCAAGCTCCGGGACCGCCTCGACCGGCGTCTCGCCGTCGGACTCACCCTCGACGCCGACGAGCAGCAGGCCTGGGTCAACGGCAACATGCGGGTCCCCGACCTCGTCCACCACCTCGTCACGCACGGCACCTCCTACCGGGCGGTGGTGTTCTCGCCCTACCTGGCGTGGACGACGCTGGCCGGGGTGAGCACGGTTCCCGAGCGGGCGGTGGTCATCCCCTGCCTCCACGACGAGCCCTTCGCCTACCTCGACGTGTTCCGCCCCGTGCTCACCGCTCCCGCCCAGGTGTGGTTCATGTCCGAGCCCGAGCACCGCCTGGCCCACCGCCTCGGCGCCGTGGCGCCACACCATGTCACAGGCGAGGGGATGCCGGTTCCCGACGCCTACGACCCGGACGGCTTCCGGCGCCGGTACGGGCTCACCCGCCCCTTCGTGCTCTTCGCCGGCCGCCGGGAGCCGTTCAAGGGCTGGAACGACCTCCTGGCCGGTTTCGGCCGGGCCCTGCGCCTGGGGGTGGACCTCGACCTGGTGAGCTTCGGAGTGGGGTGGATCCCGCCCCCGCCCGGGGTCGCCGGCCGGGTCGTCGACCTCGGCTACCTGCCCGACGAGGACGTGGGCCACGCCTTCGCCGCCGCCGCCGCCTACATCCAGCCCAGCCCCATGGAGAGCTTCTCCCGCACGATCATGGAAGCCTGGCTGGCCGGTACCCCGGTCATCGCCAGCGGGCGCAGCGACGTGGTCCGCTGGCACTGTGAGCGGTCCGGGGCCGGGCTGGTGTACGAGGACGTCTTCGAGCTGGCCCAGGCCCTGGCCCTGGTGGCCGACGCTCCCGGGGCGCTGCGGGCGCTGGCCGCCGCCGGACGGGACTACGTCCTCACCCACTACACCTGGGACGTCGCCCTCGACCGCATGCAGAAGGCGTTGGAGATGATGCCGTGAGCTCGCCGCGGCGCGTCCTCGTCTACGGCACCTACCCGCCCGCCGCCGGGCCGGAGTCGGCCACCACCCTGGCTGCGGTCCGGGCCCTGGTGGCCGAGGGCGCCGACGTCGAGGTCGTCTCCCCCTGGCCCTCAGCCGCCCACCATCACGCCCACGTGGACGGGCTGCGGGGCAACCTGGGATTCGCCGCCCGCGTGGCCCGGAGCCGACCCGACGAGATCGTCGCCCACCTCGACCCCGGCCTCTTGCGCCCCCGCCGGGCGGGCCGGGCCGAGCCCACCGCCCGCCGGATCCTGGGCCGGGCCCTGCGGGGCGCCACCGTCCACCTGCCGCCCCTGTCCGGCCGCCTCGACCCCACCTATGTGGGCTGGGTCTTCAGATCGGTGGCGGGCGTGGTGGCCGACAGCCCGTCAGACGCCGACGCCCTGGTGGCCGCCGGGGTCGACCGCGCCCTGGTCACCGCCCGGGCGCCGTCCGAGCCCGAGGCCGTGGCGCCGGTTTCGGCCCCCACCCGGGAGCCCTGGCCCGCCTTCGAGCCCGTCACCCGGGAAGCGCTGGAGACAGAGGTCCGCCGGCGGGCGGCCGTCGACCGGGGCGAGGCACCACCGGCGGGCGACGAGCCCCTGACCGCCACCCGGCCGCTGGACCGCATCCCTCCCTACGGCGACCCCCCGACGTGGTCCCCACGACCCCTGGCCCGCCTGGTCAAGCGGGTGGTGTGGCGGCTGACCCGGTGGGAGGTCGAGCCCCTCGTCGACCACGTCAACCTCGTGCACCGGGCGGCCCGGGCCGAGGCCGCGCCTCAGCCGCCGGCGAGCTCGGAGTAGAGGGCGCCGGCGGCCTCGACCGGATCGCCGGACACGACGCCGATCCGGTCCCGGTGGGCGGCGGCGTCGAGGCGGGCCACGGCGGCGGCGGTCTCGGAGGTGACCAGGACGCGATCGGCCCGGGCCAGGGCATCACGGGCGAGGAGGATCCCCCGCCGGCGGGCCTCGCCCGGGGACAGGCGGTTCCCTTCCCCGAGCCCGGCTTCCACCCCGTCTCCGTGCGCCGACCGGATCACCTCCTCCAGGCCTTCGGGCAGTCCCCCCTCCCGGGCAGCGGCGCCATAGAGGCCGGCCAGCCGGACGTCGTGGGCGATCACGACGCGGCGGCCGGGCCCGCCGGCGCCGCTCCTCAGAGTGGCCAGCGATCCGGTGTGGTGCCCGTCGTCGGCCAGGACGTGGACCACGGCGTCGAAGCTGCCCGCCAATCGCTCCACCGCCGGGAGCGCGGCCAGCGGGTGCACCGCCACCCCGGGCAGGGGCTCCAGCGTCCGCCGGCGCCGGTCGGCGCCCACCGGGCGGTCGGCGAAAACCTCCAGGTGCACGCCGGCCCGGCCCCCCAGCTCCCGGGCCAGGTGGCGGCTCCACTCGCCCCACCGGCCACCGTCGGGCGGCCACGACGTCGCCAGCGCCACCCGCACACCCCGATCCCCCGCCGGGGTCGACCCGGCGCGTCCCCGCGGGGTGGACAGCTCCCCGGCCAGGACCCGGTCGTACACCGCGGCCGTCGCCGTCGCCACCTCCGTCCACGTCGACGGCGGCCGCCCCGCCGCCGCCAGCAACCGGCCCCGGAACCCCTCGTCCGTCAGCCCCCGCTCGATGGCCGCGGCCATGGCCGCCGGATCCGAGGGGTCGAACAACGCCTCGGATCCCACGATCTCCGGGAGCGACGACGAATCTGCGGCCAGCACCGGCGCCCCACAGGCGAGGGCCTCGGCCACCGGCAGCCCGTACCCCTCGTACAGCGACGGGAATACGAACAGCTCGGCGCCCTGGTGCAGGAGCAGCAGCACCTCGTCGGGCACGAAGCCGGTGAAGCACACCTCCCCGCCCAGCCCCATCTGCGCCGCCCGGAACTGCATGTGGTTGCGCTCCAGGGGGTCGGGGAGGGCGCAGACGACGAGCATGTGGCGGCGGCGGAGCGAAGGGTCGAGGAGGCGCCAGGCCTCGAGGAGGCCCTCCAGGTTCTTGCGCTTCTCGTAGTTGCCCACGTAGAAGACGAACGGCGGGCGCAGGCCAGGGACGGCGGCGGCGGCCGCTCCCGCCGCCTCCGACCGGGACGCCGGGGGCACGAACCGGGGGCCGGTGCCGGTGCCGGCCACGTGCACCCGGGCAGGGTCCAGGCCCAGGTGGGCGAGGGCGTCGGCCCGGGTGCCGGCCGAGTTGGTGAGCACGGCGGTGGCGTGGCGCAGCAGCTGGAGCCGGGCCCGGTAGCGCCTCCGCCGCCCGGGGTCCTCGAGGTAGGCGTCGGGCATGAGCTCGGGGATGATGTCATGGCAGGTGACGGTCCAGGGCACACCGGCGGCCCGGGCGCCCGCCGGGAGGAGCCGGTCGAGCGGGACCGACATCTCGAAGAGGGACACGAGGTGGAGCAACCCGGCCTGGGCCCAGTCAACCTCGTCGGAGAAGCGGAGCTTCCCGGTCGACGCCAGCTGGTCGGCCGCCTCCGGTAACGCCAGATCCGGGTTGAGGACGAAGGCCCCGACCCGGTCCGGGGCCACCTGCTCGAGCGCCAGGGCGAGCTCGAGGGCGTAGCGGGAGATGCCCCGGTGGCGTTGGTCGAGCGTCTGGGTGGCCTGGAGATCGAAGATGACGGGCCCGGCCACCGGAGCCGTCCGCGCCGGCGCCGGCGGGCCCCGGCGGGCCAGTTCGGCGTCAAGGGCCTCGGCCAGGCGGACGGGATCCTCGGGGACGGGCTGGATCCGGGACCGGTGGGCGGGAACGGCGTCCAGCCGGGCCAGCACCGTCCCGGCATCCGAGGTGACCAGGAACCGCTCCGACCGGGCCACCGCATCCCGGGCCAGGAGCACTCCGCGGCGACGGGCTTCCGCCGCCGGCAGCACGTCGCCCGCCCCCACTCCCTCCTCCACCCCGTCGCCGTAGGCGGAGCGGATGACCCTCTCCAGGCCCTCAGGCAGCCCTCCGGTCCGGGCGGCGTGCCCGTAGAGACCGGCCAGGTGCACGTCATGGGCCACCACCAGGCGCCGGCCCCCACCGGGACCCGCCCGGCGCAGGGCGGCCAGCGACCCCGTGTGGTGCTCGTCGTCGGCCAGCACGTGCACGGTGGCGTCGAAGGGGCCCTCCAACTCCTCCACGCTCCGCAGCGCCGCCAGCGGGTGCACCTTCACCCCGGTGCAATCCCGGAAATGGCGGAGTTCCCGCCCCGCGCCCACCGGCCGGTCGGCGAACACCTCCACGTCGGCCCCTCCCGAGAGCTCCTCGGCCAGGCGCCGGCCCCACTCCCCCCATGGTCCGCCCTCGGGCGGCAACGGGGCCAGCAGCGCCACCCGGCGCCGGTGGCCGGCGGCCCTCCGCCCGGCGGCCGAGGGCAGGGACAGCTCCCCCGACAGGACCCGCTCGTACACGGCAGCCGTCGCCGCCGCCACCTCCGCCCAGGTCGAGGGCGGCCGCCCCGCGGCCGCCAGCAGCCGGCCCCGTAGCCCCTCGTCCGTCAGCCCCCGCTCGATCGCCGCCGCCATCGCGCCGGCATCCGTCGGATCGAACAGGGCCTCGGGTCGCACGATCTCCGGCAGCGACGACGAGTCCGCCGCCAGCACCGGCGCGCCGCACGCCAGCGCTTCCGCCACCGGCAGGCCGTAGCCCTCGTAGAGGGACGGGAACACGAACAGATCGGTTCCCTGATGCAACAACAGCAGCAGCTCGTCGGGCACGAACCCGGTGAAGCACACCTCGGCCTCGCTGACACCCATCTGCCCGGCCCGGTACCGGAGGTGACGCAGCTCCAGCGGCTGGAGCGGGCAGCACACGGCCAGCTGCCAGCGTTCCCGGACCCGCCCCGGCAGCAGTGACCACGCCCCGAGGAGCGGCTCGAGGTTCTTCCGCTGCTCGTAGCTTCCGATGTAGAAGACGAACGGCGGGCGCAGGCCGGGGACGGCGGCGGCGGCCGCGGCCGCCGCCTCGGGCCGGGACGCCGGCGGCACGAACTGGGGGCCCGTCCCCGAGCCGACCACGAACACGCGCCGGGGGTCGAGGCCGAGATGCTCGACGGCGTCCCGCCGGGTGGCTTCCGACAGGGTGAGGACGGCTGTGGCCGTGCGCACGTGCTGGAGGCGGGCCCGGTAGCGCCGGCGGAGCCCCGGGTCCTCCAGGTAGAAGTGGGGGAACAACCAGGGGATGAGGTCGTAGAGGGTGATGACCCGGGGGACGCCGGCCCGCCTCGCCCCCGGGGGGATCTGGCGGTGCGGCCGGAGCGTCATCTCCAGGGGCGAGGCGACGTGGAGCAGGCGGGTGGCGTCCCAGTCCACGTCCTCGGGGAAGAGGACCTTCCCGGTGGCGGCCAGGCGCTCGGCCGCTTCGGGCAGCGCCCGGTCGGGGTTGAGGAGGTAGCCGTCCACCGCCCCGGGTGCGGTCTCCTCCAGGGCCAGGGCCAGCTCGAGGACGTAGCGGGGGATGCCCCGGTGACGCTGGTCCAGGCTCTGCGTCGCCTGGAGGTCGAAGAGGACCGGCCCGCAGGCCCGGGTCACGCCGGCCGGGTGGTGGACGGCTCGGCCAGGGCTTTCTCGACCGCCCCCAGGCGCTGCCCGATGGCCGCCACCTCTTCGCCCAGGTGCTCGACGGACGCCTGCAGGCGGGCCAGCGACTCCCCCACCAGCACGGTGGTCTCGTTGGCGGCTTCGAGGTCGTCGACCATCCAGCGGCGGATCTCGCCCATGGTGAACAGCGCCTTGGACATGTCCTCGGCCAGCTCGGCCAGCACTTCGCTCTGGCGCGGCAGTTCAGGGAGGACCCGCTCCTCGAGCTTGCGGTCCACCCGCCAGTCGATCCGTTTGTCGACCTGCGGGAGCGCTTTCTGGATCACCCGCTGCATCCGTCCCAAGACACCGCTCCTGGTCTGTCCGAGTCCGGCAGGATCGTAGCCCCCGGGCCCCAACTACCATCGCCGGGGATGGGTACCGGGACCCCGGACGTCAACGCCCTGGTGGCGGAGCTGCGGGAGCGGGTGGCGGAGCGTCGCCGGAACGGCGCCTACCCCCCCGGGCTCGAGCACGACCTCGAAGACCAGGCGCGGCTGCTCCTCCACCGGCGGGTCCCTTCGCTCCGACCCTACGACGTGGCCTCCCCCCTGGCCCGGGTGCGGGACGCACTGCCCCTTGCGGCGGAACGGATTCCGCCCGGCGCCGGCCTGGACCGACTGACGAGCTCGCTGGTGCACCACCAGACCCAGGGCATCGTCCATCAGGTCCAGGCCTTCGCCGAGCCGGTCAGCCAGTCGCTCGCCGCCCTGGCGGCCGCGGTCGAGGACCTCACCGCCGAGGTCCAACGCCTCCGGGCCCCGCTCCGGGAGGTGCTGTGGCGCCAGGCGGTCGACGAGAGCCGGGCGGTCCAGGCGGCGGCGCGAATGGCGGCGCCGGCCGCCGGCTCCGAGTAGCACGGCCGGCGTGCGGCTGCTCTGCGTCGTCCAGCGCTACGGCCATGAGGTGGCGGGCGGGGCCGAACGGCTGTGCCGGGAGTTCGCCACCCGCCTCGCCGTCACCGGCCATGACGTCGACGTGGTCACCAGTTGTGCCGTCAACCACGCCACCTGGGCCAACGCCTACCCCGCGGGGACGAGCGAGATCGACGGGGTGCGCGTCCACCGCCTGCCGGTCGCCCATATCCGGGACGAGGAGGTGTTCGCCTCCCTCGTCGGCCGGGTCCTCTTCGCCCCGCCTCCGGCGCTGCACCTCCAGCGGCGCTGGCTCGACGAGCAGGGACCGATCGTCCCGGATCTCGTCCCCTGGCTGGTGGAGCACGCCACCGGCTACGACCTGGTGGCCTTCTTCACCTACCTCTTCTACCCGACCTGGGCCGGCCTCCCGGCTGTGTCCGGCCTGGTTCCCACCGTGTTGCATCCCACCGCCCACGACGAGGCGGCACTGGCGCTTCCCCATTTCGACACCGTGTTCCTGCAGCCGTCGGCCTTCGCCTTCTTGAGCGAGGAGGAACGCGACCTCGTGCGGCGCCGGTTCAACGTCACGCAACCGTCGGCCGTGATCGGGATCGGCGTCGATCTCGCCGAACCCGACACGGGCGACGCCCAGGCCGCCTTCCGCCGGGACCACGACCTGGAGGACCGTCCCTATCTCGCCTACGTGGGCCGGGTCGAGCCGGGAAAAGGCGCCCAGGAGCTGTTCCAGTTCTTCGCCGCCTACAAGGACCGCAACCCCGGGCCCCTGGCGCTCGTGTTCCTGGGGGAGGCCGTGTACCCGCTTCCCGGCCACCCCGACGTGGTCATGGCCGGCTTCGTCGACGACAGCACCCGCCGTGCCGCCCTGGCCGGCGCCCTCGCCCTGGTGCAGCCGTCGTACTTCGAGAGCTTCTCCATGGTCCTCACGGAGGCGTGGGCAGCCCGCAAGGCCGCCCTCGTCCAGGGCCACTGTGAGGTCCTGGCCGGTCAGGCCACCCGGGCCGGCGGCGGGCTCCCCTACCGGGGCTTCGCCGAGTTCGAAGCCGCCGTCGACACCCTGGTCGAGAACCCCGCGCTGACGCGCACCCTGGGCGAGTCCGGCCGGCGCTACGTCGAGGCCAACTACGACTGGCCGCAGGTCATGGACCGCTACGAGCGGTTCCTGTCCGGCGTGGCGGGAGCCGTCCGATCACCGGCCTGACCGGCTCCTTGTGCTGGAATAACCCCCCGGGGAACACTGAAGCCATAGGAGCGGATTTCCATGCGCGTCCTCATCACGGGCATCACGGGGATGGTCGGCAGCCATCTGGCCGAGTACTGCCTCGAGCGCGGCGACGTCGAGGTGGTGGGGACACTGCGGTGGCGCAGCCCCAAGGACAACATCACCGGGATCCTGGGCCGCGTGCGACTGGTGGAGTGCGACCTGCGCGACCAGGCCGCCGTGCGCCGCCTGCTCGAGGATGTCGAGCCCGACGCCATCTTCCACCTCGCCGCCCAGAGCTACGTTCCCGCCTCCTGGTCCGGGCCGGCCGACACCTTCACCACCAACGTGCTGGCCCAGGTGCACCTGCTCGAGGCCATGCGGGACCTGGGTCTTTCCGACATCCCCATCCAGGTCGCCGGCTCCTCCGAGGAATACGGGTTGGTCCACCCGGAGGAGACGCCCATCACCGAGGAGAATCCGCTCCGGCCCCTGTCCCCGTATGCCGTCTCCAAGGTCACCCAGGACCTGATGGCGTGGCAGTACCACCGAAGTTTCGGCCTGCGCACGGTGCGGACCCGGGCCTTCAACCATGAGGGTCCCCGGCGGGGCGACGTGTTCGTCACCTCCAACTTCGCCAAGCAGATCGCCGAGATCGAGGCCGGCCGGCGCCCGCCGGTGCTGGAGGTCGGCAACCTCACCGCCCGCCGGGACTGGCACGACGTGCGCGACACCGTGCGGGCCTACTGGCTGGCGGCCACGGACGGCGAGCCCGGCGAGGTCTACAACATCGGCCGGGGCGAGGCCCTGTCCATCCAGGAGATGCTCGACCTCCTCCTGTCCATGGCCAAGGTCGACGTCGAGGTGCGTCCCGTCCCCGAACGGATGCGGCCCTCGGATGTCGAGCTCCTGCTCTGCGACCCGACCAAGTTCCGGGAACGTACGGGGTGGGAGCCGAAGATCCCCTTCGACCAGACCCTGGCCGACACCCTGGAGTACTGGCGGGAGCGGGTCTAGCGAGCCTGACCTTGGACGTCGCCCTCGACGTCACCCCTCTCGTCGGTCCGCGTTCAGGGGTGGGGTACTTCGTCGCTGAGATCCTCGACGCCATGTCGGGCTCGGAGGGCATCGGGCTCGTTCCCTACGCCCTCAGCCTGCGGGCCCGCCGGGGCGGGATGCCCGGACTGCCCGACGGAACCCGGCTGCTGCCCATCCCGGCCACGGCCGCCATCACCGCCTGGGGCCGGGTGGACCAGCCCGACACCGAACGCTGGCTGCGCCCGGCGACGGTGGTGCACGGCACCAACTACGTGGTCCCACCCTGCCGGGGGTTGGGGTCGGTGGTCACCGTGCACGACTGCTCCTTCGCCCGCTACCCCCACCTGTGCTCGCCCGCCGTGCGCCGCCTCGTCCCCGCCCTGCGCCGGGCGGTGGCCCGGGGGGCGTGGGTCCACACGCCGTCGCACTTCGCCGCCCAGGAGGCGGCCGAGATCCTGGGCACCGACCGGGTGGTGGCCGTCCCCCACGGCGTCCCCCGCCTCGCCCTGGCTGCCGCTCCCCTCTCCGGCCTGGTGGGTGACAGCCCCTTCGTGCTGGCCCTGGGCACCCTCGAGCCCCGCAAGAACGTCCGCCGGCTGGTCGAGGCCTTCGCCGCCATCGCCGACCGCCACCCCCGCCTGCAGCTCCTCGTCGCCGGAGCCGACGGGCCCGCCCGCCCCGGGGTGGAGGCGGCCCGGGCAGCGCTGCCGCCGGCCGTGGCCCGCCGGGTCCGCCTGGCCGGCTACGTCGACGACCGGACGCGGGCCGCGCTCCTCACCCGGGCATCCGTGTTCGTCTACCCCTCGCTCTACGAGGGCTTCGGCTTCCCCGTCCTCGAGGCCATGGCCGCCGGCACCCCGGTGGTGGCGGGGGACGCCGGCGCCATCCCCGAAGTGGCCGGCGACGGGGCGCTGCTGGTGAGCCCCACCGACACCGATGCCCTGGCCGATGCCATCGGCCGCGTGCTGGAGGACTCCACCCTGGCCGACGGCCTGGTCCGGGCGGGGCGGGTCCGGGCCGCCGGCTACTCCTGGCGCCGGGCGGCCGAAGGGCTTATGGACCTCTACCGCCGGGCCGCCCCGTGACCCTGACCCTGGCGCTGGACACGGGGCAGCTGGGGCGTTCCCCTCCCGGAGGGATCGGCCGCTACGTGGAGGGGCTGCGGGCCCACCTACCCGCCGCTGGTGTGGTCGTGCAGGCCTTCGCCGGGGACCGGTGGAAGTACCAGGTCTGGCAGCGCTTCCGGCGGCCGGCGGTGCGCC
>JBIOYN010000358.1:0-17308 GCA_044870155.1 Acidimicrobiia bacterium | reverse complement strand
ATCGACGTGGCCGGGCTGGTCCTGGCCGGCCGGAACGGAACCGACCCCACCGAGGGGCTGCGGTTCCTCCTTGTCCTGGCCTGGGCCGGAGCCGGGACCGTTCTCGCCGTCCAGCGGTCCCTGTGCCGCCTCGGCGTGCTCCTCCTGGCCGGCACCGCCGTGGGGGCCGCCGCCTTCGCCGCCGGCGGCGCCGAGCCGGCCGGATGGACGGGGGCGGTCGCCTCCGTGGCGGACGCCGTCCACCTCGTCGGCGTCCTGGTACTGCCCGCCATCGCCGCCCATCTCCTGCTGGCCCTCCCCACGGGAATTCTCGGGACCGCCGTCCGACGGTGGACGGTGGGCGTCCTCTACGCCGCCGGTGCCGCTGTCGGACTGGCCCTGGCCGCCGGGTCCGGGCGCAACGGGCCCGCCCTGTGGGCGGCGGCCTGGCTGGTGGCGCTGGTCGCCGCCCTGCCCGGTGCCCACCAGTCGTACCTCCGCACCGCCGGCTTGGAACGGCAGCGGCTCCAGTGGGTCGGCTGCGGGGCGGCGCTGGCGATGGAGGCGATCCTGGTCGTGGCCGCCCTCAAGGTCCTCGTCGACTGGCCCGAGCACGCCGCCGTCAGCGCCGGCGCCTGGACGGCGTTGATCCCGCTGGCGCTGGGAGCCAGCGCCTCGCCCCGTCTGGCGGCCCGGGTCGACCGGGTGCTCGTCCATGCCGTGTCCGTCACCGGCCTCACCCTGGTGACGGTGGCCGTCTACCTGGTGACCGTCGTGGGCCTGGGCCGGGTTCCCGACGAGTCCGACCGCGGCCTGTTCGTCCTCTCCCTGGTGGCCGCGGCGGTGGCCGCCGCCCTCTACCGGCCGGCCCGGGAACGCCTGGCCGACGTGGCCAATCGCCTCGTGTACGGCGAGCGCCACGCCCCCGACGAGGTGTTGCGCACCTTCGGCACCCGCCTCAGCCGGGCCATCCCCATGGACGAGCTGCTCCTCCAGCTGGCCGAGTCGCTGCGCAAGACGATGGCGCTGCGACGGGCCGAGGTGTGGACCGGGACCGCCGGGGCGCTGGAGCGGGCCGTGTCGGTGCCCGGTGCCGATCCCGTCCGCCTCCTGGTGGGCGACAAGGAGCGGCCGGTGGTGGCCCGGGCCGGCGTCTCAGGCCAGGCGTGGGTGTCGGTGTGGCTGCCGGCGCTGCTGGAGGGCCGGCCCGCGGCCCAGCTCCGGGTGGCGTCCGTCGTCCACTCCGGCGAGCTGCTCGGGCTCGTCGTGGTGGAGCGCCCCGCCGACGGGGACCGGTTTACCGAGGAGGACGACCGGGTGCTGGCCGAACTGGCCCGCCAGACCGGGCTCGCCCTCCACAACGTCCAGCTCGACTCCGCCCTCCAGGCCAGCTTCGACGAGGTGCGCAGGGCCAACGAGGAGCTGCGGGCGTCGCGGGCCCGCATCGTGGCCACCGCCGACGGGGAACGGCGCAAGATCGAACGCAACCTTCACGACGGGGCCCAGCAGCACCTTGTCGCCCTGGCCGTGAACCTGCGACTGGCCCGGGATCTCCTCACCGAGGATCCTGACACCGCCGCCGAGATGCTCGACCAGCTCGGCCATGACGTGAAGGAGACCATCGCCGAGCTGCGCAACCTGGCGCACGGGATCTACCCGCCGCTGCTCGTCGACGCCGGCCTGGGCCCGGCGCTCCGGGCGGCGGGTGACCGCAGCCCGCTGGCCGTCGACGTCGTCGCCGAGGGCATCGGCCGTTACCCGGGCGACGTCGAAGCCGCCGTCTACTTCTGCTGTCTGGAGGCGCTCCAGAACGCGGCCAAGCACGCCGCCGGCGCCCGGGTGACGATCCGGCTCCTCGAGGAGGCGGGTGGCCTTCGCTTCGAGGTCATCGACGACGGCCCGGGCTTCGACGCCGATGTGGCCGGCCGCGGCCAGGGGTTCACCAACATGGCGGACCGTCTCGGCGCCATCGGTGGTTCGGTCCGCTGGACGTCCGAGCCGGGACAGGGAGCGAAGGTCGCGGGCGCCCTCCCCCTGGTCGGGACGGAGGAATGACCGTCGGGATGGAGGAATGACTCGTCGGGATGGAGGAATGACCGCCTCTCTCACCGCCGTCGACCGGGTCCGGGCGGAGGCGGCTTCCCCTCCGGAGACCGCCCGGCGCCGCGGCACCGACCCGTTGCGACAGACGGCGGTGGGCGCGACCGTCGCCGTCGCCGGGCTGCACCTCGCCACCGCCGACCACGAAGCCAGGGTGATCGCCGCCGGTCTCGCCGCCGGCGCCGCCCTGCTGTTCCTGCGGAGCGGCCTCGCCGGGAGGATTGTGCTGCTCGTCCTTCTCGTCGACGTGTTGGCCTGGATGGCGCCGGCGGCGTGGAGCAACGCCACCCACGGCGAAGCGGTCGGGCAGGTCGCCCTCCCGGTGGCCCTGGCCGTCCTGCCCGCCCTCGGGGTCCTCTCCGTGGTCGCCGGCTGGCGAGGCGTGGGCAACACCCGATCCGCCCTCGGCGCCGTGGTGGCGGCGGTGCTCCTCGGGGCGGTGGCGGTGGCGGTGGCCCAGCTCTCCGGCGGCGGCTCGTCCACGGCGGCGCGTCCGGGAGACCTGCGCATCAGCGCCCGCAACGCCGGATTCTCCACCGGCCGGCTCCAGGCCGGCCCCGGCTCCACCGGCATCGTGGTCACCAACCACGATCTCTTCTGGCACACGTTCACCATCGAGGATCTGAGTCTCGACGTGCGGGTGCCGGTCGGCGCCACCCGCCGGGTGGTGGCCGACCTCGTGCCCGGGACCTACACCTTCGCCTGCGCCATCCCCGGCCATCGGTTCCTGGGGATGAAGGGCACGCTCGTCGTCCGATGAGTGCAGCAGCAAGGGTGTGGTGGAGTTCAGCTCAGCGGCTCAGCTGGCCACGGCGGTGAAGCCGTCGTGACGGCGGTCCCACAGGGACGAGATCACCGCCGGGGACAGCTCCTCTTTGTTCACGTAGCCGCGGGCGCCGCTGGTGGCAGCCTCGGCCGGCAGATCGGCCAGGGCGTAGGTCGAACAGAGGAACACGGCCACGTCGGGTCGGTCGGCGACGATGCGCCTGGTGGCCTCGATGCCGTCGATGCCCGGCATCTTGATGTCCATGAGCACCAGGGCCGGGGTCAGTTCGGCCACCCGGTCGAGAGCCTCCTCGCCACTGGTCGCCTCACCCACGAGCTCGAAGCCCGCGGCCCGGCGCAGCACCGAGCGGGCGGCCAGGCGGAACGGAGCCTGGTCGTCGACGACGAGGACGGACACGACGGCGTCGGGCATGGTCTCCATGGTCCCACGGCTGCGGGGCCGGCTACGAGGGTGCTAGCACCACCCCCACCACCGGCCTCACTTCCCCTGTTCGGCCAGGAAGACCAGGACCGCCTTGACCCGGCGGTTGACGTCGCGCTCCTCGGACAGCCCGAGCTTGGCGAAGATCGAGTTGCTGTGTTTCTCGATGGCCCGTTCGGAGAGCACCAGCTTCGAGGCGATGGCGGCGTTGCTCTTGCCCGTGGCCATCTCGGCCAGGACCTCCCGCTCCCGCTGGGTGAGCCGGTCGAGCTCGGAGGATCGGCGGCGGCCGCTGGCCACCAGCGCCTCGACCACGACCGGGTCGATGACCGAGCGTCCGGCGGCCACCTCCCGGATGGCCCGGACCAGCTCCTCGAACTCGGCCACCCTCTCCTTCAGGAGATAGGCGCGGCCCGCCGAGCCCTCGCCCAGGAGGGCGAGGGCATACTCCGGCTCGGAGAACGAGCTGAGCACCACGACCCCGACGGCGGGGTGGCGCTCCCGCAGCTCGGTGGCGGCCCTGATTCCCTCGTCGGTGTAGGTGGGCGGCATGCGGATGTCGGTGACGACGACATCGGGCGGGTCCTTGTCGATCAGGGCGAGCAGGGACCCCAGATCGCCGGCCGCGCCGATGAGGTCGATCTCGTCGGAGCTGGCGAGCAGGCGGGCCACACCCTCGCGCAACAAGACGTTGTCCTCGGCCAGCACCACCCGGACCGTCACGGCGCCGAACCGTACTCGCGCCCTCCGTCGAGAGACCTGTCGGTCCTGGCCCCGGTACGGTGACGGGATGCCGGACGCGGTCGTCATCGGTGCCGGGCCCAACGGTCTGGTGGCCGCCAACCTGCTGGCCGATGCCGGTTGGGACGTGCTGGTGGTGGAGGCCGACGAAGTGCCGGGCGGGGCCGTGCGCACCGCCGAGGTGACCGCTGCCGGGTTCCGCAACGACCTCTTCAGCGCCTTCTACCCGCTGGCGGCGGTGTCGCCGGTCGTCGCCGCGCTGGGGCTCGCCGCCCATGGGCTGCGCTGGGTGCATGCCCCCCTGGTGCTCGCCCATCCGCTGCCCGACGGGCGGGCCGCGGTTCTGTCCCGGGATCTCGATGTCACCGCCGCCGCTCTCGACGGGTTCTCGCCCGGCGACGGCGACCGGTGGCGCGACCTGTACCGCTCCTGGGAGCGGACCGGCGGCGCCCTGCTCGGCGCCCTCACGTCCCCCATGCCTCCCGTGCGGGCCGGCGCCCGGCTGGCTCGGGCCGTCGGCGCCCGGGATCTGATCCCCTTCGCCCGCTTCGGCTTGCTGCCCGTCCGGCGGATGGGCGAGGAATGGTTCCGGGGTGAGGGGGGGCCGCTCCTCCTGGCCGGCAACGCCCTCCACACCGACCTTCCTCCCGAAGCGGCGGGCGGGGGCCTCTTCGGCTGGGTCCTGGCCATGCTCGGCCAGCAGGTGGGCTTCCCCGTGCCTGAGGGGGGCGCCCAACGGCTCACCGACGCCCTGGTGGCCCGCCTGGCCGCCGCCGGCGGGCGGGTGGTGTGCGGCGCCCGGGTGGTCGGGGTGCGGATCGAGGGAGGGCGGGCCATCGGGGTCCGCACCGAGGCCGGCGACGACATCGATGCCCGGCGGGCTGTCCTCGCCGACTGCGACGTGGTCTCGCTGTACCGGCGCCTCGTCGGACCCGAGCACCTGCCCGCCCGGGTGCTGGCCGACCTGGAGCGGTTCCAGCCCGGCGCCGCCACCGTGAAGGTCGACTGGGCCCTGTCGGCGCCCGTCCCGTGGACGAATCCCGACGCCCGCCGGGCCGGCACCCTGCACGTGGCCGATTCGCTGGACGAGCTGTCGATCACCTCGGCCCAGCTGGCGAGCGGTGTCGTGCCCGACCGGCCCTTCCTGCTCTTCGGCCAGATGACCACGGCCGACCCCACCCGCTCCCCGCCCGGCACGGAGTCGGCCTGGGCCTACACCCACGTGCCCCAGGTGGTGAAAGCCGACGCCGGCGGCGCCGGCATCAACGGGGCGTGGGACGACACCGACACGGCCCGCTTCGTCGAGCGCCTCGAGGCCCGGGTGGAAGCCCTGGCGCCCGGTTTCACGGACCGGATCATGGCCCGGCACGTGTTCACCCCGCCCACCCTCCAGGCGGCCGACGCCAACCTGGTCGGCGGGGATGTGCTGGGCGGCACGGCGGCGCTGCACCAGCAGCTCATCTTCCGGCCCACGCCCGGCTCGGGTCGCCCGGAGACGCCGGTGCGGGGCCTGTACCTGGCGTCGGCCTCGGCCCATCCCGGCGGTGGCGTCCACGGCGCCTGCGGCGCCAACGCCGCCCGGGCCGCCCTGTTCCACGACCGGCTCCCCCGGCGGCTGGTGGCCGTCGCGGGCACTGTCACCGCCGGCGCCCTGGGCGCTGCCGCCCGTCTCCGGGCCCGGTAGCCCGGTCCGCCGGCCGCGCTCACGCCGCGGCGAGCGACCCGCGCTGGTCGACCGCTGGTTCGCGCCACAGGTGCCAGCCGAGCCAGGCGAAGCCGCTGGCGGTGAGCCCGAGCGGTGAGACGATCAGGACGAGTGGGAGGTTTCCTGCGTCGCCGCCGGTGACCGTCACTCCCGCGGCGACGGCGGCGCCGGCCAGGGCGGCGAAGGGGCCCGCAGCCAGCAGCACCAGCGGGACGACCGGGAGCACCGAGGCTCGCAGCATCTCGACGGCGAACACGACCACGGCGAGGCTCAGGAGCAAGGCGAACGCATAGATCGCGGCCCAGCCCGCCGCCAGCGCCAGGATCGGTGACGCCAACGCCAGCACCAGGGCGGCGGGCCCGAGGTGCCCGAGGCCACCGTGCCTGGCGCGCAGGCCCCACAAGCCGAACGCCAAGGCTGGGAACGCGGCGACGAGCAGGGCGACGGCGACGCCGTGCCCGGCACCCCGGTCGATGGTGAGGTTGCCCCATTGACCGGCGACGACGAACAAGGGGGCGAGCAGGGCGGCAAGCCCGGCCTGACGGGTCCGGATGGTAGGCACAGCGGCTCCTCGTTTCGATTCGGTGATGCACACTCGGGCGACGAGAGCCGCCGAGCCGAACCGGGCGACGGCCTCAGCTTCGGCCTCCGCCGGGCTCCGACCTACTCTCCCCAGGTGCTCCACGGCCTCCAGCAGGTGGTCCTCGGCCTCGGCGACGATGTCGTCGGCGTCAGGCAGAGAGGCGACGCTGTAGCTCAGCTCGCGCAGGTAGGCGGCGATCAAGCCATCGACGGCCATGGCGGCGCTCCCACCACTCGTTGGACGGTGAGGGCGAACGCCGTCCACTCCCGGCGCTTCTCCCGTGCGGCGCTCTTCCCGCCGGCAGTGAGGGAATAGCTCCGTCGACGGCGACCGTTCACCTCGGTCCAGTGGCTCGCCAGCAGTCCCGCTCGTTCCAGGCGGTGGAGGGCCGGATAGACGGTTCCCTCGGGCAGGTCGATCGCGCCGTCGGTGCGGCGACGGAGCTCCTCGATCACGGCGTAGCCGTGCCTCGTGCCGTCCTCGATGATCGCCAGCAAGAGAAGATCAAGATGGCCTTTCAACACGTCCGCTCGCATACCTCGTCACGCTATACCTTGTCAGGCTAGGTGTCAAGAGCCAAGGGCGGCGATGACGCCGGGCAGGTGTGCTCCCAGCACCTCGGGGTGGTACTGGCACCACTGGTTCGTGACATGGCCGCTACCTGGTGCCGAGCGCTCTGACCAGGCGTAATGAAGGCGGCCATCGCTCACGACCGGCGGTCCTTCAGGACTGGACGGACCAACACCAGGAGGCTCCGTGCGGGCTCACACCGGCACCATTGCCAGTCCGGTCGCCACCCCGCTGGCGCGCGCCAGCCTGCTCGTCGTCGCGCTGTGCGCGCTGATGATCGCCGGCGGCGCTCCCGCTGCATACGCGTCCGGCGATCCGGTGGCCAGGGTGGATTGGAGCGTGCCGGCGCGCACCGTCGACGGGAACGGCGATGGCTTCATCGACCGCTACTTTTCCTGCGACGGCGCCCTCCCGGCAGGGACGCTGACGACAACCGATTCGTGTTCGTCGGTCGCCGACGTCCAACCTTCGAGTTGGAACGTGGTCCTCGACGCCTGCGCCAGCACTCCTGGCGACCTCGCGACGATCACCGGCTATCGGTATTCGATCCTTGAGACCGGCGCGACGAGATCTGGCTCTGCCTGCAGGGCGGCGCTGACGGTGCCGGAGCAGGGTGCCTACACCGTCGAAACAACCGTGAGTGACTCCAGCGGTGCCAGCGCGACGACGACGACCGCGATCGTCGTCAGGGACATCCTGTTCGCCTCGCTGGGCGACTCCTACGGCTCTGGCGAAGGGAACCCGCCGTTCTTCGACGGCGGATGCCTCAGCGGGATCGGGCAGAGTTGCGGCTCGTCGCAGAGCACGCGCTGTGACCGATCGACCCAGGCGGCCGCGGCCCAAGCCGCGCTCCGGATGGAGGAGTCCAGCGACGAGACCTCGGTGACGTTCATCCACCTGGCCTGCTCGGGCGCGGAGATCATCGACTCGACCCCGAACGACGACACCGCTGACGGAGGACTGTTGGACCCCTACGAGGGGGTCGTGCCGATCGAACGGAGCGATGGGACCAAAGACGTGATCCCACCCCAGGTCGACTACCTCGCAGCGCTCGTCGGTCCACGGAAGATCGACTTCCTCCACCTCTCCGTCGGCGGCAACGACATGGGATTCGCCGACATCATCAGCTCGTGCATCGACCTCAGTTTTCTCGTGAGCCCCCTGCTCTGGCTGGCGCTGCCGAATTGCTACGTCGACGTCATCGGCGCAGGCGGGATCGCCGCCGGGTTCGAGCCGGCGGTCCGCATCTTCAACCACGGCATCAGCAAGCTCCCCGAGCACTACGTGCAGCTCAACGAGGCGCTGAAGTCGAAGCTGTCCTACGCCTCGGACGAGATCGACGCCTCGGGCGCGCCCGTGCCTGTCCTGTCCCCCGAGAGGGTGTACATCACCGAGTACCCCGACCCGACCAGAGGCGACGACGGCGACTGGTGCGGCTGGCCGTCGAAGCCGACCGATCTGCCCGGCTTCACGTACAAGGAGTTCAAATGGGCCTCGACGACCGTGGCACCGTCGCTCAACGAGGTCGTCAAGAGCTCGGCCGAAGGCTTCCGCTGGAACTACATCGGCGGGATCTCGGCTCCCTACGCCACCCACGGCTACTGCGCCAGCGACCATTGGGTGGTGAACCTCACCGAGTCGTTCGGGATCCAAGGCGACAAGAATGCGACGTTCCACCCCAACATCCGCGGCCAGAACGTGGCTCGCGACCGGATCGCCGGCCGGCTGCTGACCGACCTCAGGAACCCCCCGACGCCGCCGACCATCGAGCTCTACCCGACAGCGCTCGTGTTCTCGGCGAACACCGCGGGCGCCAACGGATGGCACACCGGCGAGTGCGCCACCTTCGGCGGGGCCTGCGATCGCGACGACGTTCATTACACCGTGGTGGTCCGCGACAACAACGGCATCAAGGGACCGGTCGACACGAGCCTCACGCTCGCCGTCGACGGCCAGCCGGTGACGCTCAGCGACTCCGCTTCGGGCATCAGCTGCACACCGGCGGACCTCGCCGACGCCTGCGATCTCTTCCCCGACCCTGGGACGAATCCGAAAGCGGCGACGTTCGTCATCAAGTTCACGGGCGGCGGGGCCCACAGCCTCGACATCACCGCTCTGAACGTGCGGGGCAGGACCTCGTCCGCCCACTTCGACGTCAAGGTCGACCGATCCCCACCGACGCTGAGCACCGCCCAGATCACGAGCGGGACACCAGGGAACCAGGGCTGGTACGTGTCACCCGTGGACCTCCGGTTCTCGGCTTCGGACGCGTTTCCCGGCTCCGGCCTCGACCGGATCGAGACGCTTCTCCTCGGCGAGGGTCCCGCCGGCGAGCACCTGGCGTTGCCGACCACGGGCGACCCGACCGCCGGGCCCATCGCCGCGACCGTCACCACCGAGGGCGACCACCTGGTCGGCTACGAGGCCGTCGACGGCGCCGAACTGCGCAGCGGCGATCCCCTGACCGTCGATCCGCCCGGCCGCAGCACCTTGCGCGTCAAGATCGACACACGACCCCCGGCCGTGTCCGGGGCGGCGGACCGGGCGCCCGACAGCCGGGATTGGTACAACCACGACGTCACGGTCCACTTCAGCGCCACCGACCCGGCGCCCGGTTCCGGTGTCGATCCCGCTTCGGTCACCCCCGCCGTCATCCTGGCCGAGGGCGCCAACCAGTCGGTGGCGGGGTCGGCCGCCGATATCGCCGGCCACGGCGTGAGCACCACGGTCGGTCCGATCTCGATTGACGAGACCACGCCCGCGGCGGCCATCACGGGGGCGTCGGACGGCAGCTTCTCCTACGGCGCATCCGACCTGCTGAGCGGGACGGTGCTCACCAACGCGCCGTCCCTGGCCGTCTCCTACACCGCCAGCGACGGTCTCTCCGGTCTGCATCAGGTCCGGCTCGACGCCGCAAGTGCTACGGCGCCGTCCGGCAGCCTGATCACCGGGCTCAATCCCGGCATCTCCACCCACACGCTCGTAGTGGAGGACGTCGCCGGGAACACGACGGCGATTCCGTTCTCAGTCCTGCGCGTGGTGCCATCGTCGGTTCCCGACCCGCGTGGTGCCGGCTTTTGGCAGACGGCCGTGCAGAACGGCGCGTACACCACCGGCACCTTCGCGGCGCTGCTCAACCAGGCCGACATGGCGTCGCGGAGCTTCGGCACCCCCGACAACCGCTATCCCGACGCGACGCTGGCGAACGCCGGCGAGTTGCTCCAGACACGGCCGGCGTCGGACCCTGACGGGCGGGTGCGACGAGAGCTGCTTGCCGCCTGGCTCAACCTCGTCTCGGGCCGCGAAGCCGCGACGCGGATGGTGAACCTCCGCTCCATCTCCGGTTGGCAGACGATCGTGACGAATACGGGCGGCAGCCCTTCGACCACAGCCCTCAACCTGCTCCGCCAGGCTGAGGCGCGACTCAACGGAGCCGCCACCAAGATCCAACTCGAGACGATCAAGTCGCTGCTGGAGGCGTTCAACGGCGGACAGCTGAGCAAGTCCAAGTAGGCGCAGCCCGGCGCCGTCCCGGAGGGCTCGCCCTGGGCGCGGGTGAGGGGCGCCGAGGGAGCTGGGCTCAAGGGCGCGAACCTCGCTGGACTGGGTGCTAGCACCCCGATGCGCCACATGCCTGCCACCTGCCACCCCGCGCCCGGTGGCGCGCACAGTTGAACCTGCCACCGCCACGGGTGGGCCCGGCCCAGGGAGGTTCCGGATGAAGCGCATCGCGACAGCCTTCGGTTCAATCGTTCTTACCGTCGGTTTGACCATCCCGGCTCTGCCCGCCGGATCTGCCGGTGGGGCATCGCTGCGCCAAGACGTCCGGTTCGTGCCTGATGTGGTCGGTCAGTTCGAGGCGTTCTCGGAGCGGGCCGAAGCGATCGGCTTTGGGATCGGGTCATCGCACGATCCCAGCGTCTGCCGGCACTACCAGGGCGTCACCCGCTCCGAGACCCCGGGCGTGCCGTACCTGTTCGTGACCCACAGCGGGAACACGACGAGCAGCTGTCCCCTCGAGGACTCAAACGACGACTACGCAGGCGAGCTCCTGGTGGTGGAGATGGCGTCGCGGGGGCAGACGGGAGAGCGACTGCGTTCCAACCGGCTCGCGAAAGACACCAGTACGACGGATTCGCCGCCCCCGGAGGGCGACACGACGGTGGCGGTGGTGCATTTCGACGGTAGCGAGGTCGACGGGAAGCCGTGGCCCGCCTACCGGCACGCAGGCGGGATGCAGCTCGTCGGTGACGTGCTCGCCGTGGCCTTGGAGGGACCGTTCGGCGGGGGTCCGGCCAGTCTCATTGCCTTCATCGACGTCTCCCAGCCCGTGTCTCCCAAGCTGCTGAGCACATTCGCTCCCACGGTGCCGACGAATGACCTGCCCAGCCCTCCCTTGCTGCCCATCCCCCAGCCTGCCGGCGTGGTGGGCCTGACCCCTCTGGCGTCGGGGCGGTTCCTGATGCTGGTCACCGGGGGCGACAACTCCGCGGTCGCCGTCTACCAGTCCGACCCAACCGACGGCGGCGCGACCGACCTGTCGGACCCCGGCCTGACGTGGGGATGGTTCGACGGGTGGACCGAGGCCGGTGACGAGGCCGACCTGGGCTCGGGCGCGGACTGGCCCACCGGGGCGGCGCACCAGACCTTGAACTTCGTCCGCCAGGGCTCGCTGAGCGGGCCTCTGTACCTGTTCGGGGCCCGGGACACGACGCAGGGGGCACCGTTCGGCCAGGACTGGATCGACCTCTACCGGGTCGAGATCGACAGCGGCCAGTTCACGCTGCGATGGGAAGCGAGCCGGCACTTGCTGGCCCTCGGCACCCCGACGCCGGGCGGAGGCGAGGACATCGCCAACTTCGCGGCGGCGTCGGGCGTGTACGTGAGCCCGGCGGGAGAGCTGCTTTTCTACGCCACCGAGCACGACAACGACGGCCCTGTGGTGCTCGGCAAGAGCACGGTGAAGGCGGGCGAGTGGCGCCACCGGCACATGACGCGTCCCGGTTCGTCGGCGCTCGATCCCGGCGCCACGGCCGGCGGCCCCTACATCGTCCAGGAAGGGGCCACGGTGCCGCTCCACGGCGCCGGCGCTGCGCCACTGGCGCGGGCGTGGATCGAACTGTTCGCCGATGCAGGTTTCGATGGCCCGAGCGTGGTGGTCGACTACCCCGACCGGTTCAACGACAACTTCGATGACTTCACGGGCATTGAGGGCGGCTTCGGAGACACCAACGGGTTCAGCGACGACGCGAGTGCCTGGCGGTGGTTCGCCCCCGTCGGTTGCACGGTCCGGGCCAACGACGACGACTTCGCCGACGGCAACTTCCCCGGCGAGCACACCAAGACACTGTTCGGGACCGGCCACGTGGAGGAGGCTGCTGATCTCAACGACGTTCCCAACGACAACGACACCGGCGACATGAACGGCGAGATCACGTCGGTCGAGTTCTTCTCCGATTGCGAGGCCTACTACAGCGCGGCGATGGCCCTTGCCTGGGATCTCGACGCTGACGGCGCCTACGAGAGCCCTGGAGGAGACGTCGTGTTCTCCGCCGCCGCGCTGGACGGTCCGGTGAGCGCCAGCGTGCGCCTCCGGGCCATCCACCCGACCGACGGGCGCGCCGGAACCGCATCGGCGCCCGTCCAGGTCGTCAACGTGGCACCGACGGTCGGGACCCTGTCCGTCTTCGACTCCCTGGGCCAGCGGCTGCCCACCGACGTCCCCGCCGGCCTCGTCGGGCTGCCGGTCACGATCAAGGGCACCTTCGACGACGCCGGCCTTGCCGACACCCACACCGCCACGATCTCGTGGGGAGACGGCACGACGAACGCCGCCGGGACCTTCGAGACGTTCACCCCCGCCACGGGGTCGGCGGCCGGGAAGGCCGTCCACACCCACCGCTATGGCCGGCCCGGCACGTACCAGGTGGGCCTCTCCGTCACCGACGACGACGGCGGAACCGCCGAGGCCACGATCGCCGTCCAGATCACCGACCCCGCCGGCGCAACGACCAGCGTTCTCGGGGAGATCGACGCGCTGATCGGCGCCACCACGAAGCCGGCCATCCTGAAGGAGCTCCGGGCCGCGCGCGCCGCACTCGACGGCAACAACACCGGCACACCCAGCAACGGCGCCCTCGACCAACTGGCGAGCGACGACCTCATCGCCGCCATGGGCAACCTCAAGGCCGCGGTCCAGGCGCTCCAGCGCGCCGAAGCCGCCGGCGCCGGCAACCTGAGCAAACTCAAGACTCTGCTCACGTTCAGCGCCGACGCCATGGCCCGGGCTGAGTACGAGGCAGCCCGCAACCGGGTCGGGCCACCGACACGGGGAGAGCAGCGCCTTCTCGACCGGGTCGCCAGCTCGCTCGCCAGCGGCGAGAGCCTCCTTGCCCAACGAAAGTACACGGCCGCCATCGATGCCTTCACCGACGCGCTGGCCAGGTCGCTGGACCTGCAATGACAACCCAGACCCGAGTTGCGACTGTGACGGGCCCATATGGCGGGTGTCGTCCACGCCGGCCGAGGAGAACCATGACACAGCGGACGTCGTTCAGCTACGCCACCCTTTTCGTGGCTGCTGGCCTCACTCTGGCCGCCTGCGGATCCACGAGCGACGGCGGCCGCCCGGCGGCCGGGACCAACCAGACGGCACGGACACCCGCGACCGAAGCGACAAAGGCACCGGAGGGGAATGCTCCCGAGGCCGGAGAAGCGACGACCACGACGCCGCCCCCGACCCAGACGACGACCACCACCCAGCCGCCGCGCCCGACAACGTCCACGACGGTGTCATCGCCGTCCACGTCCCCGTCCACGAGCGCGACCACGACCACGAGCGCGCCGCCGGCGACCACGACCACCCGGGCCACCAGCACGGCGGTGAGTTACGACGCCATCCTCGGGCGCGACTTCGACGACCCCGCCGTCCTCGACTACGTCGGTCGCTTCGGCTGCGAGGCTGACGGACTGCACTACCTCTGCCGCCAGGCGGGCACGCAGCTGAACTTCAATTCCGGCCGGCGCCTGGTCAGCATGCTCCTCTACGCACCGGGGTTTGAAGGCGTCTACGGCTACGCCGGGACGATGCCCGGAGGTTTGAGCTGGAACGACGACCAGCCCACGGTGGAGCAGAAGATCGGGCCGGCGCAGACCTCATACCCCGGCTACCCACCCACGATGGCCTGGTCCAAGTACGCCAACCCTTCGATCCTCATCACCTGGGACACGACGGGAACCCCGGGCCCGGGCACGACCATGCACCACCTGCAGGTGAACGCCTCGTAGGACCGGCTGAGGTGCCGCGGTCGTGCCCCCGGGCGGGCTGAAGTCACCAGCCCGGTTCACCGTCATCAGGCGTGTGGGCCGTGCGATCTCACCGTGAAGGTGCTCGCCACCTACGACATCAAGGGCGGCGTGGGCAAGACCGCGTCGGTGGTGAACCTCGCCTACCTGGCCGCCCGGGGTGGGGCGCGCCACTGCCGCCGCCGGCGCCCTGGGTGCCGCCGCCCGTCGCCGGGCCGGGTCGCCCCCGCCAACCGCCGGTTCGTCGGCCAGCGCGGCAGGTGCGGGTGATGGCGCCGCGGGACCGTCAAGGGCGGGCGGTGGCGGCGTCGAGCTGGGTGGCGAGGTCGGCGGGGTCGGTGACCGGGGTCTGGCACGCGAAGCGCTGGCACACGTAGGCCGTGGGCCGACCGTCACGCCGGGGACGGTCGGCCAGCAGCGGCGTGTGCTCGGCGCCGGCCCCGGGGGCGGCCACCACCGACACCGCCGTGGGGAGGAACCGCCGGCGCACCTCGCCGGCCAGGGCGGCGGTGGCGGGATCGCCGGCGTCGCCCACCACGGCCACCTCGAGGGGCGGGCCCAGGTGGCGCCCGAGGGCGCCGAGGAGCTCGGCGAAGGCGGTGGGATGCTCGCCCATGAGCCGGCCCACCGCGGCCATGGCGGCGACGCCCGCTGCCTCCAGCGCCTCGTCGCCGGTGAGGGCGCCCAGGCGGAGCAAGGCATCGGCGGCCAGCGAGTTGGCCGAGGGCGTGGCGTTGTCGAAGACGTCCCGGGGCCGGGCGATGAGCGCCTCGGCGTCACGGCCGGTGGTGAAGAAGGCGCCGTCTTCGCCGGCGAAGAGATCGACGAGGCCGGCGGCCACCTCCCGGGCCGGCTCCAGCCAGGCCACGTCGTCGACCTCGGCCAGGGTCACCAGGAGCCCGAGCAGGGCGGCGTAGTCCTCGGCATAGCCGAGGTGCTTCGCCCGGCTGTGCCCGGCCTCTCCCGCCGGCAGGCGGCCCTGCCACGAGCGCAGCAGGCGCCCGTCGGACCGGCGCAGCTCGGCGAGGAGGAAGCGGGCGTTGGCCCCGGCGGCGTCGAGCCAGTCCTCCCGGCCCACGGCGGCGGCCGCCTCGGCCAGGGCGGAGGAGAACATGGCGTTCCAGCCCGTCAGCACCTTGTCGTCGAGGCCGGGGCGGACCCGACCCTCACGACGGGCGAAGAGCTTTTCCCGGGCCCGCTCCACGGCCTCGGGACGGGTGGTGCCCCGCTCCCGCACGTGAAGGATGTTCGTTCCCCCCTCGAAGTTGCCGGCCTCGGTGGCGCCCCAGTACCGCACCACCTCGGGGAGGTCTTCGCCCGCCACGTCGGCCAGCTCGGCCAGGGTCCAGACGTAGAACTTCCCCTCCTCGCCCTCGGAGTCGGCGTCTTCGGCCGAGGAGAAGCCGCCTTCGGGCTGGGCCAGTTCGCGCAGCACGTAGCCGGCGATCTCCTCGACGATGACCCGGAACCGGTCCTCACCCGTCACCAGCCAGCCATGGAGGTAGGCCCGCAGCAGCGTGGCCTGGTCGTAGAGCATCTTCTCGAAGTGGGGCACGAGCCAGAAGGCGTCGACGGAGTAGCGGTGGAACCCGCCCCCCACCTGGTCGTACATGCCGCCGGCGGCCATGGCGTCGAGGGTGGCCACGACCATGTCGAGGGCGGCGGGGTGGCCGGTGCGCACGTGGAAACGCAACAGGAAGTCGAGCGTCATGGCCGGGGGGAACTTGGGAGCGCCGCCGAAGCCGGCGTGGCGGGGGTCGAACTGGTCCTCGAGGGCGGCCACCGCCCGCTCCAGCGTCTTCTCCTCCAGGCCGGCGGCGCCCGCCGCCTGTGACAGGTCGCTGCCCCGGGCCAGGGCCGCGGTCAGCTTCCCGGCCTGACCCATCAGCTCGTCGCGGCGGTGCCGCCAGGCGTCGTCGATCGCCTCCAGGATGCGGGTGAAGCCGGGAAGGCCGTGGCGGTCCCCCTTGGGGAAGTAGGTCCCGCCGTAGAAGGGTTGCCCGTCGGGTGTGAGGAACACGGTCATGGGCCAGCCGCCCCGGCCGGTCAGGGACTGCACGGCCGTCATGTAGACGGCGTCGACGTCGGGGCGCTCCTCCCGGTCGACCTTGATGTTCACGAACAGGCGGTTCATGACCTTGGCCGTGTCCGGATCCTCGAAGGACTCGTGAGCCATCACGTGGCACCAGTGGCAGGCGGAGTACCCCACCGACAGCATGATCGGCTTGTCCTCGGCCCGCGCCCGGGCGAACGCCTCCTCCCCCCAGGGATACCAGTCGACGGGGTTGTCCTTGTGCTGCTGGAGATAGGGACTGGTTTCCTCGGCCAGGCGATTCATCCCGTCGAGGCTAGTGCCGGGCCCGAACCCCCTCGGACGGCGGGGTCATGCGGCCCCGGCGGGGACCGCCGGCGGCACCACCAGGAGGCTGAGGCCGGTGCCGGCCAGCGCGGCCATGACCGTCACCCCGGCCCACAGCTCGGGCGACCAGCCCAACCCGTAGGCCAGCTGGAACAAGCCGAAGAAGGCGAGCCACAGGACGACGGGGACGGCACCGGCCACCACCCGGAGCGCCCACGGCCGCGCCGGTGAGGGGCGCAGGCGGGCGATGAGCAGGTCAGCGGCCAGTCCGGCGACGGGCGCGGCCAACAGGGGGAGCCAGATCTCGAAGCCGTCGATGCCCCCGATCCCGGCGGTGACCACCGAGAACAGCACCGTGCCCGTTCCGAAGGGGGGCCGCCAGCGCCGCAGGACGAGGAGCAGCGGGGCCAGCAGCAGCACGGTGGTGATCAGGATGGAGGCGATGCCGACGACCTGGATTCTCTGGGCGTAGTCGAAGGCGGCCCCGCCCTGGGTGGTGACAGCGGCGGTGTAGTCGGCGACGCCCGGGCCGAACCCGCTGGGCCGGAAGGGCGTCAGGTACATGAAGAAGAACGCCACCAGGGCGCTGGTGAGCGTGAGCGAGGCCAGCGCGGGCAGGAACCGCCGGAGGGTCGGGGCCGCCTCGGTGGGGTCGGCCCACGCCGCCCGGAACGGCCCGGTGAGGATCAGAAGGCCGCCGCCGAACATGACCAGGTGGGTCGGGCTGAGCAGCGCTTCGATGTCGACCTCGATGCCGAA
>JBIOYN010000357.1:0-5057 GCA_044870155.1 Acidimicrobiia bacterium | reverse complement strand
TCGCCGAGCTCTGCATCACCCGGCAGATCATCACCGCCATCAAGACGGCGACCCGCCAGAAGCACCAGCCCCTCAACTCCTACCTGTCGCTGTCGGGCACACGCCCCGGCGAGGAGAACGGCAGCGGCACCGTCGAGGAGGTCCTGGAGGCAAAAGGCCTGATCGACCCCATCGAGTTCATCATCTCCATGGAGGACCTGCGCTCCATGCGCCGGATGATGAGCGAGATGCTCTCCAAGCTCGAGGTCGAGGTCCTGCGGCTCTACGTCGAGGGCAAGTCGTACCAGGAGATCGCCGAAGTCCTGGGCCGGCACGTCAAGTCGATCGACAACGCCCTCCAGCGCATCAAGCGCAAGCTGGACATGCACCTGGCCGAGCGGGCCGCCGCCGAGGGCGCCGCGTAGGCCCCGAAGGGCCTCTTCGCTCTCATCTACGCTCGGGACCCAGGCCCGAGTAGCTCAGGCGGTCAGAGCAGGCGCCTTGTAAGCGTCAGGTCGTGGGTTCGAATCCCACCTCGGGCTCCACTCCGCGATATGTCCGTAATGTCCTGTCGCGCTCGGCTTTGGGTAAATAGGTCTGGCTCGGAATACTTTAAATAGACTTCGGCCACTATTAGGACAAATCTGTCGCAGATGCCCACCAGCGTGTCGGGGCTCACGGGGACGGCGGCGATTTCCGGCACCCGGTGTCAGTACTGCGGACCGTGGCAGGATGGCTGGCTGCGTAAGCGGTGGCGGAACCATCACGCTGGGTGGTGCTTGACCTTCCAGGATTTCCGTGGAGGATCAAAAGCTTGATGGACCTCTCCCAGCGGAGCCGGGACATTCTCGACTTTGAACGGATCTGGCGGGCGCTGCCCGGGACGAAGGCCGACGCGATTCGCGAGCGGTTCGGCCTCACCACGTCGCGCTACTACCAGCTCCTCAACGCCGTGCTCGACGAGCCGGGTGTGGCCGCCTACGACCCACTGGTGGTCAAGCGGCTCCGCCGCCGCCGTGACCGGCGCCGCCGGGCCCGCTTCGACAGCCGGTACGGCGGCTCCGAGTCCCGGTGACCCTGCCCCCGGAGGAACCGGCGGAGCCGACCTCTCCGGGCGGGAGTGAGGGTGGGGGCCGCGCCCGGCGCCGTGCCCCAGGATCGTTCTCCCGCTCCCTGGTAGGTGCCGCCGCCCGGGGCACCGGCCTCATCGCCGTGGCCGTGGCCATCGGGATCGTGCTGCTCCAGTACAGCGACGACCCCCGGCCCGACCACACCGCCGCCGGGCGGGAGCCGGCGCCGGCGACGCCGTTGTCGCCGGCCCCGAGCACCACGACGACCACGGCCGGTCCCCGGCCGCCGGGCGACGTCCGGGTGCTGGTCCTGAACGCCTCGGGCCGCAAGGGCATGGCCGGCGAGATGGCCGGCCGGCTGCGGGTCGACGGCTACCAGACGCTGGAGCCGGGCAACGCCACCGTGCGTCCCCAGACCACCGTGGGTTGCCGGCCGGGCTTCGAGCTGGAGGCCACCGCCCTGGTCTCGGCCATCGGTGTCCCGTCGCAGGCCGCCCCGCCCGGCGACCTCCTTCCCGCCGACGCCGACTGCCTGGTGGTCATCGGGTCCGCCTAGGGATTCCGCCCCAGCCCGGGTATCCGCGACTTCGGCGACGGGGCATGCCAGGATCGCCCCATCCTCACTTCCCCGCCTGGATCCCTTCGGCGTCGTAGGGCGTTGGCGGTCTGGCTGTGTGCCGCCGCCGTTCTCGCCGCCGCCGTCCCGCCCGCCATGGGCGGCGAGCTCGAGCGGAAGCGCGACGAGGCTCGCAAGCGCCAGGGCGAAGTGCGCAAGCAGCTCGACCTGGCCCAGGCCACCGAGGCCCAGCTGACCCGGCGGCTGGGTGAGATCGAAGGTGATCTGGCCGAAAAGCGGTCCGAGGCCGAGGGTGCCCGGGCCGACTCCGAGGAGGCGGCGGCCGCCGTGACCCGCATCACGGCCGAAATCGATGCCGCCCGAACCGTCCTGGCGCAGCGGAAGACGGTCTTCAACCGCCGGGCGGTGGTGGCCTACATGGGCGGCGAGGGCCGCCCGCTCGACGAGCTCAGCATCGCCGGGGAGCTGCTGTCGCTGCCCGAGGACTTCAGCCAGGCGGCTCGCCGCACGGTCCTGGTGCACCGGGTCTCCGGCCAGGATGGCGACGTCCTGGCCGAGCTCACCGACGCCCAGACCGCCCTCGCCCACCAGGAGCTGGCCCTCACCCTCACCCGCAACCGGGCGGTGGAGCGCGCCGCTGACGCCGAGCGCGCCCTCCGGGCCGTGGCCAAGCTCAAGCGCGAGCAGGAGGCGACCCACGCCGCCCTCCAGTCGCGCATCGCCTCCCTCGAATCCGAGATGGACGCCCTGGCCGCCGAGCAGGCCCGCCTCGAGAACCTCATCCGGGAGCGGCTGGCGGCCGCCGCCCGGGCCCGGGCGGCCCGGGGCGGGTCACCCTTCGCCGGTCGCCGGACGGGGACGGGCGTCTCCACCGCCGGCTTCATCTGGCCCGTGCAGGGCGTGATCACGTCGGGCTTCGGGCCCCGTTGGGGGCGCATGCACACCGGCATCGACATCGCCGCCCCGTCGGGGACGCCGATCGGGGCGGCCAAGGAGGGAGAGGTCCTCTACGCCGACTGGCTGGGCGGCTACGGCCAGCTGGTCGCCATCGACCATGGCGACAACGTGGTGACGCTCCACGGCCACCAGTCGAAGATGGCGGTGGTGGAGGGTCAGGAGGTGAGCCAGGGCCAGGTGGTGGGCTACGTGGGGACGACCGGCCACTCCACCGGCAACCACCTCCACTTCGAGGTCCGGATCGACACGCGTCCCCGCGACCCCCGGCCCTATCTACCCTGAGGGGATCGACGCCCTCCGTCCCTTCGCTGACGCACCCGAACGTTCGGTGGTGGTGGTCGACTTCGATGGCACGCTGGCGCCCATCGTCGACGACCCGGCCCAGGCCCGTCTCCTGCCCGGCGCCGGCGAGGTGCTCGGGCGCCTGGCCGCCCGCCTCGGCGGGGTGGCGGTGGTCAGCGGACGGCCGGTGGCCTTCCTCCGCCGCCACCTCGATGCCCCCGGGCTGACCGTCTCCGGCCAGTACGGACTGGAACGTCTGGAGGAGGGCCGGGTGGTGATCCACCCGGGGGCCCGGGAGTGGGTGCCGGCGGTGGCGGAGGCGGCGCGCCGGGCCGAGGCCGAGCAGCCGGGGCTGCACGTGGAGCGCAAGGGTGAGGTGGCCGTCACCCTGCACTGGCGCCGGGCTCCCGACCTGGAGGCGGTGGCGCTGGCGCTGGGCCGGCGGCTGGCCGCCGAGTTGGGGTTGCACGTCCAGCCCGGCCGCCTCGCCCTGGAACTCCGCCCGCCCATCCCCGTGGACAAGGGCACGGTGGCCGAGGAGCTGGCCGCCGGCGCCGCCGCCGCCCTGGTGGCGGGCGACGACCACGGCGACCTGCCCTTCTTCGACGCCGTCGACCGTCTCGAGGCTGCCGGTCTCCTCCTCCACGGTGTGCGCGTGGCGGTGGCCTCCGCCGAAGCCCCCCGGGCGCTCGTCGCACGGGCGGACCTCGTGGTCGACGGCCCCGCCGGCCTGCTCACCGTCCTCGACCAGCTCGCCGACCAGGTGTGACTCCGCCGGCCCTCAGCCGGCGTGGGCCAGCAGGTCCTCCAGCCACCGGGCCGGCGTGCGGGCGCCGGCCAGCTCCTTCAGCCGGGCGGACCGGGCGGCCCGCTCGCCGGCGGGCATGGACAGGGCGTCGTGGAGGGCGGAGGCGCCCTGGAGGATGTCGAAGGCGTGGATCGGCACCGCCGCCGGCCCCAGCTCGTCGAACGAGCCCGCCCCCCGGGAGAGGCACAGCACGCCGTGGCGCTGGTTGAGCAGCGGGCCTTCCTTGGCCACCAGGTTGAGCCCGTCGCGCACCGGGTTGACCAGGAGGACGTCGTAGCCGCCCAAGGCGGCGATGCTCGTCGGGTAGTCGTCATGGGTGTCGAGCACGACGGGCTGCCAGCCGGCGGTCCCCCACCGGGTGTTGACCCGGGCGGCGGCCTGCTCCACCTCCTGACGGTAGGCCAGGTACTCGGGGAGGTTCTCGCGTGACGGATAGGCGAGGGCCACGAACACCACCCGCTCCCGCCAACGGGGGTGGGTCTCCAGCAGCAGGTCGTAGGCCGCGAACCCCCGGGCGATGTTCTTGGACGGCTCCAGGCGGTCGACCCGCACCACCGCCGCCCGGTCGCCCACCAGCTCGGCGAAGTGGTCGGCCGCCTCCTGCGCCTCCGGCGAGGCGGCCGACTCGGCCAGGTCGACGGGATCGGGCCCCAGGGCGGCGGCGAAGGGGGTGGCCACCGTGGCCGCCGGGCCCAGTATCTCGGCGGCGGCGCCGGCGTAGTTGCGGACCCAGCGCCGTGTGTGGAACCCGGCGGGGACGGCGGCCAGGGAGGCGCACAGTTCATGGGCCACGGCGTCGGGGAGCACCCGGATTCCCTCGGGGCCGCAGAACGGGGTGTGGGTGAAGTGCGCCAGGCGCAGGTCGGGGCGGGACTTGCGCAGCGCTCCCGGCACCAGGGCGAGGTGGTAGTCCTGGATCAGGACCACGTCCCCCTCGCCGGCGGCCTTGGCCGTGGCCGAGGCGAAAGCCTCGTTGACGGCCACGTAGGCGTCCCACGCCTCCTGGAACCGGGCGTCGAAGCGGGGCCGGCGGACGAGGTCGAACATGCCGTGGAACAGCGGCCACAGCGTGGCATTGGAGACGACGTCGTAGTGCTGGCCGTGGAGGCGGGGGTCGAGGTCGAGGAGGACGAGGTCGAATCCGGGCTCGGTGGCGGCTCCGGCCTTCACCGCCGCCCGGTCGTCGTCGCTCATGGCCGCCGCCACCCATGTGGCCCCCGTCCCCGAGAGCAGCGGCGCCAGGCCGCTCACGACACCTCCCGCCCCCCGGGAGGAGCTGAAGCTGCCGTCCTCCTCGAGGGTGAACGAAACCGGGCCACGGTGCGAGACGACGATCACGGGAGGGGCCAATCTATCTTCCGTGTTGACAGCCCTCGTGTGCCCG
>JBIOYN010000356.1:0-10762 GCA_044870155.1 Acidimicrobiia bacterium | reverse complement strand
CGCCAGCGTCTTGGCCGCCGGGATGCGGACGGCCGCCGTCGCCGCTGCCGCCAGCACCAACGTGCCCAGCCGCAGGACCCAGCTGGCGCCGAGGAGCGCCGACACCCCGGCCGCCACCGGCGCCAGGACCAGCCCGGCCAGGACGGCGATGAGGGCGAGGCGGGCGTTGGCCTCCACCAGGGCGGAGTCGTCGTCGACCACGGCGGGGACGAGCGCGCTCTTGGCCACCAGCGCGCCCTTGGACAGGGCCAGGGCGCCAAAGGCCTCGGGATAGAAGAGGAGCGACTTGATGTGGCCGGCCATGAGCAGGCACAGGAGGGCCCGGCCGGCGGCGCTGCCAGCGAGGACCAACCGGCGACCGCCCAGGGTGCGATCGAGGGCCGGCCCTATGACCGGCGCCACCACGGCAAACGGGACCATGGTCACGCCCAGGTAGAGGAGCACCTTGGGTCGGGCGGCGTCGGCCGAGACATTGAAGAAGATGGAGCCGGCGAGCGCCACGGCGATGAGCGTGTCGCCCCCGACGGAGAGGGCGTGGGCAAGGGCCAGACGGGAGAACGGACTCTGCCCGGGGGCCGGCGTCGCAGACATGCGCCTGCGCAGGCTACCCGGGGGCTGTCGATCCCAGCCTGAAAGGGATAATCTGCGGAGCGGTAGTTACCGACCCACCCCCGGGTCCGGGTGTCCCGGACGAACCAAGGTCCGGGTGTCCCGGACGAATGAAGGACGGGCGTTGAACTTCGACACCTACACCAGCCTCTCGGTGGTGACGGCCGTAGATCTCGTGAACACCCTGGACTGGATCACGGGCACGGACGGGCTGACCGAGCCCGAGCATCTGGCCCAGTTCCTCCAGGCCCACCGGGACAGCTACCGCCGTCCGGTCACGGCCGAGGACGTGACGGCGGTCCGCGAGCTGCGGGACCGGCTGCGCACCGCCTTCGTGCGGGGCGAGGAGCCCGAGGTCGTCTCCCTGCTCAACGCGCTGCTGGCCGAAGCCAGCGCCCTGCCCCAGCTGAGCGACCACGACGGGGAGCCCTGGCACCTCCACTTCACGCCCCCGGAATCCTCGCTGTGGGCTCACATGGCGGCCGAGGCGGCCATGGGACTCGCCATCGTCATCCGGGACCGGGGCCTCGACCGCCTGCGGGTCTGCTCCGCCATCGGCTGTTCCCGGGTGTTCGTCGACACCTCCCGCAACCGGTCCCGGCGGTACTGCGACCCCGGCACCTGCGGCAACCGCACCAACGTGGCGGCCTACCGCGCCCGCCAACGCGCCGGGGTCGCTTCCTCCTAGGCCACCAGCTCCGCGACCAGCTCGACGATGTTGCTCATGTCCTGCATCGGGATCTCCTTCCCGCCGGTGTGGCAGTACGGGAGCCGGCGGTGCCGAACCGGTACGGTGCGAAGCCCCGTCAGACCGGTCACACCTCGACCATGTCGAGGTGCCGGGGCATCCCCAGGCGGCGGTAGAGGTCGGCTGCCTCGCTGGTGAGCCGGGCAGCCTCCGCCCGGTCGCCGGGGAGGTCCCGTTCGATGAGCATCTCGGCGAAGAAGCGGCGGGTGTGCGCCTGCTCGGGGAGGTGAGGGAGCTCTTCGGCCTGACGGAGGGCGGTCCGGAAGTGGGCCTCGGCGGCGTCCCAGCGACGACCGGCGGCGGCGGCGATGCCGGCCACCCGCTGAACGAGGCGGACGTCGTGGTAGCTGCCGCCCACCGCACGGGTGACGTCGATGCATTCCACGACCAGGTCGTGGAGATCCCCGGCGCGCCTGTCCTCGCCCAGCACGTGCAGGGCTTCGACGGCGGAGAAGAGGACGGCCCACGATCCCCACTGGTTGATCCGACCGGCCACCGGCATCCGGTTGCCGTCGGCGTCGTCGAGCATGGCCAGGACGGCATCCCGGTCGCCGGCGTAGGCCAGGAACTCGAGGAGGTGGGCCCGGCAGTGACCGTGCCAGCCTCCCGGTGGCTCGAGCGCGGCCCCCGTTTCGAAGTGGTGCCTGGCGGTGTCCCAGTCGCCGCGCAGGAAGTACGCCAGCCCGATCCAGGTGTGGCTGGCGCATCCCCACGGCAGTCCGTTGTCGAGGTTGATCTCGAGGTCCGCCCGGCCGAAGGCTTCGAACGCCACCAGGTCGCCGGTTTCGGCGAAGTCGACCATGCCCTTGACCCGGCGGCAGATCATGAGGGCGGAGAAGTTGCCGAGCCGCTCCGCCCGCGGTTCGAGGTCAGCCTCGACCTCACGGGCCTCGGCGAACCGGCCGCAATCGACCAGGCCGACCGCGGCGAAGGCGAGGATGGTGGACTCCTCCCACAGGTTGCCGGCGGCCCGGAGCAGCTCCGCCGCTTCGAGGCCGATGCCCGCGCATTCATCTGCGTACAGCCAGAAGTAGCGATGAAACGGCAGGTACATGAGGCACTGGCCCCGCAGCGCCGGGTCCTCGAGCTCGTCGGCGATGGCGAGCGCCTGGCTGACGGCGGCGTCTCCGGCTGCGAAGGGCGCGATCAAGGCCAGGACCAGAGCCTGCTGGGCGAGGAGGCGGGCCCGGACGGCGCTCACCTCCTCTCCGGCCAGCTCGATGCCACGCCGTTGGATGGCGAACGCCTCCCCGAAGCGGGACGCCCAGGTGAGGCTCAAAGCGGCGTCGTAGCAGATGCGGGCGGCTTCTTCGACGTCGCCGGCGGCCTCGTAGGCGTCGATGGCCTGCTCCCACGTGCTGATCGCCTCGTCCCACTGGCCGCTGCTGCGCTGGGCGGCACCCAGGTGGAACAAGAGGTCGGCCCGTTCGGTCGGGCCGGCGGCGTCGATGCGCCCCGCGGCTCGCTCCAGGTGGGCGAGGGCTTCTTCGAAGGCGGCCGCCTGCAGGGCCCACTTCCCCGCCATCACCAGGTACTGGAACGTCCGCTTCGGGTCCGCCGGACCCGCCTGGACCAGGTGGTTGGCGATGGTGGCGGCCTCCGGCTCCAGATCGGAGGCGTGCACAGCTTCGAGGGCTTCGGCGGCGCGGGCGTGCAGCCGCCGCCGGCGCGGCGCCGACAGCTCGGCAAGCACCGTCTGGCGGATCAGCTCGTGGGCGAAGATGTAGCGGTCGTCGTCGACGGCGCTGATCAGCCGGGCCCGTTCGGCGTCCTCCACCAGGTCGAGCAGACGCTGCTCGGGGACCGGCTCGAGACGTCCCAGGAGCTCGAAGGCGAAGACACGGCCGAGGACGGCGGCGGCGCCGAGCACCCGGGGACCCTCCTCACCGAGACGCCGCAGGCGCGCACCGACGACCAGCCGTACGCCTTCGGGGACGTCGACGTCTTCAGCGGCCAGGTCGGTGCGGAACCGGCCGTCGGCGTCGAAGAGCCGGCCTTCCTCGGCGAGGTGCTTGAACACCTCTTCGACGAAGAACGGGTTGCCCTCGGTCTCGGCATAGACGACCTGGGCCAGGCCGGAGGGTGGTTCCTGGCCGGCGAGGGCCCGCAGCATGTCGGTCACGCTCTCCGCCGGGAGGCGTCGCAACGACATGCGGTGCGCCAGCCGCCGGCGGGTCAGCTCCTCGAAGGTGCGCGACAGCGGCCGCCCCACGTCGAGCTCACTGTCGCGATACAGGCCGACCATGAGGGCGGGCACGGCGCCGAGGCGCTCGGCGCAGTGCTGGATCAGGAGCATGGTGGGCTCGTCGGCCCAGTGGATGTCGTCCAGCACCAGCAGGGTCGGCTGGGCGTGGGCGGTACGGGCCAGTACCTCCCACACGGCATTGAACAGGTAGCGACGTTCCTGTTCGGCGGGAAGCTCCAGCGGCGGTGGGATGTCGGGGCACAACCGGCGCAGCTTGGGAACGAGACGGGCGATCTCCGGGGCCTCGTCGCCCAGGAACCGGCGGAAGTCCTTCGGGCTGGGGGCGGCGGCGAGCGCCTGCTCGTAGGCCTCCACGATGGGGATGTAGGGCTGGGCGCCGGCCATCTCGTAGCAGTGGCCCACGAACGTCACGAACCCGTCGCGGGCGCAGCGGGCCATCAGCTCCTCGGACAAGCGGGTCTTGCCCACCCCCGGTTCCCCGCCCACCATCACCTGGGTACCGGTGCCGGCCTTCACCTGATTGACGAGCCGGCGCAGCTCCGCCCGTTCCCTCTCCCGACCGACGAACGGGGTGCGGGGGGCGAACAGTGCACCCGACGCCGGCGGCCGGAGGGCGTCGTAGACGACGCCGTAGAGGTGCCAGCGGTCGGGGAAGCCCTTCAGGCGCAGGCGGCCCCGGTCGGCGAAGACGAACTCGGGACCTGAGCCGGCCAGCTGGCGGACGATCTCCGACACGAGGATCTCGCCGCTCTTGGCCCGGCCGGCGATGCGGGCGGCGGCGTTGACCGCCTGGCCGTAGATGTCGTCGCCTTCGACGACCACCTCGCCGGTGTTGACCCCGATGCGGACCCGGAGCTCCTCGCCGGGAGACTCGACGTTGCGTTCCTCCAGCTCCTGCTGGATGGCCACCGCGCACTCCAGGGCTTTGCGCGGCGAGGAGAAGACCACCATGAACCCGTCGCCGAGAGCCTTGACCTCCCGGCCGTCGTGGCCCGCCACGCAGTCGCGGACGATCGCCTCGTGGGCGCGAAGCATCTGGTGGGCAACCCGGTCGCCGCGTGCGGTCCGAAGATCGGTCGAGCCTTCGACGTCGCTGAAGAGGATCGTCACCGGCCCGTCGGGAAAACCGCCGCCCATGGCCACCTCGCCGGGTCATCATGGCAGAGCAAACTGGCCGTACAAACCGCCCACACGCGCATCTGTAAGGGGTATGCAGGCCGTTGTAAGAGGTCATTGTCCTTATACCTCTTGCATTCACATCCGTATTCGTCGATGATGGCGAACGGATGCCCCTTACATTCCGCCAGACGTTCACCTCGGCTTCGACTGGGGCCAAGGGAGCGTTCTCCTCGCCCGTTTACCGTCGACCTGTCACCGGGAGCTCCCCCGAGGCCCCGGGTGGCACGTGGGTACCCCGAGCCCGAGGCCGGAAGACGTGGCGGTGCGAAGGAGGAGCGACCCTTGGCCGAGGCGACATCCACGATGCACCCCCGGGCCTTCCGCGACCGGCCCGGGGGGCCGGACGTGAAATCCGCCGTCCGGGGCGGTACCGGGCGCGACATCGCTCCCAGCATCACCACCGCACTGGAGCTCCCCCGGCTGGTGCGGCTGGGCCCCAACCTCTTCGGGGCTGCCTTCACCCTCATGAAGCTCCTGCCCGCCCGGCACATCCTGGAACGGGCCCAGGCCGAAGGGGCACTGGACCCGGGCACGGTCGTCATCGAGACGACGTCGGGCACCTTCGGGCTCGCCCTGGCCATGGAGTGCTCGCTGCTCGGCCTCCCGCTGATCCTGGTCTCCGATCCCGCCGTCGACCCCGCCCTGCGCCGGCGACTGCGCGACCTCGGCGCCCAGGTGGTGATCGTGGAGCGCCCCGCCCCCGTGGGTGGGTTGCAACAGGCCCGCCTCGACCGCCTGGCCGAGCTGTGCGCCCGCCATCGCCGCCACTTCCTGCCCTCGCAGTACGCCAACCCCGACAACCCCGGCGCCTACCGGGCCCTGGCCGAGGCCCTCTCGGCCAGCGTCGGCCCCATCGACTGCCTGGTCGGGCCGGTGGGCTCGGGCGGGTCCATGTGCGGCACCACCTCCTTCCTCCGCCGGGCCGGCCACGACGTGGTGGCCGTGGCGGTGGACACTCCCGGGAGCGTGCTGTTCGGCCAGCACGACGCCCCCCGTCGGGTGCGGGGCCTGGGCAACAGCCTCATGCCCCCCAACCTCGATCACCGCACCTTCGACGAGGTGCACTGGGTGAGCGACCGGGACGCCTTCGCTGCCACCCGCACCCTCCACCGGCATCACGCCCTGTTCATGGGCCCGACCAGTGGCGCCAGCTGGCTGGTGGCCCGGTGGTGGGCCCGCACCCACCCCGACGCCACCGTGGTCGCCCTCCTCCCCGACGAAGGGCACCGCTACTCCAACACCGTCTACGACGACGACTGGCTCCGCCGCCAGGGCCTGCTGGTGCGGGGACATGTGGGTGGGCGGGGGAGGCGGCGCCTGCCCGCCCGTCCGACCGAGGTGGCCCGCCCGGCGGACGCCGGCCCGGAGTGGTCCTGGTTGCGCTGGGACCGGCGCCCCTACGACCAGGTCCCGGGAGCGGCGCCGGTACCTTTCGGGGACACCCCGAACCCCGGGCCGATGGTCATCTCCCACACCATGCCGGCGGGCCCCGGGGCGGCGGCGTGACCGGCGCACCCGGGTCGTACTTCGTCCTCATCGAGTCCAACACCACCGGGACGGGCCGGCTGCTGGTGGCCGCCGCCCGGGCCCGGGGCCTGCGTCCCGTCCTGCTCAGCACCCGTCCCGACCGGTATCCGTGGGTCGAGGGTGACGGCGTCGAGGTGGCCTGGGCCGACACCTCGGATCCCGAGGCGCTGGACCACATCTGCACCCGTCTGGCCCGGCAGGCGCCGGTGGCCGGTGTCACCACCTCGTCGGAGTACTTCGTCGCCATCGCCGCCCGGGTCGCCGCCCGCCTCGGGCTCCCCGGCCCCGAGGCCGCCGCCGTGGAACAGTGCCGGGACAAGCGCCGGCAACGGCTGGCGCTGTGCTCCGGTGGGGTCCCGGTACCCGCCTTCGAGGCGGTGGGCTCGGTGGCCGCGGCCGTGGCCGCCGCCACCGACATCGGCCTGCCGGTGGTGTGCAAGCCCGCCGACGGCACGGGCAGCCGGGGCGTGCGCTGGTGCCCGGATGTGGGCGCGGTGGCCGACCACGCCCGGCGCCTCCTGGCCTCCGGCGGCGACGAGCGCGGCGCCCCCGCCCTGCCCTGGCTGCTGGTGGAGGAGTACGTGGACGGCCCCGAGTTCTCGGTGGAGACCCTGGCCGGCGAGGTGCTGGGGGAGACGGTCAAGCACGTGGGGCCCCTCCCCCACTTCGTGGAGACGGGCCACGACTTTCCGGCCCGGGGCGACGGGGTGGCCGAGGTGGCCGGCGTGGCCGCCAAGGCGGTGCGGGTGCTCGGCCTCGACTGGGGCGCAGCCCACACCGAAGTGCGGGTGGGGCGCTCAGGGCCCGTGGTCATGGAGGTGAACCCGCGGCTGGCGGGTGGCCAGATCCCCGTGCTCGTCCGGCTGGCGACGGGAATCGACCTCATCCAGGCCGTGGTCGACCGGGCGTCGGGCCGGCGCACGGTGCTGCCCCCGCCGGCGTCGAATCACGCCTCCATCCGGTTCCTGGTGGCGCCGTCCGCCGGTCGTCTGGTGGGCATCCGGGGTCAGGCGGCCGCGTCCCGCATGCCCGGCGTCGTCGACCTGGCCGTGACCGCCCGCGCCGGCGACGTGGTCGGGGGGACGGGCTCGTTCCTCGACCGGCTGGGCTGGGTCATCGCCGCCGGTCCCGAGCCGGCGGCGGTGCAGGGGGCGGCGGACGTCGCCCTGGCCCAGCTGCACGCCCTGGTCGAGCCGGCGGCGGCCGAACGGAGGGCCGGCTGATGCCCGACGACACCGGCCGCATCCGCCGGCCGCTCTCCCCCACCGCCCGGCGGGTGGCCTTCCCCCCGCCGGCCGACGCCGGCGACGAGCTCGGGGCCGTCACCGAGGTCGACCGGGCCCACCTCGTCATGCTGGCCGAGCGTGGCCTGGTCCCCGCCGACGTCGCCGCCGCCGTCCTGGCCGAGATCACCCAGCTGCGGGCCCTGGACTTCGCCCCGTTGCGGAACCGGGAGGCCCGCCGGGGCCTGTACCTGCTCTACGAGGACTGGCTGGTGTCGCGCCTGGGCGAGCGCACGGCCGGCGCCTCCCGCCTGGGCCGGTCCCGCAACGACCTCAACGCCACCGTGTTCCTGCTCCAACTGCGGGCCCCGTACTCAGGGGTGCTGGCGGCGCTGTGCCGGCTGCAGGCCGTCCTGCTCCGGGGCGCCCGCCGACACGGTTCGCTGGTCATGCCCGCCTACACCCATTTCCAGGCCGCCTTCCCCACCACGTTCGGCCACTACCTCGCCGGTCTGGCCCTGGGGCTCGACCGGGACCTGGCGGGGCTGGCCACCAGCGGCGACGGGTTGGAGCGCTGCCCCCTGGGCGCGGGGGCGGGCGGCGGAACGTGCGTCGCCATCAACCCGGCCCGGACAGCCGAGCTCCTCGGCTTCTCCCTTCCCGTGGCGCATTCGTCCGACGCCGTCGCCAGCCGGGAACCGGCCCTGCGCCTCCTGGCCGCCCTGGCCGTGACCGGTGTGACCCTGAGCCGGGCGGCGGCCGACCTGCTCTTGTGGACGACCGCCGAGTTCGGATTCCTGGAGCTCCCCGATGAGCTGGTCGGATCGAGCTCGGCCCTGCCCCAGAAGCGCAACCCCTTCCTGCTCGAGCACGTGAAGGGAAAGTCCGCCGCCCCCCTGGGTGCTCTGGTGGCGGCGGCCGGAGCCCTCCATGCCGTCCCCTATGCCAACTCGGTTTCCGTCGGGGGCGAGGGCGCCCCCCACACGTTCGGCGCCCTCGACGCCATCGCCGACGCCGCCACCCTGCTCGCCCTCGTCCTGGCCGGCGTCCGGCCCCGGCCCGAGGTGATGGCGACCCGGGCCCGGCTCGGTGCCACCACCGCCGCCGCCCTGGCCGAATCGACCGTGGCCGGCGGCGAGCTGTCCTTCCGGGAAGCCCACCACCTCATCGGAAGGATGCTCAACGACGACGATGGTTCCGGAGGACACCCCCGCCCTCCCGGGCTCCCACTTCCCGACCCGGCCGACGTGGTGGTCACCGCCGTGTACGGCGGCGGGCCGGGCGCTTCCCCACCCCTGGAGGAACCTCGCCGCCGCCGGGCGGCGTGGGTGAGGGAAGCGGCGGTCCGCTCGCGCCGGTGGGGCGCGGCCCGGGCCGTCCTGGATGAGGCGGTGGCCTCCCGGGCCGTGCCCGAGCGGAACCTGGCCTCGGTGGGGAGGCCCAGGTGAGCGACCATCTGATCCAGGTCCGGCTGCGCATCGAGGAAAGCGCCGAGGCCGCCGAACGCCGGCGACGGGCGGGTGTCGTCGCCTGCCTGGTGTCGGCGGCGGGGTTCGGTGCCCTGCCCATCCTGGGCAAGGAGGCCTTCGAGGCCGGGGTCGGTCCCCTCGGCCTGCTCTGGGCCCGGTTCGGCCTGGCCGCCATGATCTTCTGGCTGCTGGTGGCGGTCGCCCGCCCGGCCCGCCCCGCCGCCCGGTGGCTGGTCGCCGGCCTGCTGATGGGCTTCGCCGGCTACGCCCTGGAAGCGGCCCTGTTCTTCCTGGCTCTGGAACGCATCGACGCCTCCCTGACCGAGCTCCTGCTCTACGCCTACCCGGCCATGGTCACGGTCGCCGCCGTGGCCCGGGGCCGGGAGCGGCTGTCCCGTCACCTGGCCGGGGCCCTCGTGCTGGCCTCAGGGGGGCTGGTGGCCGTCCTCGCCGGCTCCCTTGCCCTGGGTGCCAGCCCGGCCGGCTTCGCCCTCGGCCTCGCCGCCGCCGCCGTCTACGCCGGCTACGTCCTGGCCGGTGAGCGGGTGGTGGCGGCGGTGCACCCGTTGTTGCTGGCCGCCCTGGTGTCCACCGGCGCCGCGGCCGCCTTCAGCCTGGCCGGCCTGGCCGGCGCCTCCTTCCACCTGCCCGCCACGGGGTCGGCCTGGGGCATCGTCGCGCTCATCGCCGTGGTCGGCACCGTGGTGCCGGTGGCCGCTCTCTTCGCCGGCATCGAGCGCGTGGGCGCCCCCACGGCCAGCATCCTGTCCACGGCCGAGCCGGTGGTGACCGTCGCCCTGGCCATGGTCTTTCTGGGTGAGGCCCTGTCCCCGGTGGAGGCGCTCGGCGCCCTGGCCGTCCTCGGGGCCGTCCGCCTGCTCCAGGGCAGGCCCGGGAGCCGGCCCGTTCCCGCCACCGTCGGCGCGCCCGACGAGTCCGAGCCCGCCCCCACACCCACCCCCGTCGGCGGCGGGGAACCGGAGATGGCCTGCGCCTAGGCGGCCCCCGGGGGAATTTGTCCGGAAAAGAAGGGTTTTGTCCCTTTCGCGGCGTATGGGGAGGTAACGCAGTCGAACCCGGAGCACCCACATGTCTCTACGCGCTGCCGTCCGCCGCCGGGCCGCCCTTGCCGCCTTTCTGATCGCGCTGCTCCCGCCCGTCCTGCATCCCGTCTCGCCCCGGGCGGCGGGGCCGTCGGGCGGGTACTGGGGCGTGGCGTCCGACGGGGGCGTCTTCGCCTTCGGGGACGCCGCCTTCCTGGGTTCCACCGGCGACAGGCGCCTCAATCAGCCGGTGGTGGCCATGGCGGCCACGCCCACGGGCGGCGGCTACTGGCTCGTGGCCTCCGACGGCGGCATCTTCACCTTCGGCGACGCCCGCTTCTACGGCTCCGGCGGCGGCAAGAACCTCGACCGACCCATCCAGGGGATGGCGGCCACGCCGTCGGGCCGGGGGTACTGGTTCGTGGCCAACGACGGGGCCGTCTCCGCCTTCGGAGACGCCGGCTTCTACGGCTCGGGCACCGACCGGCCCCGCCGGGGCGCCCGCAAGGTGGTATCCCTCGCTCCCACCCCCACCGGCCGGGGCTACTGGCTGGCCGTCGCCAACGGCGACTTCCTCCCCTTCGGCGACGCTGCCGACCTGGGCGGCGCCACCAACCTCAACCTGCCGTTGGTGGGGTTGGCGGTCCGGACGGGGTCTCCCGCCGCCAGTCATCCCCCCGCACCCGCCCCCGCTCCGGCGCCCGCCGACCCGGGGGCACCGGCACCGGCACCTGGGCCTGCGCCCGCGCCCTCGGACC
>JBIOYN010000355.1:0-6892 GCA_044870155.1 Acidimicrobiia bacterium | reverse complement strand
TGCCGTCGCCCTGGCCGTGGCCGCCGACGGCAACTTCACCCGCACCGACGGGTGGGGGCACCTCCTGGGCGACGCCGGCAGTGGCTTCTGGATCGGCCGGCGGGGACTCGACGAGGCCCTGCGAGCCGTCGACGGCCGGGGCGGCTCCACCGTGCTGGCCGGGCTGGCCGAGAACCACATCGGCCCCCTCGACACCATCCCGTCGCGCATCTCCTCCGCTGGGAGCCCGGCGGCGGCCGTGGCTGCCTTCGCCCCCCTGGTGGCCGACGCCGCCCGGCGGGGCGACGCTGCCGCCCGGGCCATCTGGACCGAGGCCGCCTCCGAGCTGGCCACGTCGGGCGCCGCCTGCGCCCGCAGGCTGTTCCCGGCCGGTGCCCCCGTGCCCATCTCCTGGGCCGGAGGGCTGTTCGGCGCCGACGACCTCCTCCTGGCGCCGTTCCTCGAACGCCTTTCGGAACTGATCCCCGACGCCATCCCCACGCCGCCCGCCGGCGACACCCTCGATGGCGCCGCCCTCCTGGCCGGTGCCGTCCCCGACCTGCTCGTCGGCTTCGTCTACGACTCCGCCGCCGGAGTCCCGCTCCTCCCCGATCCCGAAGCCCAGCCCACCGTTCTGACCTGATGGGAGGCCCGATGCCCCGTCGCCCGTCCGTCCTCCTGCTCACTCTCGCCCTCGTGGCCGGCGCCTGCGGCGGCGGCGGAGGAGGCGACAACAACGGTGGGGAGCAGGCGGCCGGCAGCGACCAGGGCACCATCGACGTGTGGATCATGGAGCCGGGCTCACCCGAGCTGAAGACCTTCTTCACCCAGGCCAGCACCGATTTCACCTCCGCCCACCCCGGGGCCAAGGTCGAGGTCCAGTTCGTCCCCTGGGCCAGCGCCCACGACCAGTTCGTCACCGCCATCGGCGGCGACCAGACCCCCGACGTGGCCGAGATGGGCAGCACCTGGACGCCGGAGTTCGGCGGCACCGGGGTGCTGGCCCCGGCCAAGGGTGACCTGAAGGGCTACGTCGACAGCCTGGTCGAGGGGGCCACGGTGGACGGCGAGGTCTACGGCCTGCCCTGGTACGCGGGCGCCCGGGCCCTCATCTACCGCACCGACGTCCTCGCCTCCCTCGGCCTGTCCGTCCCCACCACGTGGGATGAGCTCCTCACGGTGGGCCGGGCCATCCGCGACCGGACCGACCTGAGCGCCTTCGGGGTGGCCGGCACCTCCAACCACTACTTCCTGCCCATGGTGTGGCAGAACGGCGGCGAGATCGCCACCGAGAAGGATGGCCAGTGGCACTCGGGGATGGCCTCGCCCAAGGCCGTGGAGGCCATCCGCTTCTACGCCGACCTCTACTCCAAGGAGCACTTCGCGCCCGAGGGCGCCTTGTCGTGGAATTCGCGCGACGTGCGGGCCGCCTTCGAGGCCGGCGACCTGGCCATGATGATCGGCGGCGGCTGGGACCTGCGGGCCATCCTCACCGCCCACCCCGAGCTCAAGGACAAGGTCGGAACCGCCCTGCTGCCCGCCGGTCCCAGCGGCAACCAGGACACCTTCGCCGGCGGCAGCCACCTCGTCGTCTTCGAGGGCACCGAGCACGTGGCCCTGGCCCGGGAGTGGGTCGAGTTCCTGCTCGATCCCCAGCGGGTGGCGGGCTTCTCCGACCAGATCGGGTTCCTGCCCGGCGCCATCGCCGGGCTCCAGGCCCTGCCCACCTCGTCCGACCCGCTGTACAAGACCTTCTCCACCCAGCTCCAGGAGCACTCCCGCACCTACCCGCCCACCAAGGCGTGGGGCAGCTTCGAGGCCGACGGCCTGTTCACCAATGCCGTCCAGTCGGTGATGAAGGGCGAGAAGACGGCCGAGGCGGCCATGGCGGAAGTGGCCTCGGCCATGGACGCCGCCTTCAGTGAGTAGCCGCCTGGTCGGCAGCCGGATGTGGTTCGAGGACCGGGCCCTGCCCTGGCTCCTGCTGGCCCCGGCCGGCACGGTCATCTTCGGGCTGGTGCTCTATCCGGTGGCCCGCACCTTCTGGCTCTCCTTCCGCTCCGCCGGCCTCCCCTTCCTGGCCAACGGCCGCAGCCGCTTCGTCGGCCTGGACAACTACGCCGACCTGCTGACCAACACCCACCTGCGCCAGGTCTTCCTCACCACCGCCGGCTTCGGCTTCGCCTGCGTGGCGGCCACCATGACCCTGGGGCTGGCCGTGGCCCTGCTCCTCAACCAGCGGTTCCGGGGCCGGGCCGTCCTCGGGGTGCTCGTCCTCCTGCCCTGGGCCGTGCCCCGGGTGGCGGCGGGCGTGGTGTGGCGCTGGATGTTCCACGACCAGTACGGGCTGGTGAACTGGGTCCTGCCCGGCTTCGAGGGGTTCTCCTGGTTCAACCAGCGCCTCACCGCCTTCTTCGCCATCGGGGTGGTGGTGGTCTGGCAGTCGTTTCCCTTCGTGTCCCTCTCCCTGCTCGCCGGCCTGTCCTCCATCCCGCCCGAGGTGAAGGAGGCGGCCCGGGTCGACGGTGCCTCGCCCTTCCAGACGTTGCGTCACGTCACCCTGCCCATGCTCAAGCCCCTGCTGCTGGTGCTGGTGGTGGTGTCCACCATCTGGGACTTCAAGATCTTCGACCAGGTCTACGTGATGACCGAGGGCGGGCCCGCCCGGTCCACCGAGGTTGCCGTCCTCACCGTCTACCGGGAGGCGTTCGGCCGGCTCCACCTGGGGACGGCGGCGGCCATGGCCATGGCGCTCTTCGCCGTGCTCGTGGTCATGACCACCCTCTACACCCGCCTGGCCCGGGTGGAGGAGGCCCGCTGATGCGGCGCCCGCTCCTGCACACGGTGGCCCTGTACGGGGCGGCCGTCGCCGTGGGGCTCTTCGCCGTGACCCCCTTCGCCTGGATGCTCCTCACGTCGATCAAGCCCGACGCCGACATCCTGCGGTCCACGCCCGTCCTGTGGCCCGCCCACCCCACCTTCGCCCGCTACGGACAGGTCCTCGACGCCGGCTTCGCCCGGGCTCTGGTCAACTCCCTGAAGGTGGCCGCCGCCACCACCGTGGCCGGGGTGACGGTGGCGGCCCTGGCCGGCTACGCCCTGGCCCGCTTCACCCTGCCCCTCAAGCGCTACCTGCTGCTGGGGGTGATGAGCGTGCAGATGTTCCCCGTCGTGGTGATGATCATCCCGCTGTTCGCCGTCATGCGGGGGCTCGACCTGCTCAACTCCCTCGCCGGACTGGTCATCGTCTATCTCAGCTTCACCACCCCGCTGGCGGTGTGGATGCTGAAGAGCTTCCTCGAGACCATCCCCAAGGAGATGGAGGAGGCGGCCATGAGCGACGGCGCCACCCGGTTGGGCGCCATGGTCCGGGTGGTGCTGCCCCTGGCCGGGCCCGGGCTGGCTGCCACCGCCATCTTCTCCTTCATCGCCGCCTGGAACGAGTTCCTCTTCGCCCTCACGTTCGTGAAGGCCGAGAGCGCCAAGACGCTGCCTGTGCTCCTGCAGGCGTTCGTGGGTCGCTCCCAGGCCGACTGGGGCCTGATCATGGCGGCCAGTGTGCTGTTCACGCTGCCCGTCATCGGGTTCTTCCTGGCCGTGCACCGGCGCCTGGTGGAGGGCATGGTGTCGGGCTCGGTCACGGGCTGACCATGGCCATCGGCTGCTCCTACTTCGGCAACCGGATTCTCCGCCACGTGGCCACCGACATGGAGGGTCTGGCCGCCGCCGGGTTCACCGGCGTGCTCCACACCATGAGCGAGAACGACCTGGCCTACTACCGCGGCACCCTCGGCCGCATGGTGACGCTCTCCCACCAGGCCGGCCTCGAGGTCCAGGTCGGGCCGTGGGGGCTGGGCCGCGTCTTCGGGGGCGAGGCCGAGACCCACTTCGGGGCCGTCCACCCCGAGCTGGGCCAGGTGCTCGACGACGGGCAGCGCGTGGCCGCCGGATGCCTCCACCAGGAAGGGTTCCGGGCCTTCGTCCGCTCCTGGGCGGCGGCGGCGGTGGAGACGGGGGCGGACCGCATCTTCTGGGACGAGCCCCACTGGGCCCACCCGTCGCACTGGGGCGCGGCCGAGGAGCGCTGGGGCTGCCGCTGCAACGTGTGCCGGGCCCGCTTCCGGGACTCGTACGGCTCCGACATGCCCGGCGAGCTCACCCCCGAGGTGGTCGCCTTCCGGGATGCCGGCCTGGTCGAGTTCATCGGGGACGTGGTCGCCCACGTCGCCAGCCTGGGAGGGCGGTCCACGGTGTGCATCCTGCCCCACACCATCGCCGACTGGTCGGTGGTGGCCGGACTCTCCGGCCTCGACACCCTGGCCACCGACCCCTACTGGCAGGCGGGCGGGCACCCGGTGGTGGACTACGTGGGCCGGTACGCCCGGCGGGTGGTCGGGGCCGCGGCGACGGCAGGCGTCGGGGCCCAGCTGTGGATCCAGGGCTATCGCCTCGGGCCCGAGGACGAGGGCGACATCCGTGCCGCGGTGGCCACGGCCCGCGCCGAAGGCGTCGAGGACCTGTGGACCTGGGGCTACGAGGCCTGCGGGCACATGAGCTACCTCGGCACCCGGGAGCCCGAACGGGTGTGGGCCGTCCTCACCGACGCCCTCACCGGCCGTCCGGCCGATCCCCCCGGCTTCTGGGGACGGAATGTTTCAGCGTCTGAAAGAATCCGTCACCAGAATCTCGGGGACCTGGTGACCGAGGGGCGGCGGACGGACCTGGCCGACCTCGACCTGCGCCCGACCGAGGAGCTGGTGCGGCTCATGGCCGCTGAGGACCGGGTGGTGGCCGCCGCCGTGGAGCGGGCGGCACCGGCCCTGGCCGCCGCCGTGGACGCCATCGCCGAGCGGCTGGGCCGGGGCGGGCGGCTCGTGTACGTGGGGGCGGGGACGGCCGGGCGCCTCGGAGTCCTCGACGCCGCCGAGTGCGGGCCCACCTTCGGTGCCGGCGACCGCGTGCTGGCCCTCCTGGCCGGCGGTCCCGAGGCCGTGACCCGGCCCCAGGAGGGGGCCGAGGACGACGGGGCCCAGGCGGTGGCCGATCTCGACGGCCTCGGGATCGGCGCCGGCGACGCTGTGGTCGGGATCAGCGCCAGCGGCCGTACGCCCTACGCCATCGCCGCCGTGCGGGCGGCCCGGGAGCGGGGGGCGCTCACCGTGGGGGTGTCCTGCCAGCCGGCCTCGGAGCTGTCGGCCGTCGCCGAGCATCCCGTCGAGGTCGTGGTCGGCCCCGAGGTCATCGCCGGGTCCACCCGGCTCAAGGCCGGCTCGGCGCAGAAGCTGGTGCTCAACACCATCTCCACCGCGGTGATGGTCCGCCTGGGCCGGACGTTCGGGAACCTCATGACCGGGGTGTCTGGGGGGAGCGAGAAGCTGGCCGACCGGGCCCGGCGCATCGTGGCCGAGGCCACCGGGCTCCCGCCCGGCGAAGCCGCCGCAACCCTGGAGGCGGCGGGCGGGGAGGTCCGCACCGCCATCGTTGCCGTCCTGGCCGGCGTGGAGGTGGCCGAGGCCCGGCGGCGCCTGGCGGCGGCGGGCGGTTCCGTCCGCCGGGCCCTCGCCCCCGGTGAGGTCGGGGACACCCCGGGCCCCGGGCCGGCGTGATCGTCTTCGGGCTCATGTCGGGCACGTCGATGGACGGCATCGACGTGGCCGCCGCCGACCTCACCCTCGACGGCGACGTCCTTCGCCTCACCCCCCTGGCCGACACCACGGTGGCCTACGGCGCCGACCTGCGGGCGGCCCTGGTCGCCGCCCTGCCGCCCGCCCCGACCTCCGCCGAGGTCCTGTGCCGCCTCGACAACCTCGTGGGCCGGGAGTTCGCCGCCGCCGCTGCCGGCCTCGGGCTCCACGCCGACCTCGTCGTGTCCCACGGCCAGACGCTGTTCCACTGGGTCGAGGACGGGCGGGTCCACGGCAGCCTCCAGATCGGCAATCCGGCCTGGATCGCCGAGGCCACGGGAGCGCCCGTGCTCTCCGACCTGCGCTCTGCCGACGTCGCCGCCGGCGGCCAGGGGGCGCCGCTGGTGGGGCTCTTCGACGTGCTGGTGCTCGGTCCCGTTCCCGAGCCTCGGGCGGCGCTCAACCTGGGGGGCATCGCCAACCTCACGGTGGTGGCCCCCGCTGCCGCGCCCGTCGCCTTCGACGTCGGCCCCGCCAACGCCCTGCTCGACGCGGCCGTGGCCCGGCTCACCGACGGCGCCGAGCGAGCCGACACCGACGGCCGGCGGGCGGCCCGGGGCCGGGTGCACGACGCCCTTCTGGCAGCCCTCCTCGACGATCCCTATTACGACCGGCCCCCACCCAAGACCACGGGCAAGGAACGGTTCCACCTCGCCTACCTCGACGCCGCCCTGGCCCGGCTCCCAGGCGCCCCCGACGGCGACGACCTGTGCGCCACTCTCACCGCTGCCGTGGCCGAGGTGGTGGCGGCCGCCTGCCGGCGCTCCGGCGTGGCCGAGGTCGTCGCCTCCGGGGGCGGGACCGCCAACCCGGTCCTCATGGCCGCCCTCGCCGACCGGCTGGCGCCCGCCGCCCTCCGGACCACCGACGACTTCGGCCTCCCGTCGGCGGCCAAGGAGGCCTACGCCTTCGCCGCCCTCGGCTTCCTCTCCGTCCACGGGCTGCCGGGTACGCTCCCGTCACTCACCGGGGCCCGCCATCCAGCCGTTCTGGGGCGGCTGACCGCCGGACCCCGGCCGGTGCCGGTTGTCCCCGGGCCGGTGCGGATGCCCATCCGTCTCGTGGTCGAAGGCGTCTCCTCGAGCTAGTCAGCTCTTCGGCCTCCCGGCCGGCGGGCCCGGCGGGACCCTGGGACCCAGGCAGGGGTGCCAGGTCTTGCCCGCCGCCGGACCGCGTGTCGCCGGGAGGGAACTGGTCGGACGGCTCGGTTCCGGTCGCAGGCTCATCAG
>JBIOYN010000354.1:0-19168 GCA_044870155.1 Acidimicrobiia bacterium | reverse complement strand
TCGGGTCGAGCTGCTGGCGTTGCGAGAGGAGTGGACCGAGGCGCAGGAGGAGGTGGAGCGGGCCTGCGCCCGACTCGCCGATCCGCCCGGCCAGCCCGCACTGGCGGCCGCCTCCTACCTGCGCGGTGACCTCCACCGGCTGCGGGGGGACTTCAAGCGGGCGGAGGATGCCTACCGGGAGACGAGCGATCTGGGGCGCGATCCCCAGCCCGGGCTGGCGCTGCTCCGGCTGGCCCAGGACCGGGTTCCCGCCGCCGACGCCGCCATCCGGCGGGTGCACCAGGAGGCCGGCGACCCCATCACCCGGATCCGCGTGCTCGGCCCCTACGTGGAGATCACCCTGGCCGCCGGCGACGTGGGGGCGGCCCGGGCGGCGGCGGACGAGCTCACCGCCCTGGCGGCGGGGCTCGACCGGCCGCCGCCCGGCGCCCTGGCCGCGCACGTCACCGGCGCCGTCCTGCTCGCCGAGGACGACGCCCAGGGCGCCCTCGCCTTCCTGCGCCGGGCACTGGCCGGGTGGCGGGACCTCGAAGCGCCCTACGAGGCGGCCCGGGTCCGGCTGCTCGCCCGGTGCTGCCGGGCGCTCGGCGACGACGAGGGGGCCGACCTGGAGCTGGCGTCGGCCCGGGCCACGTTCGCCGGGCTGGGGGCGGAGCCCGATGCCGCCCGCACCGACCCGAGCGCGGAGCGTGCCTCCGGCCCGAAGCGCCCGGGCGGGCTCTCGGCCCGGGAGGTGGAGGTCCTGGCCCTGGTGGCCAAGGGCAAGACGAACCGGGAGATCGCCGGCGACCTGGTGATCAGCGAGAAGACCATGGCCAGCCACGTGAGCCACATCTTCACGAAGCTCGGGCTCTCCACCCGGGCGGCGGCCACCGCCTACGCCTACGAGCACGGCCTCGCCTGACGGCTACCGCCGGTAGATCTCCTTCACGATCGTCTCGATGTCGGGCTCCTCCACGGACAGGTCGCGCACCTCGGCCCTGGCCGTCACCCGGGTGAGGAGCTCGCTGGCCGTCACCTCGTCCCGGGAGAACCGGAGCCACTGGCGGGGCCCCTCGACCCTGGTCACGCGGGCGCCGGCCACGTCCAGCGGTGGGCCCGGCTCGGCCAGGTCGACGACCAGCGTCCGCTCCGTGCCGTAGCGCTTGGTGATGCCGGCCACGGTGCCGTCCTCGATGACCCGGCCGTGGTCGATGATGAGGAGCCGCTCGCACAGGCGCTCCACGTCGGCGAGGTCGTGGGTGGTGAGGAGGACGGTGGTGCCCTGGTCCCGGTTGAGGGCGACGAGGAACTCCCGGACCGCCTCCTTGCTGATGACGTCGAGGCCGATGGTGGGCTCGTCGAGGAGCAGGATGGACGGGTCGTGGAGGAGGGCGGCGGTGAGCTCCCCCCGCATCCGCTGCCCGAGCGAGAGCTGGCGGACGGGCACCTCGAGCAGCGGGCCGAGGTCCAGGCCCTCGGCGTAGCGGGCCAGGTTGGCGGCGTGGCGGCCGGCCGGCACCCGGTAGACGTGGCGGAGCAGGTCGAAGCTGTCCCGCAGGGGGAGGTCCCACCACAGCTGGGACCGCTGGCCGAAGACCACGCCGATGCGCCGGGCCAGGTCCGTGCGCTGGCGGCTGGGCTCGAGGCCGTCCACCCGCACCCGCCCGGCGCTGGGGACGAGGATGCCGGTCAGCATCTTGATGGTGGTGGACTTCCCGGCGCCGTTGGGCCCGATGTAGCCCACCATCGCCCCCCGCTCGATGCGCAGGTCGATGCCGGCCACCGCCACCACCGCCTCCCGCCGGCGCCGCAGGCGGGCCGTTCGCCGGTAGACGGAGAAGGTCTTCTCCAGGCCCTCCACGTCGATGATGACCCCGGGCGCCATCTCTCAGCTCCCGGTACTGCGGTAGTGGCGGATGGCCAGACCCCACACCGCCCGGGCGGCGCCGGCCATGGCGACGGCGACGGCCGGCGACGCCCACGCCAGGGCGCCGGGCAGCCCCAGCGGGTGGGGGCGGGACAGCAGGCGGGCGGCGGGCAGGTAGGCCACGAACGCCAGGGGCACGGCGAAGGTGGCCAGGCGCCGGAGCCAGGCGGCGAGCACGTCGAGGGGGTACTGCACCATGAGGTTGCCGCCGTACGTGAAGGCGTTGGCCACCTCCTGACTCTCGACCGTCCAGAACGAGAACGAGGACGTGATCACCCAGATGGCGCCGAAGATCACCGCCCCGGAGGCGATGGCCACGGGCACCAGCAGCACCGCCTCGGGGCTCCAGCGGATGGGGGCCGCCACCAGGGCCACGGCCAGCACCAGCGCCGGCTGGAGCATCCGCCCGGCGCGCCGCAGGGCGAACTCCGAGGCGGAGACGTGCACCAGGGTCGGCACCGGCCGCAACAGGAAGAGGTCGAGGGAGCCGGCCTTGATGTGGTGCGACGACGTCTCCACCGGGCTGACGAGGAGGTCGGAGAGGCCGAAGGCCACACCGCCGAGGCCGAAGAGCAGCGCCACCTCCATGCCCGACCAGCCCCCGAGGAGGTCCACCTGGCTGAACAAGGTGGCGATCACGGCCAGGTCGAAGGCAGAGATGAGCGACTGGCTGAGGAGGAAGAGCAGGAACGACGTGCGGTACTGCCAGTCGGCCCGGATGCGGGCGCCCACCAGGTGGCGCCACACCCCGAGGAGGGCAAGGGGCTCAGCCACCCTGCACCACCAGGCGCCGGACGGCCCGGCTCATGACCAACCGCCCCGCCAGCGCCAGCGCCGCCGCCCACGCCGCCTGGAGGGCCAGGACTCCGGCCAGCCCGGCGCCCTGGAACCGGCCCAGCCACACCTCGACGGGGATCGCCAGCATGGAGGCGAAGGGCAGGGCCCGGGCCGCCGTCTCCAGCCAGGCGGGGAAGAAGACGATGGGCACGAACATGCCGCCCAGGAACTGGGCCACCATCCAGCCGAGCTGGTTGGCGCCCCGGATGTCGAGCGCCAGAAGGCCGTCAACCCGAGGAGGTAGCGCCAGCCGAAGGCCACCGCCACCCCGAGGGTGACGCTGACCACGAACAGCACGGCCTGGGTGGGATCGGCGGGCAGCCGCAGGTGGAACACCACCGCCCCGGCCAGAAACGGGGGGATGCCGCGGAAGATGGCGTAGTAGGCGGCCTTGCCGTAGCTCACGCCCGCCCACCACGCCTGATGGTCGTAGGGCCGCTGCAGGTCGAGGGCCACGTCGCCGGTGGTGATGCGGTCGGCCATCTCCCGGTCGCCGAAGACGCCCAGCACCATGAGCAGGCCCTGGGCCACGAAGGTGAACGTCACGGCGTCGGTGGCGTCGAAGCCGTCCACCGTCGTCCGCTCCCGGTAGACGGCCAGGAGTACGTAGGCGAGCAGGAAGCCGAACACGGTGTTGGTGAACACCCCGGCCAGCGTGGCGCTCCGGTAGGTGGAGATGCGCCCGTACGTCCGCCGGGCGACCTCGAAGTACAGCCGCATGGGGTCGGGGACAGTAGCGGAGCGGGGGTGCCCCGATCGATCGAATTCCGCTCCCCGTCAGCGGACGGGCTTGCGGACCTCCTGGAGCATCCAGCCATTGCCGTCGGGGTCGCTGAAGGTGGCGAAGGAGTTGTAGTCCGAGCGCCCGGGATCGAGCCCGGGGCTCCGGCCCTCGGGCCCGAAGTGATAGGGGTCGCTGACCTCGACACCACGTCCGCCCAGCTCCTGGATGGCTTCCTCCAGGTCGGCGACGACAAGGTGCAGGCCCTGGTAGCTGCCGGGTGTCGCCTGGCTCACACCCCTCCCGAAGATGATCGAGCAGGCCGAGCCCGGCGGCGTCACCTGGACGACCCGGAACTCCTCGCCGGCCCGGTGGTCCACGTCGAGGGAGAAACCGGCGCGCTCGTAGAAGGCCTTGGCCCGGTCGACATCGGAGACCGGCAGGATCACCACTTCGAGCCTCATATCCATGGGCCCAGGCTAGGTGCGGGTGCGTGATGACTCCATATAACTTCAGCCACAAATGAGCGCTTTCGTTGCGAATCTGCGACTTTGCGTGGTTTGACCGATTCGGAGAGTGGGTAAGCGGGACGGAACTGGCACCGGCGGGCGGTGCCGGCCGGGCGACCGACTGCACACCCGGAACGCCATCGGGACGCCCTTCCTTCGAAGCCACGGAGGTCGTCTGGTGCTCGACCGGAACGACATCGCCCCGGGCTGGCTCGTCGGTGGCGTGACGCTGCTGGGTGCCGCCCTGGCGCTGGGATGGTCCTTCTTCATTGTCACGCCCACCTACGTGTCGAAAACCGAGGTCCTCGTGCAACCGGCGGCCGCCCCCGCCTTCGAGCGCGCCGCCAGCGGCGGCGCCGACGTCAACCCCGGCCACGAACGCGAGCTGGTCCACTCCGCGGGCGTGGCCCAGATGGTGCGGCGCCGGTTGGGGACCACCGCCACGGTGGCCGAGCTGGGGCGCCGGGTGGGCGTGTCGGTCGTCGGTGGCACCCGCATCCTCGACCTCACCTTCCAGGCGCCGTCCGCCGCCGAAGCGCGTCAGGGTGCCGAGGCCTACGCCGCCGCCTACCTGGAGCTGAAGCGCCAGCAGGTGGAGGCCGTGCAGGACCAGCGCCGCGACGCCATTCGCTCCGCCCTGGCGCCGCTGGAGGACGACCTGGCCGGCGCCCGGGAGCGCCTCGGTGAGGTGGCTCCGGTGAGCGGGGAAGGAGCCGCCGCCCGGGCCGCGGTCGACGACCTGAGCGCTCAGGCCGGCCCCTACCGCGAGAACCTGGCCGAGACCGACGTGATCAACCCCACCGATGTCGGCGCCGTGGTGAGCCCCGCCACCCGCCCCGCCCGTCCGGTCCGTCCCCGGCCGCTCCTCGATTCCCTGCTGGGGGCGGCGCTGGGCCTGGCCGCGGGCGGGGCGCTGGCGTTCGGCCGGGCCCGGCTCGACCGTCGCCTGCTGGGGCGGGCCGACCTGGAGGAGCACCTGGGGGCGCCGGTGCTGGCCACCGTCCCCCGGGTCCGGCGGCGACGGCCCGGAGCCCCGCCGGTCGCTGTCGAACAACCCGACAGCCGGGCGTCGGATGCCTACCGGGCCTTGCGCGTCCGCCTGCTGGCCCTGGCTGGGAAGCGGCCGCTGCGGACCGTCCTGGTGGCGGGCCCGGCGGGGGAGACGGGCGCCACCGCCGTCGCCGCCCACCTGGCGGCGTCACTGGCCGAAGCGGGCAAGGAGGTCACCCTCGTCGCCGCCGGCTCGTCGGCGGCCGAGGCGGCGGGCGCCCTGCCGCCCGAGGAGATGCGCGGCCTGCTGGCCGAGCTGGGGGAGGGGAGCGACCTCGTGGTCGTGGAGGGGCCCCCGGTGCTCGACACCGCCGAGTGCCTGGCGCTGGCCCCGCTGGTCGACGCCGTGCTGGTGGTGGCGGCCGTCCACACCACCACCCGCGACGACGTGGTCCTGGCCCGCCAGCAGCTCGACCAGGTGGGCGCCGACGTCGTCGGGGGCGTGCTGTCCAACGCCCGGACACCGGGGCCCATCTAGCGCCGCAGCGCCTCGACCTCCCCGGTCCTGTCCCCCGGGACGGTGAATACCGCCGGGCGCCAACGCTCTAGGGTGAGGGCGGCCAGCCGTAGTGACACGCGAGGAGGACGGCATGACGGTACGTGTGGGGATCAACGGGTTCGGGCGCATCGGGCGCAGCTTCTACCGCGCCATCCTGGCCCGGGGTTCCGGCGCCGGGGTCGAGCTGGTGGCCGTGAACGACCCGTTTGGTGACAGCGAGACGATGGCCTTCCTCCTCAAGCACGACTCGGTCGGGGGCGTGCTCCCCAACGAGGTCAAGGTCACCGACGGCGGCTTCTCGGTGGACGGCAAAGAGGTCCGCAAGCTGGAGGAGCGCGACCCGGCGGCCATCCCCTGGGGCGACAACGGCGTGGACGTCGTCATCGAGTCGACGGGCATCTTCACCGCCCGGGAGAAGGCCGCCGGCCACCTGGCGGGCGGCGCCAGGCGGGTGATCATCTCCGCGCCCTCGGGCGACGCCGACGCCATGATCTGCATGGGGGTCAACGACTCCGTCTTCGACGCCACCCAGCACACGGTGATCTCCAATGCCAGCTGCACGACCAACTGCCTGGCGCCCATGGCCAAGGTGCTCAACGACCGGTTCGGGATCGAGCAGGGCCTGATCACCACGGTCCACGCCTATACGTCCGACCAGCAGCTCCAGGACATGGCCACCGTGGCCCGCTCGGGTAAGCCAGACCTGCGCCGCATGCGGGCCGCCGCCCTGTCCATCATCCCCAACTCCACCGGTGCCGCCCGGGCCATCGGCACGGTGCTGCCCGAGCTCAAGGGCCGCCTCGACGGAACGGCGTTGCGGGTGCCCGTGCCCACCGGGTCGATCACCGACCTGGTGGCCACGGTCTCGGCCGAGGTCACCAAGGACGACGTCAACGCCGCCTACGCCGAGGCGGCCGGCGCCGCCTCCTACCGGGGTGTCCTCCAGTACACCGAGGAGCCCCTGGTATCGGCCGACATCGTGGGCAACGCCTCGTCGTGCATCTTCTCCGCCCCCGACACCATGGCGAGCGGGCGGATGGTGAAGATCCTCGGCTGGTACGACAACGAGTGGGGTTACTCCAACCGGCTCGTCGATCTGTCGGCATTCATCGGTACCAAGTAGACGGCCCATGGGCGCTCTGCCCACGCTGGAGGACCTGGCTGTCTCCGAGGGGACCCGGGTCTTGCTCCGGGCCGACTTCAACGTGCCGCTGTCGGGCGGTGGCGCCATCGAGGACGACCTGCGCATCCGCGCCGCGCTCCCCACCATCGAGTGGCTGGCCGAGCGGGGGGCGGCGGTGGTGGCCTGTTCCCACCTGGGCCGCCCCCAGGGCGCACCGGATCCGAAGTACTCGCTGGCGCCGGTGGCGGCGCGCCTGGGGGAGATGCTCGGGGCCGAGGTACCCCTGGCCCCGGAGGTCGTGGGGTGGGAAGCGACGGCCATGGCCGAGCGCCTCCGGCCCGGCGACGTCATGGTGCTCGAGAACCTCCGCTTCCACGCCGGCGAGACCAAGGGTCCGGAAACCGACGCCGGAGCGGAGCTCGCCTCGGCCCTCTCCGCCCTGGCCCACGCCTACGTCAACGACGCCTTCGGCGCCGCCCACCGGGCCCACGCCTCCGTCGTCGGTCCCCCGAAGCACCTGCCCTCGGCCGCCGGGCGGCTGGTGGTGGGCGAGGTCGAGGCGCTGGCCCGGCTCCTGGAGGACCCGGCCCGGCCGTTCGTGGCCATCCTGGGCGGGGCCAAGGTGTCGGACAAGATCGGGGTCATCGACTCGCTGCTGAGGCGTTGCGACGCCCTCGTGGTCGGTGGCGCCATGGCGTCGACGTTCCTGGCCGCCCAGGGTTTCGCCACCGGCAAAAGCCTGGTGGAGCCGGACCAGATCGACGAGGCACGGGCCCGCCTGGAGTCGGGCCGGGTGGCCGTCCCCACCGACGTGGTGGTGGCGACCGCCATGGCCGAGGACGCCGACACCAAGGTGGTGGCGGCCGACTCGGTGCCCGACGGCTGGATGATCCTCGACGTCGGGCCCGTCACCGCCGAGGCCTACGCCACCCAGGTCGCCGGGGCGGCGACCGTGTTCTGGAACGGGCCCATGGGTGTCTTCGAGTTGTCGCCCTTCGCCGCTGGCACCCGGGCGGTGGCTGAGGCGGTGGCCAGTTCCGGGGGCTACACCGTGGTGGGCGGCGGTGACTCGGCGGCGGCCATGGCCCGCTTCGGCCTGGCCGGCAAGGTCGGCCACCTCTCCACCGGCGGCGGCGCCTCCCTCGAGTACCTCGAGTCCGGCGACCTCCCCGGCCTGGCCGCGCTCCGGGAAGGGAAGCGTTAGGGCCCAGCAATGCGCTTTCTTGTTACGTTCCTGCCCGCACGGCGCGCGGGCTTGTCACAAAGAAAGGCCGGGGCGGTGCCAGTAGGTTGTCGCGCCGGTACCAGCCAAGAGGGAGACAGGTAATGGCGGACAACCAGCGCAAGCCGATCATGGCCGGGAACTGGAAGATGCATCACACCCACCTGGACGCCATCGCCGTGGTCCAGAAGCTGGGCTACCGGCTGGAGCCGGCCGACTACGAGCGGGCCGAGGTCGTGGTCTGCCCCGCCTTCACCGCCCTGCGCTCGGTGCAGACGGTGATCGAGGCCGACCACCTGCCCATCCTCCTCGGCGCCCAGAACATGTTCTGGGAGGAGCAGGGCGCCTACACCGGTGAGGTGTCACCCGGAATGCTGGCCAAACTGGGGGTGACCTACGTGATCGTGGGTCACTCCGAGCGCCGCCAGTACTTCGGGGAGACCGACGAGGAGGTCAACAAGAAGGTCAAGGCCGTCCTGGCCCACGACATGATCCCGATCATGTGCGTGGGGGAGACGCTCGAGGAGCGGGAGGCGGGTGACACCGCGGCCAAGGTCTCGGGCCAGGTGAAGGGTGGCCTCGACGGCCTCGACGGGGACCAGATCGGCGGCCTCGTCATCGCCTACGAGCCCATCTGGGCCATCGGCACGGGCCGCAACGCCACCCCCGAGGACGCCAACGAGACCATCGGGGTCATCCGCTCCATGGTGGCGGGCCTGGCCGGGGAAGCGGCGGCCGGCGCCGTTCGCATCCTGTACGGAGGCAGCGTCAAGCCGGGGAACATCGCCGCCCTCATGGCCATGCCCGAGATCGACGGCGCCCTGGTGGGGGGTGCGTCCCTCGACGCCGACGATTTCGCGGGGATCGTCCGCTTCGGCCCGTGATTTCCCCTTACCGGACATATGGGTCATTGGTGCAATGGGGAGCCCGGCTGACCTGCGGCGATGCTACGCTCCCACTCTCAGTGACGCTTGATAAGGAGCGCCTGTCGTGCTGAACGTGCTGATCCTCGGCCTTCACCTGATCGTCTCGGCCCTGCTGATCGTCTTCATCCTGCTCCATGCCGGCCGCGGTGGCGGCCTGTCCGACATGTTCGGCGGCGGGGCGGGAGGCGGAGGCTCACTGGCGGGGTCGACGGTGGTGGAACGCAACCTCGACCGGATCACGGTCGCGACCGCGGTCGTCTTCAGCTTCACCACGGTCCTCCTGGCGCTCCGCTTGAAATAGCGCACGGTGCGTGGCGGACGGGGCGGCCGCCCGAGCTACGTCCCCTCGACAGGAGGTACGAAGTGAGGATTCACGGCAAGGGCAACGTTGCCCGGCTGTTCCTGGCCCTGCTCTCGGTAGCGCTCATCGCCGGCGCCTGCGGCAGTAACGACAAGAAGGAATCCGGCGAAGCGGCGCAGGGGGGTGCCGAGAAGACCGGTGGCCGCCTCGTCTTCGGCGCCGACCAGGACTTCGCCGGCTACAACGTCAACACCGTCAAGGACAACTCCCTGGCCGGCGGCCAGATCATGAAGCAGGTGTGGTCGGGCGCCTACCGGGTCAAGCCCGACTTCTCCCTGGAGCCCGACGTGCTGGCCGGCGAGGCCACCGTCACCGCCGAGTCACCGTTCACGGTGGAGTGGAAGATCAAGCCCGAGGCGGCCTGGGACGACGGGACCCCGATCAGCTCGGACGACTTCGAGCTCTACTGGCAGATGTGCAACGGGAAGAACAAGGAGGCCAGCTGCGCCTCCACCACCGGCTTCGACCTCATCGCCAAGTTGGAGAAGCCGGACGGCAAGACGGTCAAGGCCGAGTTCGCCCAGCCCTTCTCCGACTACAAGAGCCTCTTCGACGACATCCCGCCGTCGCACATCATCAAGCAGCGCGCCGGTGGCGGCGATTTGGTGGCCGCCTGGAACACCTCGCTCGACGCCGACCCCGGCGCCGCCTCCGGCCCGTTCAAGGTGGCCGAGCGGGTGAAGGGCGCCTCCCTCAAGCTGGTGCGCAACGACAAGTACTGGGGCACCAAGTCCAAGCTCGACGAGATCATCTTCCGGTTCCTGCCCGAGTCCACGACCCAGCCGGACGCCCTGCGCAACGGCGAGGTCAACATGATCTACCCCCAGCCTCAGCTGGACCAGGTGGAGACGGTCAAGGCCTTCCCCGGAGTGCACTCGGAGATCAACTTCGGGCCCACGTTCGAGCACCTGACGCTCAACACCAAGAACGAGTTCCTGGCCATCAAGGAGGTGCGCCAGGCCATCGCCTACGGCGTGGACCGGGCCGCCATCGTCACCCGGCTCATGAAGCCGTTCTCGGACAAGGCGTCCCAGCTCGACAACCGCCTGCTGGTCTCCACCCAGAGGGGATACGAGGCCCACGGTGAGGAGTACGCCAAGGTCAACGTGGCCAAGGCCGTCAGCCTGCTGGAGGGCGCCGGGTTCAAGAAGAACCCCACCGGGATCATGGAACTTGTGGGCAAGAAGCTGTCGCTGCGCCTGTCCACCACCGCCGGCAACAAGCTCCGGGAGCAGCAGGGCGTGCTCATCCAGGCCCAGCTGAAGGAGATCGGCATCGACATCCGCATCGACAACTCCCCGGCTGAGACCCTCTTCGGCGAGCGCCTCCCGGGCGGCAACTTCGACATCGCCAACTTCGCCTGGGTGGGCACGCCGTTCCCGGCCGCCGGTGGCTACCAGATCTACCAGTCGGCCAGCGGCTCGAACTTCGGCAAGTACACCAACAAAACCGTCGACCAGAAGCTGCTCGACGCCCTCGCCGAGACCGACGAGGTGACCCGCCTGGGCATCCTCAACGACATCGACAAGATGATGTGGGAGGACATGCCCAACATCCCCCTGTACCAGAAGCCGACGTTCCTGGCCTACAACGACACCTACGTGAACATCTCCGACAACACCACGGAGGAAAGCCCGTTCTGGAACTCGGAGGCGTGGGCCCTCAAGGCGTAAGGGCAAGCGACTTCAGCTGAGGAGGAGGAGATGGCCGGGTTCATCCTGCGCCGCCTGGCCATCTCCATTCCTCTCATCGCCGTGGCCAGCTTCCTGGTGTTCGGGCTCGTCGCCGTGTCCGGTGACCCGCTGGGGGAGCTGCGCTCCAACCCGTCGATCAGCGAGGCCCAGATCCAGGCCGAGCGCCACCGGCTCGGCCTCGACCGGCCGATCCTGACCCGCTACGTGGACTGGGCCACGGGGGCGGTGACCGGCGACTTCGGCCGCTCCTCGAAGGACAACGAGCCGGTGGTGGACAAGCTGCTGCGCGCCATCGGGGTCACCTTGCGGCTCCTCGGCGCGGCGCTGACCCTGGCCGTGTTCATCGGTGTCGCCATCGGCGTGGCCGCCGCCTTACGCCAGTATTCGAAGTTCGACTACCTCTCCACGCTCTTCGCCTTCATCTTCTTCTCCATGCCCGTGTTCTGGCTGGCGGCGGTGCTGAAGGACGTGGGGATCCGGATCAACGACGCCATCGGCTTCCGGCTGTTCTTCACGATCGGGGAGAAGGACCCCACGGTGGTGGGGGGGTTCTTCACCGTGTGGGGCGACCGGCTGGGGCACATGATCCTGCCCGTCATGGCCCTCATCCTCATCCAGGTGGCGGGGTGGAGCCGCTACCAGCGGGCGGCCATGCTCGACGTCCTCTCCGCCGACTACGTGCGTACCGCCCGGGCCAAGGGGCTGCCGCCGATGAAGGTCATCCTCCGCCACACGTTGCGGAACGCCCTCATCCCCATCGTCACCCTGGTGGCCATCGACTTCGGCCTGCTCATGTCGGGAGCGGTGATCACCGAGACGGTCTTCGCCTGGAACGGGATGGGCCGCCTGCTGCTGCGCGGCCTGCTCGACCGGGACGCCAACGTGGTCCAGGCCTGGCTGCTGGTGTCGGCGGCCATGGTCGTGAGCTTCAACCTGCTGGCCGACATCCTCTACGGGTACCTGGACCCGCGGATCCGCCGTGGCTGACCCCGGCCCCATCCGGCCCGTCCCCGGCGGCATGATCCCGCCCGTGCAGCCCGCCGGCGGGCTTGGTCCATCGGCCGAGCTGGTCGAGTTCGGCGTCCAGGTCCGCAGCCAGTGGCGCCTGGTGCTGAGCCGGTTCCTGCGCCACCGGCTGGCCGTGGCCAGCCTGGCCGTCCTCCTGCTGCTGGTGGTGGTGGCCTTCCTGGGCGAAACACTCTCCGGCTACGACTTCCGCCAGCCCTCGGCCGAAGACAGCGGCCTCAGCGCCGGGCCGTCGGGGGAGCACTGGTTCGGGACCGACGCCATCGGCATCGATGTCTTCTCCCAGGTGCAGCGGGGGGCCCAGCGCTCCATCGAGGTGGGGTTCCTGGTGGCGCTGTTCTCGACCAGCTTCGGGGCGCTGGTGGGGGCGGTCGCCGGGTACTACCGGGGCTGGCTGGATGCCGTGCTCATGCGCCTCACCGACCTGTTCCTCACCCTGCCCACCCTGGCCGTCCTGCTGGTGGTGGCCAACCGCTACCGGGGGTCGCAGGCCAACTGGCTGGTGCTGGTGTTCGTCATCTCCGGCCTGGCCTGGATGCCGCTGGCCCGCCTGGTCCGGGGTGTGGCCCTGTCCCTGCGGGAGCGGGAGTTCGTGGAGGCGGCCCGGGCCGTGGGCGCCGGGAACGCCCGGATCATCTTCCGGCACATCCTGCCCAACTGCCTGGGTCCCATCATCGTGAACGGCACGCTGGTGGTGGCCGGCGCCATCCTCACCGAGACCGCCCTGTCCTACCTGGGCTTCGGTATCCAGCCGCCCGACGTGTCCCTCGGCAACCTCATCCAGACCGGGGTCCAGGCGGCCAACACGCGCTGGTGGCTGTTCTATCCGCCGGGCCTGTTCCTGCTGCTGTTCTGCCTGGCCGTCAACTTCGTGGGCGACGGGCTGCGTGACGCGTTCGACCCCCAGCAGAGCCGGGTGCGGGCGTGAGCGTTCTCGAAGTGAGTGACCTCAGCGTCTCCTTCAACACGCCCGACGGGGTCGTCCAGGCCGTGCGTGGTGTCTCCTTCTCAGTGGAGGAGGGTGAGGTCCTGGGCATCGTGGGGGAGTCGGGCTCGGGGAAGTCGGTGAGCGTGCTGGCGGCCATGGGGCTCCTGCCCCGCAGTGCCAAGATCACCGGCTCCATCCGCTACCGGGGCCAGGAGCTGCTGGGGCTCACGGAGCAGGAGCTGCGGGGGTTGCGGGGCGGGAAGCTGGCCATGATCTTCCAGGACCCCATGACCTCGCTCAATCCCGTCCTCACCGTCGGCTTCCAGATCGCCGAGGCGGTGGAGACGCACCGGCCCGGCACCAAGCGGGACGCGTCGTTGGCCAAGGCGGCCGAGCTGCTCGACCTGGTCGGCATCCCCAACGCCAAGGAGCGGGGCCGCCAGTATCCCCACGAGTACTCGGGCGGCATGCGCCAGCGGGCCATGATCGCCATGGCCATCGCCAACGACCCCGACGTCCTCATCGCCGACGAGCCCACCACCGCGCTCGACGTCACCGTCCAGGCCCAGATCCTCGAGGTGCTGGAAACGGCCCAGGAGGCGACCCACTCGGCCATCATCCTCATCACCCACGACCTGGGCACGGTGGCGGGCATGGCCGACCGGGTGAGCGTGATGTACGCCGGGCGGGTGGCGGAGACGGGCAGCGTCTTCGACGTCTTCGGCCAGCCCCGCCACCCCTACACCCTGGGGCTGCTCGGGTCCCTGCCCCGCCTCGACGAATCCGGTGACGAGCACCTCGTCCCCATCACCGGCAGCCCGCCCTCCCTCGTGCACCCGCCGCCGGCCTGCGCCTTCCATCCCCGGTGCCGGTTCGCCCAGCCCATCTGCTCGCAGGAGACGCCCCTGCTCCGGCCCGTCGAGGGCACCGGCCAGCGCTCCGCCTGCCACTTCGCCGAGGACCTGGAGGGGGTACCGGCCCGTTGACGCCCAGTGGGACGCCGGTCGTGCCCGGGGCCGGGGGGGTCCCCGTCGTCGAGGTCCGGAACCTGGTGAAGCACTTCCCGGTGCTCGGTGGCGAGCTCATCCGGCGCACGGTGGGCGAGGTCCACGCCGTGTGCGACGTGTCCTTCGACCTCTATCCCCGCCAGACCTTGGGCCTGGTGGGGGAGTCGGGCTCAGGGAAGTCGACCACCGGCCGGTGCCTGCTGCGCCTCCACGAGCCCACCGCCGGCGAGGTGAGGTACAAGGGCGAGGACGTGCTGGGAATGTCCGGCGCCGAGCTGCGCAAGCTCCGCCGGGAGCTGCAGATCGTGTTCCAGGACCCCTACGCCTCGCTCGACCCCCGGATGACGGTCGGTGGCATCGTGGCCGAGCCGCTCAAGGTCCACGGTCTGAACGGCGACACCCGGGGCCGCGTGCGGGACCTCCTGGCCCTGGTCGGGCTCAACCCCGAGCACGCCAACCGCTACCCCCACGAGTTCTCGGGCGGGCAGCGCCAGCGGGTGGGCATCGCCCGGGCCCTGGCCCTCGAGCCCGACGTGGTCGTCCTCGACGAGCCCGTCTCCGCGCTCGACGTCTCCATCCAGGCCGGGGTGGTCAACCTCCTCTCCGAACTCCAGGACCGCCTCGACCTCGCCTACCTGTTCATTGCCCACGACCTGTCCGTCATCCGCCACATCTCCGACCAGGTGGGGGTCATGTACCTTGGTCGGATCGTCGAGACCGGCTCCCGGGACGACATCTTCACCCGCCCGTCCCACCCCTACACCCAGGCGCTCATGTCCGCCGTCCCGGTGCCGGATCCGGTCCGGGAGCGGGCCCGGCGCCGTATCGTGCTCACCGGTGACGTGCCCAGCCCCATCAACCCCCCCAGCGGCTGCCGCTTCCGCACCCGGTGCTGGAAAGCACAGGACATCTGCGCCACGGAGGTGCCCGAGCTGGTCGACCGGGGCCAGGGCCATCCCGTCGCCTGTCACTTCGCCGAGGAGCTGAACGTTCTCCCCCAATGACCGATCAGGCATGACCGACCAGACCGATCAGACCAGCGCCGGCCGCCCACCCGTCGCCGACTGGCGCAAGCGACCCGACCCGCCGCCCCCACCCCCGATGCTCAGCCGGGTGCCGTGGGCGGGCGTGGCGCTGGCCGTGGCCCTGGGCCTGGGCGCGGTGGTGGCCTTCTTCCTCGCCATCCGGGCCGGGGGCGACGACAAGGGCAGCGCCGCCATCCGCCCCGGAGGGGTGCTGCGGGTAGGGGTGGTGGGCCTGCACAGCCTCGATCCGCTCGACGCCCGGGAGCCGGTCGACGTCATGGTGGCCGACCAGGTCTTCGACACCCTGGTGTCCTATGACCCGAAGACGCTCGAGCCCAAGGCCGGCCTGGCCGCCGCCTGGGAGGCCAACCCCGAACAGACCGTGTTCTCCTTCCGCCTGGCGGAGGCGGCCCGCTTCCACGACGGCACGCCGGTGACCGCCGCCGACGTGAAGTTCACCCTGGAGCGCATCGCCGCCAAGAGCTCCGACTCGCCCCTGCTGGCGCAGCTCGACGCCGTCACCGGGTTCGCCGCCTACCGGGACGGCAGCGCCCCGGGGCTGGCCGGCATCGAGACGCCGGCCGTCAAGCTGGTGGTGGTGCGCCTCGACCGTCCCGTGGCCACCTTCCCCGCCGCCCTCGGCCATCCCGGGTTCGGGATCGTGCCCCAGGCCAAGGTCACCGAGCTGGGGACCCAGTTCAAGGACAGCCCGGTGGGATCAGGGCCGTTCCAGGTCTCGGCCCAGTCGGCCGGGGCCATCGACCTGGCCCGGGCCAAACGCTCAGGAGGGCCGCCGGCGGCCAACCTCGACGGGTTGCGCCTCGTCCGCTTCGACACCACCGACGCCGCCTACCAGGCCTTCCGTTCCGGCGCCGTGGACGTAGCCCCCGTCCCGCCCGGACACGACCCCAAGGAGCTGGCCGATCGGGGCCGGGTGGAGGCGCGGCCCTACCTGGGCGTCGTGTTCTACGCCATGAACCTGAAGAACCCCGACCTGGCCGACGGCCGCCTGCGTCAGGCCATCTCCTTTGCCATCGACCGGCAGCGGATCGTCGACCAGGTCTACAAGGGCGAAGTCGACGTGGCCTCGGGCCTGGTGGCGGCGGGCGTCCCCGGCCGGGCCGCCGACGCCTGCGGCCAGGGGTGCGTCCACGACGCCGGGCGGGCCCGGGTGCTGCTGGGCGAGGCCTTCCCCGACGGCGGCATCCCCGAGGTCGCCATCGACCACGACGACGACCCCACCCAGACGGCGGTGGCCGCCTCCATCAAGGCTGACCTGGACCAGGTCGGGGTCCCGTCGGTGACCCGGCCCCATCCCTTCGCCGAGTATCCCCAGTTCCTGGTGTCGGGCCAGGCCGAGCTCTTCCGTCTCGGCTGGGTGGCCGACTATCCCAGCCCCGACGGTTTCCTCACCCCGCTGTTCTCCTCCACCTCCCCCGAGAACCTGACCGGCCTGGCCAGCCCCGAGGTGGACGCGGCCCTGGCCGCCGCCCGGGCCGAGCCCGACGGCGCCAGGCGCCAGGCGCTGTACCGGGACGTCGAGCAGAAGGTGCTGGGCCAGTTCGTGGTCGTGCCCGTGGCCCAGCTCGAGGTGCGCATGGCGGTGGCCAAGGGGGTGCAGGCCTTCGCCCTCAACCCGCTCGGCAGCTTCGACGGCGCCACCGTGGGCCTGGCCAAGAAGTGACCTGACCGGGGGTGAGGGGGTGTCCCCCAGATGACCGGGGGTGAGGGGGTGTCCCCCAGATCTCGGGCCGTGGGCGCTCTCGCCGTCGCCGTGGGCCTGCTGATCACGTCCGCCTGCACCGGCGACGAGGACTCGGCGAAGCCCGCACCGTCCGCCAGCACCCGGCCGGCGCCGGCGGGCGGCCTGCGTCTGGGGGTGCCCGAAGAGCCCGCCAGCCTCAATCCCTTCGACCGGCGGTCCCGGTCGCCGGCGGCCACCGCGCTCCTGACCGAGGTGCTCCCGCAGCTGTTCCGGGTCGACCCCAAGGGCCGGGCCCGGGGGTACCTGGCCGACGAGGCCAGCGTGCGCCAGGACGAGCCGGCGGCGTCGGCGTCGTTCCAGCTGCGGCCAGGGGCGGCGTGGAGCGACGGGACGCCCATCACGGCCGAGGACCTGCGGTTCACGCTGGCGACGGTGCGCACCCCCGAGTGGCCGGGCCCGACCGCCGGTTACGACCGGGTCACGGCCATCGAGGGCGAGGGGGCGTCGGTACGGTTCCGCTTCGACGGCCCCTTCCCCGGGTGGCGCCGGCTGTTCTCGGGGAATGACTTCGTGCTGCCCGCCCACCGGCTCCAGGGCCAGGACCTGAAGGCGGTGTGGGTCGGGGGCCCCGACGTGGCCGGCGGTCCCTTCCGCCTGGGCCCGGTGACCCCGGGCCTCCAGGTGGTGCTGGAGCGAAACGACGCCTGGTGGGGCGACGGCCCCCGGGTCGAGGCCGTGCGGGTGCTGGTGGTCCCCGATGTGCGCACCATGGAGCAGCTCCTGGCCAAGGGGGAGCTGGACGTGGCCTGGCCGCCCGCCACCCTCAACCGGGTGGGCCGCTTCCGGGCCATGGGCGACGTGAAAGTGTCAGTGGCCGCCGCCGGCGGGCGGCTCACCGCCCTGGTGGCCAATGCCGAGACCGTGCCCCCCGAGCGGCGCCGGGCCGTCTTCGCCCTCCCCGACCGCGACCGCTTCGTGGAGACCCTGCTCCGGGGCGAGGCGACGCTTGGCACCACCCTGGCCGGGGTGGGTGGCGGCGACGAGGACCGCTGGGCCGTGCATGTCCCCGATCCTGACGCTCCCGGGATCGAGCGGGGGGAGGAGGACGTCCTGGTGGCAGCCCAGGAGGAGCCCATGGCTTCCGTGCTGGGCCGGATCCTGGAGACGGGCCTGCACCAGTGGGACGCCACCATGGAGCTCAAGTTCGCCGAGGCCCCGATCGTGGACGGCTCCTGGCTGCCCGAGGGTCGTTTCGACTTCGCCCTCGTCGACGACGTGGCCTGGCCCGATCCGTGCTGGCGGTGCTGGTTCGCCGCCGCCAGCACGGAGCGGGGCAATGTCTCGCGGGTCCCGGGCCTCGACGACCTCGCCGCCGGCGCCGAGCGGGGCGAGTCCCAGCCTGTCTTCGACCTCGAGCGCCGGCTCAAGGACGACGCCGTGCTCCTGCCCCTGTGGCGTCCCTTCGCCGTTCTCGCCGGCCGCCACGTCGACGGCCTGGAAGCCAACTCGTGGTCGCCCGGCCCCTTCTGGGGCGCCGAGAACTGGGCGCCGGCGGACTGAGGCCGGGTGCCTCCGCTAATCTGGCGGCGCGACAAGCGGAAGTGGCGGAATCAGGCAGACGCGCTAGCTTGAGGTGCTAGTGCCCTCAGGGGCGTGGGGGTTCAAATCCCCCCTTCCGCACCAGCAGTCGGCGAGGTCGACGGACGGCCTTCGAGGGTTCGACGAGCCGATCTGCGTTCGCCGCGAAATCTCCGAATCTCCGCCGGCTTTTGTCGGCTTCTGCCGGTTCTTTCCCGGGTCCCGGAGGCGCGGCGTCAGGCCCGGCGAAGCATGGTGGCGTAGCCCCCGAACGAGGAGAGACGCCAGTGTCCGCCACCCGTTTCCGCCCTGTGGGTCCCCCTCCGTCCCCGCGTCTCCGTCCCCCCGAGGGCGACGCGGCACCGGCGGTGTCGGATGAGGAGATCGCCAGCCTGCTGCGCCTGGCCCGGATGATCGCCGCCGCCGAGTCGTTGCTGGGGGAAGCCGGCGTCATGATCCGGGGCGAGTGGCGTTCATAAGGCAGAACGGGCGAAACCCCCCAGCGCCCACAGGAATCGGCCCCCGGGTACCTCCCCCGGGGCCGGTTCGCGTTCGGGGTTTGTCGCTCAGGCCGCCAGGCCGGAGAGGACCGTAAGCGGGCGAGGATCAGCCGTTGCGGGCGACCTCCCACCAGATCTCTCCGTCGAAGACGAGCTCGACTACGGCGTCGTTGGCGGGTATCCAGGGTTGATTCTCTCGCAGGCGGATCTTGGCCGCTCCGCCGCTTGCGATCGCTATCCCGCCTCCCTTGAGGAACAGCGTGACACGGCGCCCGGGCGACGCCGGCGCCGGCGCCTCACCCCGTCCGCCCTGACCGATGTTCTCGATCGTCCAGACGCCAGGCGTGGCGGAACCCGAGCCCTCGAGAGCCTCCTGGGAGACGACGACGCCGTCCCACCGCTCCAACACGAGGTGGACCCGTCGCTGGCCTGAGGGACCGATCGGGCGGAACTGGACCCGGCGGCCAGCCGTCGTGACCGTGTGCGCGAACCGGGCGAGGCTCTCAGCGTAGTCACCCGTCCACCAGTCCGGCTTCGACTGTGGAAGG
>JBIOYN010000353.1:0-6607 GCA_044870155.1 Acidimicrobiia bacterium | reverse complement strand
GTGGGGCACCGGGCCGGCGACGCCAGCAGGAAGGAGGTGGTGGCGGCCGCCAGTCCCCCGCCCAGCACCATCCGGCGGGTCACCGGGGTGGAGAGGATGTCGGCGAGGGTGGGGTTGGCCGACGGGTTGATGACCGCTTCGTCAGCGTGGGTCATGGCGCGGAACCTAAGGAGGGCACATGCCGGCCACTTCACGGCGGCGTGAACACGAGGGGAAGCGAGCGCCAACTCGGGGTGACCCGGGCGCGGTACGCGGCTTCTGGGAGCGGTCGTCCCCCGGGGCCACCAGGCCCGGAGCGCGCCAGCGCCGCCGGCCTCTGGAGCCAGCGGCGCTGGTCAGATCATTCGGTTGTCGAGGGTGGACTGCCGTCCGCCCGGTCCCGCCACCGGGGGTCGGTCGATCGGATCCTGCGGAACTAGGCCTCCAGCCGGAAGCGGGCGGCCAGGGCGCTCAGCGCACCCATGACACCCCGCCGGCGGGGCCCGTCGGAGTTGGGTGCCCGCCATTCCACCGGCACGGTGCGGGGCACGTCCTTCCAGGTGAGGTAGTTGTCGACTTTCATTGATCCTTTTGCGAGGTCGGGCCAGCACTCTGGCGGGAATGGACAGGTCGGTTCACCGGGATTCGAATCCGGCCCGCCGGGGGGCGGGCGGGATCAAACCCGGACGCGTAGGGGTGGACTTCCTGATTCGACCGCAGGTGACCGGATCCCTGGCAAACCCGCCGGGAAGGGGACGCACCTGTCAGATGTGCTGGCGCAAACCGCTCAAGGTGGCCAGAACCGCCTCGCGGTCGACGGTCCGGCGCAGCGGAGGCATGGTGGCCAGCAGTGTGGCCCGGTAGGCCCGGGTGGCCAGCCGGCGGTCGAAGACGGCCACCACCCCCTGGTCGGTGGTGGTGCGGATGAGCCGCCCCGTCCCCTGAGCCAGGAGCGTGGCCGCCAGCGGGATGTCGACGGCGGCGAAGGCGTTGACCCCCCGGGCTTCGGCCGCCTCCCGCCGGGCCGTGATGAGCGGATCGGTGGGACGGGGGAAGGGCAGGCGGTCGATGGTCACCAGGTGGCACAACGACCCCGGCAGGTCGACCCCCTGCCAGAAGGTCTGGGTGGCGAAGAGGGCCACGCCGGGCCCGGCCCGGAAGCGGGCCAGGAGCTCGGGGCGGGGCAGCCGGTCCTGGACGACGATCTCATAGGCGGGGTTGTCGGGCGAGGGCCGGCCCTCGAGGGCGTCGGCCGCCCGCTCCATGGCCGCCCGGGACGTGAACAGCGCCAGCGTGCGCCCACCGGCGGCGGCGATGAGGCCGTGGAGCTCTTCGTGCATGGCGGCGGTGAACGCCGGGTCGTTGGGCTCGGGCAGGTGCCGGGCAACGTAGAGGAACCCTTGCCGGGCATGGTCGAACGGGCTGGGGACGGCCATGGCCGTGTAGCGCGGCGCGGCCTCAGCCGTTGCGGCGTTCCGCACCGGCACCTGTGGCCCGTCAGGAACGCCGGAATCGGGGTCGGCGGCGGCGGACGGCGGGGCGAGGGACAGGCCGAGGCGGCGGGCGAGGCCCTCGAAGCGGCCGCCGGTGGCGAGGGTGGCGCTGGTGGCCACGACGGTCACCTTGGGGTACAGCCACGCCGCCAGGATGGGCCCGACGTCGATGACGGCCAGGCGCAGCTCGGGCCGGTCCCGGTACTTCTCCACCCAGGCCACCTGGTTGTCGTAGGTGGCAGGGTCGAGCACCCGCACCACGGCCTCGGCCAGGCCGTCGACCAGGCGCCCGGCCTGGGCCACCTTGGCCCGGGCGGCGTCGCCCGCCGGAGACAACCGGCGGAGGGAGCCGCCGGCGTCGGCGGCCAGGGTGCCGATGACGCCCAGGGCCTGGGCCAGATCACCCTCCAGGGGGTCCACCCGTCGGGGTTCGGACCCGGCCAGCAGCGACAGGGCCTCCTCCAGCAACCCCCCCGCCCGCTCCAGGCGCCGGGCCAGCTCGACGTCGGCGCCCGCCCCCCGCAGCCGGGACGCCACCCGCCGGACCCGCCCGGCGGACAGGCGCACGCCCAGGGCCTCGGCGAAGACATCCTCCAGCGTGTGGGCTTCGTCGAAGACGACGGCGTCGTGGGGCGGCAGCACGTAGCCGCCCGAGGCCACGTGGGAGGCGTAGAGGTGGGCGTTGACGACCACGATGTGGGCGCCGGCGGACCGGGCCCGGGCCGTCTCGGCGAAGCAGCGGTCGCCGGCGTGGCACTTGGCCGCCCCCGGGCACTCGCCGGGATCGACGGACACCTGGGACCACACGGCGTCGCTGACCACCCCGGGGGCGTCGGCCCGGTCGCCGGTGGCGCTCGCCGCCGCCCACTCCCCCAGTTCCGCCACCTGGGCCAGCGCCGCCAGCGGCCCGCCGGCGCCGAAGTCGAGGCGACCCTCCACCCCGTCGGCCTGGGTCACCTCCAGCTTGGACCAGCACAGGTAGTTGGACCGGCCCTTGAGCATGGCGAAGTCGAAGGGGGGGCCGTCGAGGGACGCGGCCAGGAAGGGCAGGTCCTCACCCACCAGCTGTTCCTGGAGCGCCTTGGTGGCGGTGACCACCACCACGGCGCGGTCCTCGCCGGAGAGGGCGTGGCGGATGGCGGGCACCAGGTAGGCCAGGCTCTTGCCCGTCCCCGTGGGTGCCTCCACCACCAGGTGGCCGGCCCCGGCCAGGGCGGCCTCCACGGCCGAGCACATCTTCTCCTGCCCGGGGCGGCTCCGGGCCCCCGGTTTGCGGGCCAGGGCGCCGGCCAGGGCTTGGCCGGCCGAGGACACCGTCAGTTCCGCCACACCGGGCAGCGTACGGGCCGGGGAGGACCGTGACGGCGACTCGTCGTTGCGGCCCAGCGTGGTGGCCCGGGGGCGCGGCTACGACCCCGGGCAGGTGGCACGGAAGACGACCCCGGGGCCGACGAACTCCTCCCACTCGGCCCGGGTCAGGTCCCGGGCCACCTGGCGGCACACCTCGTCGGCCAGGACGGCGGTGCGGGCCGGCTCGACCACCACGGTGGCGTCGTCGCTGGGCGAGGCCAGGAGCGTGCCGTCGGGGCTGAACTCCACCGACTCCACCTCGTCGCTGTGGCTGATGATGACGACGGGGGCGGCGCCGGGCCGGCGCAGGTCCCACAGGCGGACGGTGAGGTCATCGGAGGAGGAGGCGAGCGTGGTGCCGTCGGGGCTGAAGGCCACGCCCTCCACCTCGTCGGTGTGGCCGGAGAGGACGACGGGAGCGGCGCCCGGCCGGCGCAGGTCCCACAGGCGGATGGTCTGGTCGTGGGCGCCGGACGCCAGGCGGTGCCCGTCGGGATGCCAGGCCACCACGTTGACCTCGTTGGTGTGACCCTCGAGCACCACCGGCGGCCGGTCCGGGCGCTCGGGATCCCACACCCGCACGGTGAGGTCCTCGGCGGCCGAGGCCAGCCGGGCGCCGTCGGGCGAGAAGGCGACGGACTTGACCTCCCCCTCGTGGCCGGCGAGCACGACGGGCGGGCTGTCGGGGTGGCGCACGTCCCACAGGCGCACCCGGTTGTCGCCGTCGGCCGAAGCCAGGGTGGTGCCGTCGGCGCTGAAGTCGACGCCGTAGACCACGGTGCCGACCACGAGGCGGACGGGCGCGGCCGCCGGCCGGCGCACGTCCCACAGGAGGATGACGCCGTCGCGCCCGCACGACGCCAGCGTGGACCCGTCGGGCGAGAAGTCCGCCCACCGGACCTCGTCGGTGTGGCCGGCGAGGACGGTGGGGGCGACCCCGGGACGGGTCAGGTCGAAGAGGCGCACGGCGTTGTCGCCCCCGCCTCCGGTGGCCAGGAGGTGGCCGTCGGGGCTGAAGGTGGCCACCCCGACGCCGCCGGTGTGGTCGGTGAGGACGACCCGGGCCGGGGTGGTCTCGGGCACCCGCCACAGGCGGACGGTCTTGTCCCGGCTGCCGCTGGCCAGCGTGGCCCCGTCGGGGGTGAAGGCCACCGACGTGACCGATCCGGTGTGGCCGCGCAGGACGACCGGCGTCGCCCCGGCCGGCGGCACGTGTCCATCGGCGGCGGCGCCGGAGCCGGCGCCGGCGCCAGCCCCCGCCTCCGCCGCCGCCAGCGGCCACAGCCGCACCGTGCGGTCCTCGCTGCCGCTGGCCAGCAGGGTCCCGTCAGGCGAGAACGCCAGCCCGTACACCGGCGCCTCGTGCCTGGCCAGCAGCAGGGGTGACGCCGCCGGAGCGCCGGCGTCGACGAGGCGGACGTCGCCGCCGTCGGTCCCGGCCGCCAGGCGGCGCCCGTCGGGCGAGAAGGCCACGGCGTGGATCCCGTCGCCCACGTCGATCTCGCCCCGCAGCCCGCCCGCGGCCGGATCCCACAGGCGCAGGATCCCGTCGCCACTGCCCGCCGCCAGCCAACGGCCGTCGGAGCTGTAGGCCACCGCATGGACCGTCTTGGTCGGGCCGGTCAGGGTGAGGGGCGCCGCCTCGGGGGCGGTGAGGTCCCACACCCGCACCGTCTCGTCGGCGCCGCCGGCGGCCAGGTGGCGCCCGTCGGGCGAGAAGGCGACGGCGGCCAGGGTGTCCTCGGCGCCCCGCAGCACGACGGGCGGCCCGCCTCCGCCGCCCGCCGGCCACACCCGGACCGTGCGGTCCTCGCCGGCTGACGCCAGCCACCGGCCGTCGGCGCTGTAGGTCACGGCCGAGATGACCCCCTCGTGGCCGGAGAGCACCACCGGCTTCGCCCCCGGCCGGCGCAGGTCCCGGACCCGCACGGTGGTGTCCCGGGGTTCGCCCCGCACCGCCGAGCCCGACCCCCCCGAGCTGCCGCTGGCCAACGACATTCCGTCGGGGCTGATGGCCACCGCCGCGATCCCACCCCGATAGCCCGCCAGCAGGCGGCTGAAGTGGGGCACGTCCAGTGCCTGGCGCAGCGCCCGGTCGACCTCGGGCCCGACGGAGCCGCCCGTCTCCTCGTTGAACAGGAAGGCCTGGCGGGCCATGAGGGCGGCGCGCTCGTCGAGGCGGGCCTCCAATTGCGAAGGCACCTGGGCGGCCAGCGCCTCGGCCACCGACACCAGCCGCAGGCGCCGGGCCCGGTTGCGCTCGGAGCGGGCCGAGACGGCGGCCACCACCGCCACCACCAGCAGGACGGCCAGCGCGCCCGTCCCCAGGCGCAGCACCCGGCTGTAGCGGGACTGCTGGCGGGCCCGGGCGGTTTCCGCCTCGGCCCGCAGGCGGTGCTCCTCGGCCAGGGAGCGGGCCTGGTCGAGCTCGTGGCGGCGCGCCTCCTCCTGGGCCCGGTCGGCCTCTTCCGCCGCCACCTGGCTGGCCACCACGAAGTCCCGCTCCGCCGGGTTCACCACCCCCGGGCGGGCCGCCACCCAGTCGGACGCCTCAGCCAGGGGGCCGCCCCGCAGCAGGGCGCCGTCATCCCGGCGGGTCGCCTCCCACTGGCGCAGGGCGGCCCGGAGGCGCTCCTGCCAGCTGCGGAAGGCCCGCTCGGCGTCCATCCAGCGCCGCAGCCGCCCCCACTGGCGGATGAGGGCTTCGTGGACGACCTCGACCGTCTCCTCGCCGGTGGTCTCGTCCCGGCCCGTCACCACCAGGCGGGCGCTGGCCAGGCGGGCCACCACCTCCCAGCTGTCGTCGCCCACCTCCGCCCGGGTGGCCAGGCGCCGGGTGTCCTCGGTGCCCTCGCCCGGGCGGACGAGCTGGACCAGCACCCGCTGGGCCCGGGCCTGGTCGGTCACCGGCAGGGCGTCGAGGACCTCGTCGGCGTAGCCGGCCAGGGCCCGCTCCACCCCACCCATGCGGTCGTAGGCGGCATGGGTGAGCGTGGCCTGCTCCTGGCGGTTCCACAGCAGGGTGAGGGCGAACTCCAGCAGCGGCAGGTTGCCGGGCTCGTCGGAGAGGGTGTCGAGCAGCCGGCGGGTGAGGCCGTCCTCCAGGCCCACGCCCTGGGCGGCGGCGGGCTGGGTGATGGCGGCGGCCAGCTCGTCGCGGGTCATGGGGCCGAGCTTCACGTCAGCCCCCTGGAGGGCGTCGGCCAGGGGCCGGTGGGAGAGGGCGTGACCCAGGAAGTCGGCCCTCAGGGTGAGCACCACGGTGAGCTCCCGGCTGACGGCGGGCAGGAGCCGGTCGAGGAAGCGGGTGCGGTCCCCGGCCGCCGGCACCAGCGTGAAGAGCTCCTCGAACTGGTCGGCCACCAGCACCAGGCGCGCCGCCCCCGCCTTGTCCCGGATGCGGCGGGCCACCTCGGGCAGGACCGTCTCCCGGGCGGCCATGGCCTCGGCCAGCTTCTCCACCTCCACGATCCGGTCCGTCTCGCTCATGTCCGGCTCGAGCATTGGCACGAGGGCGGCGGCCAGGCCGTGGAGGGGGCGGTCCCCGGGGCGGAAGCCGGCGATGACGGCGTTGCCCTCCCGGCGCAGCCACGGCACCAGGCCGGCCCACACCACCGACGATTTCCCGCTCCCCGACGCCCCCACCAGGGCCACCAGGGGCTGGTCGGCCACGGCCCGCACCAGCGCCTTGGTGTCGTCCTCCCGGCCGAAGAAGAAGCGGGCGTCCTCCTCGCCGAAGGCGAACAGGCCCCGGTAGGGACACGGCGGCGGCATGCCCTCGGCGG
>JBIOYN010000352.1:0-7605 GCA_044870155.1 Acidimicrobiia bacterium | reverse complement strand
GGCTTCAGACGTGGGAGGAGGTCAACTACCCTCTCCCCGTCGACGAGTGCCGATGAGCAACGAACCCCTCACCTCCCGCCCCGCCCCGGGCACGACGCCCGAGGCGCGGTCGCGACCTGCCGGCTCGCCGCGCCCCCAGGCGATCCCCGAAGCGCCGCCGCTGGTCGAGACGGGCTGGCGCTCCACGCTCGCCGGCGGCCTGGTCCGTACCGCCCGGCCCAAGCAGTGGATCAAGAACGTCCTCGTCTTCGCCGCTCCGGGAGCGGCCGGGGTCGCCTTCGAGCCCGCCACCCTGGTGCCGGTGCTCGCCACCTTCCTGGCCTGGTGTCTGGTCTCGTCGGGCACCTACTTCCTCAACGACGCCGTCGACGTCCACGCCGACCGTCACCACCCCCGGAAGCGGTACCGGCCGGTGGCGGCCGGGATCTTCTCCGCCGGGGTGGCCAAGGTGATCGCCGTCACCCTGCTGGCCGTGGCCGTCGGCTCCCCGCTGGTGTGGGGGGCACCCGGGGTGGCTGGACTCCTGGCCGCCTACGCCGCCATCACCATCGCCTACAGCCTGTGGCTCAAGCACGAGCCGGTGATCGACCTGGCCGCCGTGGCCTCGGGCTTCGTGCTCCGGGCCATCTCCGGGGGCGTCGCCGCCGGGGTGCCCATCTCCAACTGGTTCCTCATCGTGGCCAGCTTCGGCTCCCTGTTCATGGTGGCGGGCAAGCGTCACGCCGAACACGTCGACCTGCGGGACGACACCACCCGGATCGCCCACCGGGCCACGCTCGAGGCCTACACGCCGGAGTTCCTTCGCTACGTGCGCACGGCCAGCTCGTCGGTGGCCATCACCGCCTACTGCCTGTGGGCCTTCGAGAAGGCGGAGGCCGCCTCCTCGGTGGGGATCGCCTTCCTGCTCTCCATCATTCCCTTCGTCCTCGCCATCTTCCGCTACGCGCTCCTGGTCGATGCCGGGCGGGGCGACGCTCCCGAGGACATCGTGCTCTCGGACCGGGTTCTCCAGCTCCTCGGCGTCGTGTGGGTGGCGATCTTCGCCGCCGGCGTCTATGCCGGCTGACGCCCGGCTGTCCGGCTGGGGCCGCACCAACCCGACCGCCCCGGCCGCCCTGGAGCACCCCGCCTCGGCCAAGGAGGTGGCCGCGGCCGTCGCCGACCCGTCGCCCCGGGGCGTGGTGGCCCGGGGTCTGGGTCGGAGTTACGGCGACGCCGCCCAGAACGCCGGCGGCACGGTGCTGGATCTCACCGGCCTGGCCGGCGTCACCGTCCTCGACCTCCCCGCCGGCCAGGTCACGGTGGAGGCGGGCACGAGCCTCGACGCCCTCATGCGCCTCCTGGTGCCGCTGGGGTGGTTCCCGGCGGTGACGCCGGGGACCCGCCACGTCACCGTGGGTGGCGCCATCGCCGCCGACATCCACGGCAAGAACCATCACGTCGACGGGAGCTTCGGCGGGCACGTGGCCCGCCTGGCACTCATCGCCCCGGCGGGAACGTTCGAACTGGCACCCGACGGCGACGGCGCCGACCTGTTCTGGGCCACGCTCGGGGGGATGGGCCTCACCGGCGTGGTCACCGAGGCCACGCTGCGTCTGCTGCGGGTCGAGACGGCCTCCATCGCCATGGACACCGAACGCGCCGCCGACCTCGACGACGTCCTCGCCCGCATGGAGGAGGGCGACGACCGCTACCGCTACTCGGTGGCCTGGATCGACTGCCTGGCCCGGGGCGCGGCGCTGGGGCGCTCGGTGCTCACCCGGGGCGACCACGCCCGGCTCGACGAGCTGCCCCCCCGCCGGCGGGACCGGGCCCTGCGCTTCGACCCCCGCCCCGCCCTGCCCGGTCCGCCATGGGCGCCATCCGGGCTCCTCAACCGGCTGACCGTCCGGGCCTTCAACGAGCTGTGGTTCCGCAAGGCGCCGCGGCTCGAACGGGGCCGCGTCGTGCCCCTGGAGGCGTTCTTCCATCCCCTCGACGGGATCTCGGACTGGAACCGGCTCTACGGCCGGCGGGGCTTCGTGCAGTACCAGTTCGTGGTGCCGTTCGGCGCCGACGCGACTCTGCGCACGGCGCTGGAGCGCCTGGCGGCGGCCGGGTCGGCGTCGTTCCTGGCCGTGCTCAAGCGCTTCGGACCGGCCAGCCCCGGCCCGCTGTCGTTCCCGGCGCCGGGCTGGACCCTGGCCCTCGACCTCCCGGTGGGGGCGGCGGGGCTCCCCGAACTGCTCGACGGGCTCGACGAGCTGGTGGCCGAAGCCGGCGGGCGGGTGTACCTGGCCAAGGACGCCCGGCTCCGGCCCGGGCTGCTCCCGGTCATGTACCCGCGGCTGTCCGAGTGGCAGGAGGTCCGCCGGCGGGCCGACCCGCACGGGGTGTTGCGCTCCGACCTGTCCCGCCGCCTCCGCCTGCTCGGAGAGCCATGAACGACGCCTTCGCCTCCCCCCAGTCGGTGCTGGTGCTGGGCGGCGGGTCCGACCTGGGGCTGGCCATCACCCGGGCGCTCGTCCGCCGCCGGGCGGAGCGGATCGTCCTGGCCGGCCGGAGCCCCGAGAGCCTCAAGCCGGCCGCCGACGGGCTCGCCGCCCTGGGAGCGGTGTCGGTGGAGCGCGTCGCCTTCGACGCCCTCGATCCCGAGACCCACGACGCCTTCGTCGACTCGGTCTTCGACACCTCCGGCGACCTCGACCTCGTGCTCGTCGCCTTCGGCGTCCTCGGCGACCAGGCGGAGGCGGAGCGGAACCCTGCGGCCGCCCTCGAGGTCCTGCGCACCAACTTCGTGGGCGCCGCCTCGGTGTGCCTGGCGCTGGCCCGCCGCCTCCGGGCCCAGGGCCACGGCACCCTGGTGGTGCTGTCGTCGGTGGCCGGCGAGCGGGTGCGGGCGGCCAACTTCGTCTACGGGGCGTCCAAGGCCGGCATCGACGGGTTCTGCCAGGGGCTGGGCGACGCCCTGGCCGGCAGCGGGGTGCGGGTGGTGATCGTCCGGCCCGGCTTCGTCCCCACCAAGATGACGGCGGGGCGGGACCGGGCACCATTCTCCACCACCCCCGAGGGCGTCGCCGAGGCGGTGGTACGGGGCCTGGAGAAGGGCGACGACGTGATCTGGGCGCCGCCCGTCCTCCGCTGGGTCATGGCCGTGGCCCGCCACCTGCCCCGGCCGGTGTTCCGGAGGTTGAAGGGCTGAACCGGGTCGTCGCCGCCTTCGATCTCGACCAGACCCTCACCCGGCGCGACACGCTCCTCCCCTTCGTGTTGCAGGCGACGGGCCGGGCCGCCACCGGCCGGGCGGTCGTGGCACTGTCCCTTCCGCTCCTCCTCGGCCTGACCACCGACCGCCACCGGGACGCCGGCAAGGAGAAGTTCCTGGCTCGCCTCCTGGCCGGTCGGGAACTGGCCGCTCTCCAGCCCGTGGCCGAGGCGTACGCCGACGAGGTCGTGGCCACCGGCCTGCGACCCGACACCCGCCGGCGACTGGAGTGGCACCGGGAGCAGGGCCACGAGGTCGTGATCATCTCCGCCTCCCCCGAGCTCTACGTCGCCCCTCTGGGCCGGCGCCTGGGTGCGGACGCGGTCCTGGCCACCCGCCTCGAGGTCGATGCCGACGGCCGGCTCACCGGCCGGTTCGGCGGCGGGGGCAACTGCCGGGGGATCCAGAAGGTCCTGCGGCTCCGGGAGCACCTGGGTGAGGTCCCCGTCACCCTGTTCGCCTACGGCGACAGCAAAGGCGACCGGGAGCTCCTGGCCATGGCGCACACCGGCGTGTGGGTGGGCCGGCAGCCCCTCTCCCCGGCGGGAGAGGCGGCGCCGCCCGGGCGCTAGTCGCGGGCCGGCACCTTGCGGACGACGACGGTGCCGTCGTCGGCCAGGACGGGGAGGTCCAGCGTGGCCAGGTACTCCTCGATCGCCGGCCGGGGGCGGTCCCGGTGGGTGACCACGAACCCGATCCCGAGGCGGCGGAGGTCGGCGGCGGTGAAGGACGGAGGCGGATAGGGCTCTCCCCGCCGCCGGCCGACGAGCACGGGAAGGTAGATGTCCGGCGGGGGCCCCGGTTGGAGGCCGACGATCTGGTCATAGACCGGGATGCGCATGATCCGGTCGAGGTCCCGGGCCGGATACCGCGACACCACCCCGCCGGCCAGAGGCCGCTGGTGCCGGGTGGCGTAGTACATGAACACGGTGTGTTCCCCGTCCCAGTCCCCGTAGTTGCCCAGCCCCGTGCGCCACTGGAGCGGCACCTCGAGCACGGCGCCGGGATCGTGGTCGGCGGCGATGGCGTCGTAGGCAGCCGGGATGGCCGCCGGCAGGGTGGGGACGAAGCCGGCCGGAAGAGACTCGGCCAGCACCAGGAGGAGAGCCACAGCGGAGGCCAAGACCCCCCAGCGGGAGCGGGCCCGCGCCAGTCGGGTGAGAACCAGAGCGGCCAGTACGGCCAGGCTGAGGAGGGCGACGACGGCGAAGCGACCCGGCGCCCGCGACTCGTTGATCAACCGGATCCGCTGGAGGCCGAGATACGGCAGCGGGACGCGAAAGGCGGTGCCGTAGACGGTGAAGCCCGAACCGATCCATCCGTTCACCCGGAGGAAGGGACCGAGCGACAGGACGAAGAAGACGGCGAAGAGGAGCGTCCAGATGCGGCTCCGCCGCCCGCCCACCACCATGCCCGCCAGTCCCAGGCCGAGGAGGGTCCAGGTGGGGAACACCAACCGTTCCCCCCTCCTGGCGTCGGGGTCGATCCCGTCGAGGACGTCGGGCAGGAACCGGCGGTCCATCGGGGGGGCGACCCAGGAGAGGAGGTCGGCCCCGTACACGTCGGCGCCGCCCCAACGGGGGATGGGATCGACGCTCCGCTTCACGACGACCTCGTCGAACATGGCGACCAGCAGCGGGAGGCTGACGACCACGGCCACGACGGCGGCCTGACCGATCCGGACGAGGAGGTCGCGCCGGAACGTCTCCCGCCATCGGCACCCGGCCACCACCAGCCCGGCCAGGACCAGGAACACGGCGAAGTTGCCGTTGGTCAGGAACGTGATGCCGGCCACCACCCCCAGCACCGCGGCCCGGCCCCGGCTCGGCTGCTCGTAGAGCCGCAACAGGGCCAGGAGCCCGAAGGGGACGAGCTCGGTGTGGTTCAGATAGGCCTGGGCGGTGAGATGGCCCAGGCGCCACGGGGTGAAGGCGAAGGCGACCCCGGCCACGAACGCCGGAAGGCGCTCCGCTCCCACATGGAGGGCCAGGAGATAGGCGCCCAGGCCGGAGAGCACGACGGCTGCCAGCTGCGTGAGGTTGCCTGCCGCCCCCAGTCCGAAGAGCTTCTGCAGGGGCCAGGACACGACTCCGACCAGGGGGATGGCCGTGTTGAATGCCGTCCCCGCCCCGATGGGGTGGAAGAGATCGGAGGTGTAGAACGGGTTGTGGCCGGTGACGACGGCGCGGGGTACCGCCCACAGTGCCCACAGGTGCAGTGGCCCGTCACCGGCATCGAAGAGCAGGCGGGTCGGCAGGTGGGTGACAACCGGCCAGAAGACCATGGCGGAGAGGACCAGATAGCCGGCCAGGGCCAGCCCGTGAGCGCTGATCAGGACCCGGAGACGCGGCCGCCACCCTCGCGGGTCCACAGGGTGCATGAAGGTCGCAGTCTACGCTCTCACCTTCTCGATCCTGAGGCTCTCGGCCCGAGCGGAGGAATGGCGCGTGGAGGGAATGTCCTACAAGAAGCTCTCGGTGATCATGCCCGTCTATGACGAGCGCGCCACGGTGGCCGAGTGCATCCGCCGCGCCCGGACCGTCGAGCTACCCATCGAGCGCGAGATCGTGGTCGTGGACGACGGGAGCACCGACGGCAGCAGGGAGGTGCTCTCCCACCTCAACGACTCGACCGTCCGCGTCATCCATCATCCTGAGAACCGCGGCAAGGGAGCAGCGATCCGCACCGGGCTGGACCATGCCACCGGCGACCTGGTGCTCATTCAGGACGCCGATCTCGAATACGACCCCGACGACTGGCCCCGGCTGCTCGCTCCCGTGCTCAAGGGCCGGGCCCGGGTGGTCTACGGGTCCCGCTTCACCGGGGAGCGCCGCAACATGCTGTTCTGGCACTGGGTGGGCAACCGGTTCCTGACCCTCGTCACCAACTTGCTCTACAACACCACGCTCTCGGACATGGAGACCTGCTACAAGCTCTTCGACCGTCAGGTGCTGGACGGGATCACCCTGACGTCCGACCGGTTCGGCTTCGAACCCGAAGTCACGGCCAAGGTGTTGCGCACCGGAGAACGCATCTACGAGGTCCCCATCTCCTACACGGGTCGCGAGCCGCACGAGGGCAAGAAGATCACCTGGCGCGACGGGTACTCCGCGCTGTGGATCCTGCTGCGGAGCCGGGTGGGCCACCGCTGAGGGGGTCAACCCGCTACTCCTGCGGTTTACGGGCCTCCTCGGCGGGCGCCAGCCCGTCGCCGTCAGGCATGAAGGCGCGCCCGCAGCTGCAGATGAGCTCGTCGGGCAGCGTCTGGCCGCACCGACAGACCCGGCCCAGGCGACGGGCGGGGTTGCCGGCCACGAGGGCGTGGGCGGGAACGTCGGCCGTGACCACGGCCCCGGCCGCCACCAGGGCGAACGGGCCGATGGTGACGCCGCAGACGATGGTGGCACCGGCCCCGAGGGAGGCGCCACGGCACACGCGGGTGGGGACCAGCTGCCAGCCCCCGTCCCGAACACCCGGAGCCCGGGGGCGCAGGTCGTTGGTGAAGACCGTGTTGGGACCCACGAAGACGTCGTCCTCGAGGGTGACCCCGTCGTAGAGGAGGGTGTTGTTCTTGACCGTGACCCCCGCACCGATGATCACGCCGGACTCGACGAAGACGTGATCGCAGATGTTGCAGCCGGAGCCGATGCGGGCACCGGCCATGACGTGGGCGAAGGCCCACACCCGGGTACCGGGTCCCACGTCATCCGCCTCGCACAGGGCCAGCGGATGCACGAAGACGCCGGCCGGTGCCGGGGCGCGCTCGGCGTCGCTCAGCGCAGCGCCTTGTGGAGCTCGCCGACCACGCGCTCCTGCTGGGCCGGGGTGATCTCGGGAAAGATGGGCAGCGAGAGGATCTCGCCGGCGGCTGTCTCGGCGACGGGAAACGCGCCTGCCTCGTATCCGAGGTCGCCAAAGGCTCCGTGGAGGTGGACGGGAATGGGGTAGTGGACGCCGGCGCCCACGCCGGCGCGGTGCAGATGGGAGAGGACCGCGTCCCGTTCCGGCACCCGGACCACGTAGAGGTGGAAGACGTGCTCGTTGCCGGGCAGGGTCCTCGGGCGGGTCACCTCCTCGAGTTCTTCGAGCAGCTCGTCATAGCGGGCGGCGGCGGCGCGCCGGGCGGCGTTCCAACCCTCGAGGCGGGCCAGCTTGGCGGAGAGCACCACGGCCTGGAGCGTGTCGAGCCGGGAGTTGAACCCCGCCTCGGGGTGGTGGTACTTCACGTCGCTGCCGTAGTTGCGCAGGGCCCGGACCCGGGCCGCCACCTCGTCCGACGACGTGAGGACGGCCCCGGCGTCGCCGTAGGCGCCGAGGTTCTTGCCGGGATAGAAGCTGCTGCCGGCGGCGACCCCGAAGGC
>JBIOYN010000351.1:0-2071 GCA_044870155.1 Acidimicrobiia bacterium | reverse complement strand
GGACGACGAGGTGGCGGCCGCGGCCTCGACCTCGTCGTAGATCTCGAGGTGGCGCCGGGCACTGGCCTCCCACGTGAAGCGGTTCACCACACCGGCGCTGCCCGCCACCAGGTGGGGGCCCAGGGCGGGGTCGGTGGCCACGCGCTCCAGCGCGCCGGCCAGGGCGGAGGCGTCGCCCACGGGCGCCAGTAGGGCATCGGCGCCGTCGGTCAGGTACTCGGCGAAGACGGGGATGTCACTCGTCACCACGGGCAGGCCGGCGGCCATGGCCTCGAGCACCACCAGGCCGAAGCCCTCCTTGACCGATGGGAAGGCGAAGGCGTCGGCGGCGCCGTACCAGCCGCCCAGCTCGTCGTCGGACACCGTGCCGAGGAGGACGACGTCGCGGTCCAGCTCCAGGCCGAGCTCGGGCAGGCGGGCCAGGGTTTCGTCCCGGTAGGCCCGGTAGTCCTGGAAGGAGTGGCCGCCCACGATCCCGAGGACGGGCGCCACGCCGAGGCGGCCCTTCAGACGCGCCAGGGCCTCGAACAGCGTGGCCGTCCCCTTGCGGGGCTCGATCCCGCCCACCGTGAGCACGAAGAAGCCGGCGTCGCCCACGCCCAGGCGGGCGCGGAGCTCGGCCCGCCGGCCGGCGGAGATGGGGCCGAAGCGGTCGGGGTCGATGCCGTTGGGCACCACCTCGGCCTTGACCTCGTAGTCGCAGGCCAGGATGTCCCGCCACAGCTGGCTCACCACCAGCACCTTGTCGGGGTCGTGGATGGAGCGGCGCTGGCACTCGACGAGGACGGCGGTGGTGAAGTCGTCGCAGTGATGGACGGTGCGGACCACCCGCACGCCCGGCAGGGCGGGGAAGCGGTCGGCGTCCCGGATGCGGCCGGCGGCCCGGGCGGCGATGCAGTCCTGGGCGTGGAGGATGGTGGGCCCGTTGACGCTGACCAACGTGCGCAGGCCGGACTCCAGGGCGTCGACGGAGGCGAACACCCGCTCCTCCAGGGTGGGGGCGGGCTCCGGGCTGGGGAGGATGGTGAGAGGGACGTCGGTGGCCCGGAACAGCCCGGCGGCGGGGTCGCCCAGCGTCACCAGGCGGACGGGCTGACCCAGACGGTGGAGGGCCTCGGCCAGGAACAGCGTGTGCACCATGCCCCCCCGGGGGCGGGTGGAGTGGGCCAGCAGGAGCACGGGGACCGTCACCGCGGCGGGCTCTCCGATTCGACGTGGCGCAGCCGGACGATGCGGGTCCCGTGCTTGCCCTCCAGCTCCGACACCGTCCCCTCCAGTGAGGCGTAGACGAGGGCGGGGGTGGTGATGACGGCCACCTCGCCGCCGGCCCGCAGGAAGCGGGTGGCGGAGCGCACCTTGGGACCCATGCTGCCTTCGGGGAACTGGCCGTCGGCCAGATGGCGCTCGGCGTCTTCCATCGTCATCTCCTCCGCCGGGCGCTGCCTCGGGGTGCCGTAGTCGAGGAGGACGGACTCCACGCTCGTGACCAGCACCAGCGCCGAGGCCCCCAGCGACGTGGCCAGGGCGGCGGCGGCGTAGTCCTTGTCGATCACCGCTTCCACGCCCCGGTAGCCGTCCGAGGTGGGGACGAGGGGGATGCCCCCGCCGCCGGCCGCCACCACCACGAACCCCTCGGCCAGCAACGCCCGGATGGCGGGCGCCTCCAGCAGCCCCAGGGGCTCGGGGGAGGGGACGACCCGGCGCCAGCCCCGCCCGGCGTCCTCCTGCACCGTCCAGCCCCGGGCATCGGCGTGTTCCTTGGCGTCCTCGGCGGTCATGAACGGACCGATGGGCTTGGTGGGATGGGTGAAGGCGGGGTCGCCCGGGTCGACCAGGGCGTGGGTGACGATGGAGGCCACGTCCGGACCCCGGGGTCCGGCCACCTTGCGCAGGGCCAGGGTGAGGAGGCTCCCGATCTGGCCCTGGGCCCTGAGTCTCCGGCTCGGAGCCGGCGCGCGGGCCGCCGGTCGTGGGGCGGTAGTTCCAGCAGTTGTCGCGGTCCCAGGCCGCAGCCCAATTCTCCGGGAAGTTGCGATTCAGGTCCACGCCGTTGTCGTTCACGCGGCCGTCC
>JBIOYN010000350.1:0-3514 GCA_044870155.1 Acidimicrobiia bacterium | reverse complement strand
CGAGCGGGTCCAGGCCCTGCTGGCCGGTTTCGGCACCACCGGCGTCATGGACCGCTACGCCGCCAACGACGTGCTGCTCGACCTGCTCGAGGTGGCGGCCACCGACGAGGAGCAGGCCAAGGTGCTCGCCGCCCTGGGCCAGCTGCCGAAGTCGTCGCTCGTCGACCGGGCCATCCTGGCCGCCCTGCTGGCCGGCCTGGCCCCCGGCAACAACAACTAGATCACGCGGTCCCGCCCGGCCCAGTAGGGGTCGCGCAGCTCCCGCTTGAGCAGCTTGCCCGTCGGCGTGCGCGGCAAGGTGGCGGCGAAGTCCACTGACCGCGGGACCTTGTAGCCGGCCAGCTGCCGGCGGGCGAAGGCCGTGATGTCACGGGCCAGCTCGTCGGAGCCCTGGTGGCCGGGGGCGAGCTCCACCACCGCCTTCACCTCCTCGCCGAACTCGTCGTTGGGCACGCCGAAGACGGCGGCGTCGGTGACCGCGGGGTGGGTGACGAGCACGGCCTCGATCTCGGCCGGGTAGATGTTGACGCCTCCGGAGATCACCATGTCGATCTTGCGGTCGCACAGGAAGAGGTAGCCGTCGTCGTCGAGGTAGCCGACGTCGCCCACGGTCATGACGCCGGGCGCCAGGTGGGCCTCGGCCGTCTTCTCGGGGGCGCCCCGGTACTCGAAGTCCCCGCCCATGAGGTTCTTGATGTAGATCTGGCCCTCCTGGCCCGGGCCGAGGCGCTCGCCGTCCTCGCCGACGATGAGGATCTCGGCGATGGGCATGGCCTTCCCCACCGTGCCGGGCTTGGCCAGCCACTCCCCGCCGGTGACGAAGGTGCCCAGCGCCCCGGTCTCGGTGGCGGCGTAGAGCTCGTGGATGACCGGCCCCCACCACTCCAGCATCTGGCGCTTGACCTCGGGGGCGCAGGGGGCGGCGGTGTGGTAGACGGCCTTCAGGCTGGAGCCGTCGAAGGCCTTGCGGGTCTCCTCGTCGAGCTTGAGCAGGCGCACGAAGTGGGTGGGGACGAAGTAGGCGGTGGTGATCCCGTGCTCGTCGATGAGGCGCAGCGTCTCGGCGGCATCGAACTTGCGGCGGATCACCACGGTGGCGCCGAGGGCGGCGGCCAGGTGGGTGTAGAGGAACGGGCCGCCGTGGTAGAGCGGCGAGTTGCAGAGCACGGCGCCTTCGCCGGGCATCTGGAACAGGCCGGCCAGGCCCTGGAGCATGACGTTGCGCACGGCCAGGGGCTGGCCGGTGCTGAAGGCCGTCGAGCTCACCCCCTTGGGCCGTCCGGTCGTCCCCGAGGTGTAGAGGAGGTAGGCACCGGTGGCCTGATCATCGGGTTCGGTGTCCGGTGAGGCGGCCAGCAGCTCCTCGTAGTCCACGAAGCCGGGCGCCGGCGGGCCACCGAACATGACCCTGACGTCCACGCCGGGCGAATCGGCGGCCGCCGCCAGCGCCAGCTCGGAGAAGGCGGCGTCGGCCAGCAGGGCCTTGGTGCCCGAGTCCTGGAGGATGTAGGCCAGCTCCCCGGCGGTGAAGTGCCAGTTCAGGGGGACGAAGACCCAGGAGCTGCACCCGGTGGCGGCCACCGCCTCCATCCACTCGTGGCGGTTGTCAGCGAGCAGGGCCACGATGTCGCCCGGCCGCAGGCCGGCGCTGCGCAGCCCGTGGACGAGCTGGTTCACCCGGGAGTTGAACTCGGCGCGGGTGATGGTGGTGAACTCGTCGACGATGGCGGGCCGGTCGGGGTCAGCCTGGGCCAGGGGAAGGAGGTTCTCAGCCATCCGCGGACATTACCGTTCGGTAGATGAACGACCGGCATTGGTTCGAGGACGTGGCCGACCATCTGGGCGAGGCCTACCTGCGGTACTCGTTCACCAAAGGGACGGCCCAGGAGATTTCCTTCCTGGTCGAGGAGCTCGGGTTGACCCCCGGCATGCGGGTACTCGACGTCGGTTGTGGCCCCGGCCGCCACGCCCACGCCCTGGCCCGCCTCGGGACCGAGGTGGTCGGGGTCGACATCTCTGGGCGTTTCGTGGACATCGCCCGCCGCTACTCCCCGCCCGGGGCGACATTCGTGCGGGCCGACGCCCGGGCGCTCGGCTACGACGCCGAGTTCGACGCCGTCATCTCGCTGTGCCAGGGCGCCTTCGGCCTGGCCGGCGGGCCGGGCGCACCCCTCGACCCCGACGGCGTCGTGCTCGACGGGATGGTGCGGGCGCTGCGACCCGGGGGCCTCCTGGCGTTGACGGCATTCTCCGCCTACTTCCAGGTCCGCCACCTCGACCCCGGCGATGACGTGGCCGGCTTCGACGCCGAACGGGGCGTCCACCACGAGGTGTTCCTGGTGAAGGACCCCGACGGACACTCGGCGGAGTACGACGCCTGGACGACGTGCTTCACCCCCCGCGAACTGCGCCTCATGACCGCAGCCGCGGGCCTGGAGCCCGTCGGCCTGTGGGCGGTGGAGCCCGGCGACTACGCCCGCCGTCCGCCCGATCTCGACCACCCCGAGTTCCTCGTCCTCGCCCGCCGGCCCCCACCCCCCACCCCGCGTTAGCCAAACCCGGCCCCCACCCGGGTTTCGCTCACGCGCCATGGGTTAGTGGAGCGTCATCCCGCCGTCGGTGACAATCGTCTGGCCCCGGATCCAGCGGCCCGCCGGGGTGGTGAGGAAGTGGATGATGCCGGCGATCTCCTCGGGCGAGGCGATCCGGCCGGCGGGGGTCCGGGCGATGGCCTCGGCTTCCAGGGCCTCGGGCCCGGCGTGGTGCACCTTGTCCCGGTAGTACTCATAGGAGGCAGTCTCCACGTAGCCGGGCATGACCGCGGACACGGCGATGTCGCGGGGTCCGAGCTCGACGGCCAGGTACCGCACCAGCTGCTCCAGCGCCGCCTTGGCCGCTCCCAGCAGCCCGTGGTCGTCGATGACCCACACCGTGTCGATCCCCGACACCGCCACCACCGTGCCCGGGCGGCCCTCCATGAGGGGGACGGCCCCCTGGACGAGGAGGAGGAACGACTGCAGCACGGTCCGGAAGGTGAGGTCGAGGTGGCGGGGCTCGATCTGGAGCAGGGGGCGGAAGACGCTGGAGGCGGCGTTCGCCACCAGCACGTCGAGCCGGCCGAAGCGCTCCCGCACCGTCGCCAGCATCCGCCCGGGAGCCGCGGTGTCCTGGAGGTCGGCCGCCACCACCAGGGCGGACCCGCCGGCCTCCTCCACCTCCTTGGCCACCGCCCGGGCCGCCTCCTCCTCCCGGCGGTAGTGGACGACCACGTCATGGCCGGACCGGGCGAAGGCCACGGCCGCCGCCCGGCCGATCCCCCGGGATGACCCGGTGACCAGCGCCACCGGCCGCTCGGCCATCAGCGCCGGAACTTGGAGAAGTCGGGGGTGCGCTTCTCCTTGAAGGCGCGCACCCCCTCGGCCGACTCCTCGGTGTCGTAGTACAGGGCCAGCCCGGTCATGCCCAGGGCGCCGATGCCCCGGATGTGCTCGCTGGCGGCGTTGAAGCTGGCCTT
>JBIOYN010000349.1:0-9200 GCA_044870155.1 Acidimicrobiia bacterium | reverse complement strand
GGTTGCCTCCGCCACCCGTCCGCTGAAGGCCAGGGCGAGGGCGAGGTGGGAACGGTTGACGGTCAGGCGCTGGGTGGCGCCCACCCGCTCCGCCAGGTCGATGCTGGCCCGGAGCGCCGCCTCACTGTCGGCCAGCCGTCCCCGGAGGAGCGACCTCCAGGAGTTCGTGTAGTGGGCCCAGTGGATGAGGAAGGGGTCGCCGGTGCCGAGCATCTCGTCGAGGACCTCGTCGATGTCGTGGCTGGAGATGTCACCCCGGGCGCCTCGGGTCCAGGCCAGGTGGACCTCGGTCATCAGGACACCCGGGCGGTCGCCAGCCGCGTCGAAGAGCCGGGCGGTCTCCTCCCACAGCCGCTCGGCCTCCTCGCTCTCTCCCGCCCCCCAGCCCAAGAAGCTGCCGAGGCGGAACTTGACGGCCGCCCGCCGGCCCGGGTCAGAGGTGCCCTCCAGGAGGGTGTCGATCGCCCGCATGGCCCGGGCGGCCTGGGCCTCGTCGACGTCGCTGCGTTCCTCGATGAACCATTCCAGAGAGGTCGTCATGGCGTCGAGCACGCCCAGCCACCGGTCGTCCCCAGCCGGGATGAGGTCGACCAGCGCCCCCTGGATGGCCAGCGCCTCCCGGTAGGCGCGGCGACTCTCGGCCTGGTGCATGGCATGGCTCAACGCGTCGATGGCCTCGGCGTCCCCCACCTCGGCGCAGGCGGCGAAGTGGGGGGCGGCCTCGGCCAGCGCGTCCAGGCCGAGCAGCGCCCGGCCCACCAGGCGGTGCAGCGCCCGGCGCCGGGCCGTCCCGATCCCCTGGTACACGGCCTCCTGGATGAGCGGATGGTCGACCTCGTAGCCGAGCTCCCGGCCCCGCTGCACCTCGGCCACCAGCCGGGATCGGACCAGCCCGTCGAGGATTTCCCCCAGGCGGTCCACGGGACGGGCGCTGATCCGGGCCAGCTCACCCAGCTCCACCCGCCGGCCCAGGACGGCCAGCACCTCGAGGGTGGCCAGGACCGGCTCGTCGAGGAGCCGCAGGCCGGTGCCGATCCGCTCCATCAGGCCTTCGGGCAGGGCCCGCAGCCGGGGCTCGGTCAGGTCCGCGCCCTCGTCCAGCAACGCCTGCAGCAGGCCGAGGGCGAAGAGAGCGTTGCCCCGCGAGCGCTCCTCCAGGAAGCGGACGAGCGGCGCCGGGGCCGGTGCGGCCAGGACCGCCCCGGCCAGCTCGGCTAGGGCACTCCGGCCGAGCGAGCCCACGGCCAGGCGGCGCAGGAACCCGTCCTGCTCCAGCCCGAGCAGCACCTGGGTGGCCACCCGGTTCTCGGCCAGCTCTCCCGGACGGGCGGCGGCCAGGACCAGCAGCCGGGAGCCGGCGAGGTTGCGGGCCAGGTAGGCCAGGGTCTCCCACGACGACGCGTCGGCCAGGTGGACGTCGTCGAGGACGGCGACCACCGGAGCCTGCTCGGCCAGCCGCTCCAGGAGGACGGCCAGGCCCTCCATGAGCCCGGGCCGGGCCGTCTCGTGGCCGGGGGCGGCGCCGCGTGCCACCGCCACCGAGCGCAGGAGGCCGGCCAGGTCGTCGAGGAAGCCGCCGCACAGGTCGGAGACGGCTTCCGGGGTGAGCGTGCGCAGATGCCCTTCCAGCGCCTCGGCCCACAGGGCGAAGGGCGTGTTTCCGCCCAGGGGGTAGGCCCGGGCGGACAGGGAGATCGTCCCGTGGCGATGGCGCGACAGGATCTCGCCGGCCAGGCGGGTCTTGCCCACGCCAGGGTCCCCCACGAGCAGGACGCAGCGGAACTCTCCCCGCTGCGACTGGCGGCGTTCGGACTCCAGCTCCCCGATCTCGGTGACCCGGCCCACCAGGCTGGGACCGCGGGGCCGGGGAGCCGGCGTGGGTCGGGGTGGCGGCCGCGGGGACGGCGATGCCGTGGTTTCCTGCCACTCGACCTCCGCCACCGCCATGGGTTCGGCGATGCCTTTGAGCGGCTGGCGGCCCCGGGCGCGGTAGCGGAACCCGCCCCGGGAGCCGACCAGGGCCCGGACCAGCTCGCTCACGAGGATCTGGCCACCCTGGGCGGCGTCGCAGAGCCGCTTGGCCACCACCACCGGCGTGCCGAAGAGATCGCCGTCCTCCTGGGCGGGCTCGCCGGCATGGACACCCACCCGGACGCCCAGCGACCGCTCGGGGTTGCCGAGGTTGCCGGCCTCGACGGCGCGCTGGATGGCCACCGCCGAGCGCAGGGCGGCCTGGGGGCTGTCGAAGGTGGCCATGAGCCCGTCGCCGAGGGTCTTGACCTCCCGGCCCCCGGCCTCGGTGACGGACCGGCGCAGCAGGGCGAAGTGCTCCCGGCGGAGCTCGTCGGCGGCGTCGTCGCCCAGGCGGCCCAGGAGCTCCGTCGACCCCACCAGGTCGGTGAAGAGCAGGGCGACGACCCCCTCCGCCCTGGCCTCCACTCTCCTCTTCGGCGGGGACATGGCCGCTCCGTCCTGCCCTGCGGCTACCGGGGGTCGAGCTCGATCAGCCAGACGTCGTCGAAGGTGGCGAAGGCGGGCATCTCCCGCGTGTCGTGGAGGCCGGCCATCTGGGCTCGCCCCGTCCGGCCCGCGAAGATACCGGTGCCGGAGACGATGCTCTTGCCCGGCGGGTGGATGCCGACGAGAACCTGGCCGGGGTCAGCCGGTGAGGGGGCGACGCTCTCCGGCCCCCGGGTGACGATCTGACCCTGGGGGAAGTTGAACGTGTCCGTGGAGTCGAACACGGGACACGGAGCCGGACCCGTTGTGGAGCACACGATGTCGTGCGTCAGGCTTCCCACCACCTCGCCCCCGGGTGCGAGCAGCTCGACGGTCCAGGTCAGATGGCCCGGGGCGCCCGCCCGCGTCGCCACCCGGCTGTCGTAGCGGACGATCATGACGTCGGCTCCGGTGGGAGGGGCTTTGGTCTGGGGCCACGCCGGTGCGGCGCTCAGCAGCATCAGGGCGGCGCCGGCGAGCCCGAGACGGGAGCGGTGACGGAACACGGGGCTCATCGGTCGTTCCTTTCGTCAGGATGCGATGAGCCCAACCTGACGGAACGGGCGTCCGGCGCCCTCCGCAAGCTTACGGATCGCGGGTTACGGAATGACCAGCAGCCCCAGCTCCGCCTCCAGGGTCGGGCGGGGCTTGGCGCCCACCGACGCCCGCTCCATCCGCCCGTTGCGGAACAGGGCCACCATGGGGATGCTCTGCACGTTGAAGGTCTGGGCCAGCGACGGTTCCTCGTCGATGTTGACCTTGACCACCTTGTAGGAGCCGGCCCGCATGGCCGCGATCTGCTCCACGATGGGCGCCACCGCCCGGCACGGCTGGCACCACGGGGCCCAGAAGTCGACGATCACGGGCAAGTCGCTGCGCAGGACCTCGGCCTCGAAGCTGGCCGTGTCCACGGCGGGAACGAGCCCGTCCTCCTCGGCTCCGGCGCCGGCCCCGCCGGCGGCTCCTGTCTCTGACGGCACGACCACGGGCTCGCTCGGGCGTTCCCAGGCCAGCACCTTGTCCAGCCAGGAGGCGGCGTCGTTCATGCTCTCGACGGCCACCTGGTGGGCCATGGGGTACTCCCGGTAGACCACGGGCACGCCGGCGTCGGCCAGCGTCCGGGCCGCGTCCCGGCCCCGCTCAACGGGGATGAGGGGGTCGGCCGAGCCGTGCTGGATGAGGACCGGCGGCGCCTTCTCCAGGTCGTAGTCGATTCCCGGCGTCTCGGGCAGGAACCCGCTCATGGCCAGGACGCCCGCCGGCCGGGGTCGGTCGCTGCGGCGCAGCCCCAGCGCCAGACTGAGGGCCGCCCCCTGGGAGAACCCGCCGACGACGGCCTGGGAGCGGTCGAATCCGCCCTCGGTGCAGGCGGAGTCGAGGGCCTCGTCGAGGGCGTCGACCGAGCCGATGAGCTCGGGCCCGCCCCGGGGGATGCCGTCGGTCGTGTACCACATGAACCCGGGCGGGAAGGGCAGCGGTGCCCGGGGCAGCACGAACTGGAACCGGCCGTCGGTATCGAGGTAGGGCAGCAGCGGCTCGAGGTCGTGCTCGTCGGCGCCCTTGCCATGGATGAGCAGGAACAGCCGGGCCGGGGAGGGCCCGCCGGCCACCGCATGCGTCACCAGCTCCATCTCCGTCACCCTACTGCCGGCTCTTCCCACCCCTCCTAAGCTCGCAGGCCATGGAGCCCCTCACCCCCGAGGAGGTCAGGGTCGCCGGCTGCCTGGTGGAAAAGCAGATGACGACCCCCGACTCCTATCCCCTCACCCACAACGCCCTCGTCGCCGCCTGCAACCAGCTCTCCAACCGCAACCCGGTGGTCAGCTACGACGACTCCATCGTCATGCACGCCCTGGCCGCCCTGCGTTCCAAGGCGCTGGCCCGGATGCTGCACGTCCCGGGCAGCCGGGGCCCCAAGCACCGCCACGTCCTCGACGAGACCCTGGAGCTGGACCGGGGCGAGCTGGCCCTGCTGGCCGTCCTCGGCCTGCGGGGACCCCAGACGGTGGGCGAGCTGCGCACCCGCACCGAGCGGATGCATCCCTTCGCCAGCCTGAGTGAGGTGGAGGAGGCGCTGGAGCGCCTGGGGGCCCGCCCCGAGCCCCTCGTCATCCGCCTGGAGCGCCAGCCGGGCCAGAAGGAGGCCCGCTACGCCCACCTCCTCTCCGGTCTGGCCGCAGCCGAGGAAGCCGCCGCCGCCACCCCCTTCGAGACCGCCGCCGGCCCGGCGCCCGTCCGACGGGCGGCGCCGGCGCCCGCCGACGACGAGCGCCTGTCCGCCCTGGAGCAGCGCTTGGCGGCGGTGGAGGCGGACCTCGCTGCCCTGCGCTCCGAGCTCGGCGTGGGCGCCCCCTCCGAGTGAACGGGGACACCGAGCCGTCGTCCGCACCCGACACCCGCCGGCGGTCGTTCTGGGGCTGGGGCTGGGAGGACGAGGCCCTCGGCCCCGACCGGCTGGCCGGACTGGCCGGACTGCTGGCGGCCCGCTTCGGGGGCGATCCCCCCGAGGCGCGCCGGCCCGTCGACCTCGCCGCCCTCGAGCTCCGCCCGCCCCGGCTCACGCCGCCGCCGGCACTGGCAGCTCTGTGCTCCACGTCGACCTTCGAGCGGGCCCGCCACAGCTACGGGCGCTCCTACCGGGACGTGGTGCGCGGGTTCCGGGGCGAGTTCCCCCACCCGCCCGACGCGGTCGCCTTCCCCCTCACCGAGGCCGACGTCACCACCGTCCTCGACTGGTGCGCGACGGCCGGGGCCGCCGTCGTGCCCTACGGCGGCGGGTCGTCGGCCGTGGGGGGCGTGGAGTGCGACCCCGGCGACGGCTACTCCGGCGTGGTGACCGTCGACCTGACCGCCCTCGACCGGGTCCTGGAGATCGACACCACCTCACGGGCGGCCCGCATCCAGGCCGGCGCTCTCGGCCCCCGACTCGAGGACCAGCTGCGCCCCTCGGGCCTGTCCCTGCGCCACTACCCCCAATCGTTCGAGTTCTCCACGCTGGGAGGCTGGATCGCCACCCGTTCCGGCGGCCACTACGCCACGCTGTTCACCCACATCGACGAGCTGGTGGAGTCGTTGCGGATCGTGACGCCCCGGGGCGTGGTGGAGACCCGCCGGCTGCCAGCCTCGGGCGCCGGCCCCGCTCCCGACCGGCTCTTCATCGGCTCGGAGGGTGCCCTCGGCATCATCACCGAGGCGTGGATGCGGGTCTTCGAGCGGCCCCGCTTCCGGGCCCGGGCCTCGGTGCCGTTCCCTTCCCTGGAGGCGGGGGCGGCGGGAGCCCGGGCGCTGGCCCAGTCGGGCCTGTACCCGTCGAACTGCCGGCTTCTCGACGCCACCGAGGCCCTGATGGCCGGAGCGGGGACCAGTCCCGTGCTGCTGATCGGCTTCGAGTCGGCCGACCACCCGCTCGGGCCGTGGATGGCCCGGGCGCTCGAGTGCTGCGCCGACTTCGGCGGGACCGTGCCCGCCGACGCCGCGCCGGCCGCGGGCCCCGAAAGCGACGCCGCCAGCGACGCCTGGCGGAAGTCGTTCCTGGCCATGCCCTACCTGCGCGACGGGCTGGTGGCCCTGGGGGCGATCGTGGAGACGTTCGAGACGGCCGTCACCTGGGACCGCTTCGCCGCCCTCCACGAGGCGGTGGTGACCGCCACCTGCGACTCCCTCGAGGCCGTGGGAGCCAAGGGCGGGTCGGTGGCGTGCCGCTTCACCCACGTCTATCCCGACGGACCGGCGCCCTATTTCACGGTCATCGCCCCCGGCCGCCCCGGCGCCGAGCTCGAGCAGTGGGCGGCGGTCAAGGAGGCGGCCTCGTCGGCCATCGCCGCCGCCGGCGGGACCATCACCCACCACCACGCCGTGGGCCGGGACCACCGGCGCCACTACGACGCCGAGCGCCCCGAGCTCTTCGCCGAGGCCCTGCGGGCCGCCAAGCACACCCTCGATCCCACCGGCGTGCTCAACCCCGGCGTCCTCGTCGACTAGCTCCCCGGCCCGCCTGCCGCCCGCCGTCCGTTCCGAACCGGCGTTTCTCAGCCCCGCCTCCAGGGCGTGAACAGAGCCGGTTGGGGGAGCGAGCGGCTTACGGACGAACCGGCGTTTCTCAGCCCCGCATGCAGGGTTTGAGCAGCGCCGGTTGGCAAGAAAACCCGGGGACGACAGCCGGCCGGCGGGGCCGCTGGCTACCCTCGGTGGCGATGCCCACCTTCGCCGCCAACCCCGCTCCCACGCTCATCCCCCTGCTGGTGGTGGGTGTGGTGGTGATGGTGTTCGGCACGGTGCTGATCTGGCTGATCGGGCGGGGCACGGGTCCGGGGCCGGCCGACACGGCGGTGGCCTACGAGCACGCCTGGGACCGCCTCGACTTCGCCACCCTATGGAACCTGTCCTCCGACAAGCTGCGGGACGGCCGGAGCCGGAACGACTTCGTGACCGGCAAGCGGGCCGCTTACCAGAACGAGGGGAGCCTGGCCCGGCTGGTGCGGTCGGTGCGGCCCGAAGTGGTCGACGTGAGTGGCCCGCTGGCCCGTGTCGTCACCCACCTGGAGCTGGCCGACGGGCGGACGGTGCGGGACGAGATGCTGCTCGAACGGGTCGGATCGGCCTGGCGGGTGACGGCCTACCACTTCGCTTCGCCGCGAAAGGGAGAAACCTGACCACACTGGGCGACGGCGCTCCCCGATGCGTCTAGGATGTGCGCCGCTCACGTACGAGGGGGGCCCAATTCGAGGAGGCGTTTGTGCGCCAGTACCTCGTGGTCGCCAACCAGACGCTGGGTCAGCCACAGCTGCTGGAGAAGCTCCAGGCGTGCATGACCGAGGGACCCTGCCGCTTTTTCCTCCTGGTACCGGCGACGCATGCCCACGACCGTGGGCGGTTCTCGCCGGTGGAGGCGCATGCCATCGCCCAGCATCGTCTCGACGGGGCGCTGGTCAGGCTGCGCCGGCTGGGGGCGGACGTCCACGGCGAAGTCGGGCACCCGAGCCCCATCGTCGCCATCGGGGACGTGCTGCGCCACCGGGACTTTGACGAGCTGATCCTCTCCACGCTGCCACCAGGTCCCTCCCAGTGGTTGCGCCGGGGCGTGCCCGAGGGGATCGAGCGTCTCTTCAACCGCCCCGTCACGCTGGTCGTGGCCTCCGCCGTCGAGATCCCCGAACCGCTGGCGGCGCCGCCCCTGGAAGTGGCATGACCGCCGTCGTCCCCGAACGCCCGGGAGTCCAGGGGACATCCGCGCCCTGGCTGGTGGGCCTGGCCCTCACCCTGGCGGGCGACGGCCAGGACGGGGAAGCGGCCGTCGAACAGCTGGTGGCGGAGTCAGGCCACAGCCCCCGCGCCCTGGAGGGCGCCTACGGCCGGGCGGTGGCGCTGGTGGCCGAGTACCCCGACGATCCCCAGGTCCGGGCCACGCTCGACCTGGTGGCCCGGGCACTGCACCGGGTCCTGCGCGAGGTCGACGACCACCGCTCCCATCCTTGAGGCGCCGCATCCTGTTCGTGTGCGTGCACAACGCCGGCCGGTCGCGCATGGCCGCCGCCTTCCTCGACCACCTGGCCGGTGATCGCTACGAGGCCCTCTCGGCCGGGACGGAGCCGGCCGAGCAGGCCCATCCCGAGGTGGTGGCGGCCATGGCCGAAGCCGGCATCGTCGTTCCCGACGGGCCCGGCACCCTCCTCACCGCCGAACTCGCCGCGTCCGCCGAGCGGGTCATCGGGATGGGCTGCGCCGTGACCGAGGCGTGCCCGGCCCTGGCCGTGCCGCTGGAGGACTGGGGCCTGGCCGATCCCCAGGGCCTGCCCGTCGAGGCGGTGCGGATCATCCGCGACATCACCCGGCGCCTGGTGGAGCGCCTGGTGGCCCGCCTCGACACCGAGGCCGCCGTCCGCGGACCTAGGGGCGGCGGATCCGGGCGCTGAGGATGTCGCGCAGGCTGACCATGCCGATGACGGTGTCGCCGTCCATCACCGGCAGGTGACGGAAGCCGTGCGTGGCCATGATGGCGGCGGCCTCCTCGGTGTCGGTGTCGGCGCTCACCGTGACCGGGTCCTTCGTCATCCACTCCTTCACCGCCACGGCGCTCAGATCCGACCCCGAGGCCAGGGCCCGCAGGGCGTCGCGCTCGGTGAAGATGCCCAGCAGCCAGGGGCCGTCGATGACCACGGCGGAACCGACCCGTCCCTGCACCATGACCTTGGCCACCTCGGTCACCGACTGCCCGGACGTCACCGCGAAGACCTTGCCGGTGATGACGTCCGCCAGTCTGGCCACCGTCAGTCACCCCCGCCCGTGTCGATGCCCTCCCCCGCGGGGCTGGCGGAGTCGGCCAGCTCCGAGTTCAATCCCCGCCACAGGGCACCCGCCCACGAGGCGATGTGAGGCCAGTCCCGCCAGAAGACCTGCAGCGACGACTCGTCCAACTCCTCCAGGGCGGCCTCGGGCGTCAGGCTGTCGGCCACCTCCTGGAAAGTCTCCATCGCCTCCAGGAGCTGCAGTGAGGTGTCCGCCATGGCCTCCTCCTCGCCGAAAGGTCGCGCGATCATAGGAATCCCGCGGGCGTATCCCAACTGGCAGAGGAGGCGCTCTTAAAAAGCGCTGGGCGCAAGCCCGTGTGGGTTCGAGGCCCACCGCCCGCACGTTCTTCTGATCTGGTCCCCGACAGGGTCAAGGGAACGCTAGAAGGCAACCACGGGGAAGTCCGGTGGAAC
>JBIOYN010000348.1:0-6717 GCA_044870155.1 Acidimicrobiia bacterium | reverse complement strand
TGAAGGTCACCTGCTACGACGGGAAGTACCACCCCGTCGACTCGTCGGAGATGAGCTTCAAGATGGCGGGTTCACTCGGGTTCAAGGAAGCGGCGCAGAAGGCCCGCCCCATCCTCCTCGAGCCCATCTCGGAGCTTGTGATCGTCGTGCCCGAGGCTTACCAGGGCGACGTCATGGGCGATCTCAACTCCAAGCGGGGCCGGATCCAGGGCACCGCCGCCCTGGGCAACGGCGAGCAGGAGATCACCGCCCTGGTGCCCACCTCCGAGGTGCTGCGCTACGCCATCGACCTCCGCTCCCTCACCGGGGGCCGCGGCCGCTTCGTGGCCACGCATTCCCACTACGACCCCGCCCCGCCCCAGCTGGCCGACAAGATCGTGGCCGAGGCCGCGGCCGCCAGGGAGGGCTAGGAGCCCGACACGTGATCCGCCGCCGCCCGGACGGCGGCGGCGAAAACAGGCCCCCGGTTGAAGGGGGCCATGTGGTCGCCGTCGACGGAGAAGATCCGGGCCCGGGTGGCGCGGGCCAGGGTCCGCTGCTTGGCCGGTGGGACGAGGCGGTCCCGGGTGGTGAGCACGACGGCGCAGGGGACGTCCATGCCGGCGGCCAGGGAGCGCCCGTCGTAGGTGGAGAGGGCCCGGCCCGCCCCCGCCATGTCGGGCGGGTAGCCCCGGTGGATCTCACCCGTGACCCAGGCCCGGTAGGGCTCGAGCGCGGGGCAGTCCTCGATCGTCTCCCGCAGGACCCGCTCCACGAACCCGTCACCGGTGCCGTTGCGCAGCGCCACCTCGAAGACGCTCATCCCCCGCCACACCAGGCGGTCCTTCAGGCTCTCATGCCATTCCAGGGCCGTGCCGGAGAACACGATGCCCGACACCAGCGTCCGGTGGCGGTGCCACAGCAGCATGGCGATGGCACCACCCATGGAGAATCCCACCACCACCGCCCCCTCCACCCCGAGACGCCGGAGCAGCGCGGCGGCGTCATCGGCGCAGTCCTCGAGGGAGAAGGCCTGCTCCGAGCGCAGGCCCCGCCCGTGGCCCCGGTGGTCGAGCGCCACCACCCGGTAGGTGGACGAGAGCTCGTCGAAGGTGGTGAACCAGTTGAGGTCGGCCGAGACCGTCCAGCCGTGCAGGAGCAGGACGACGCCGTCCCCACCGCCGGGCGGCGCGCCGGTGTCGCGCACGAACACCTCGCCCCGGCCGGGGAGCTCGACCACACGGCCCGCGGGCAGCGCCGGCGGGATGGGCGCCCCGGGCTGGCGGACCCCCAGGGGGCGGGCCAGCCGGGACAGGCGGCGGGCCTCGTCGCGCAGGACGGGATTGGCTGCCACCACCGCCGCGGCTGCCGCTCCGGCCACCACTCCGCCGGCGGCCACGAGCTTGGCGGCCCGGGCGACGTTCACGGGCGGGGAGACTAGGTCCCGGCCCGGCGACGGTCAGATCAGGCTGTACCCGGAGAGCACGAAGGCGAAGGCACCGGCGCCCATGAGGACGACGAGCAGGAGCAGGGCGACGATGGCCCAACGGCTCTCACGCTCATACGACGGCATTGCCTCCACTGCACCCTCCCGACCCGTGGTTCCGCCCCGGGTGACACGCCCTGGAACGCCGATACCAGGGACTGGCCCTGGTATCGGCGTCCGGTTCGTCCGGCTTGAGGCCGTTTTCGGCCGCCTACTAGAAGTGCGGGGCGGTGCCGAAGTTGGCCACCGTGCCGTCGCGGAAGGCGAGCCAGTACCCCGCGCCGTCGGGGGTGGCGGCCATGCCCGACCCCGAGGCCGCCGGCGGGAACCCTCCCGTGGAGCCCAGGAACGGCGCGTCCCCGAAGGTGAAGATCCCACCGTCGCTGCCCATCAGCCAGTAGCCCTGGCCACTCCCGGTGGACTCCATGTTCACGATGGGCTTGTTGAGGATCTGGGCACCGGTGGACCCCTTGTAGGGGGCGTCGCCGAAGGTGAAGATCCCACCGTCGGCGGCCACCAACCAGTAGCCGTTGCCGGTCGGCGTCCGGTCCATGCCCACCACCGGCTTGTTGAGTGTCATGGCGCCGGTCGATCCCCAGAACTGGGCGTCACCGAAGGTGAACACCCCGCCGTCGGTGGCCACCAGCCAGTAACCCTTGCCGGTCGGCGTGGAGGCGATGCCCACCACCGGCTGGTTCAGGGCCATGCCCCCGGTGGAGCCCCAGAACTGGGCGTCGCCGAAGGAGAACACGCCGCCGTCGGTGGCCACCAGCCAGTAGCCGTGCCCGCTCGGGGTGGCAGCCATGCCCACGACGGGCTTGTTCAGGGTCAGGGTGCTGGTATCGCCGAAGTGGGAAGCGTTCCCGAAGGCCTGGACCTTGCCCTTCTCCGAGGTCAGCCAGTACCCGAAGCCGCTGGCCGTCCGGGCGATGCCCATGACGCCGGTGGGCGCCGGGGGCGGCGGGGGCGGTGGCGGCGCGGTGGGCGCGGTGCCGGCGAACTTGTCGAAGTTGGCGGTATAGGTGGTGTTGGCCGACGGGGTGATGACGTCGTGCGTCTGCGGGCCGCCGTCCGACCACGATTTGAACTGGTACCAGTAGTCCGAGAACTGCTGCGGGCTGGGAGTGAAGAGCTGGAACCGGTATCCGGGCCACGAGGCGAAGGTGCCCGAGCCCTGGAACATCATGGTGTCGGCGAAGACCCGCAGCGCCTCACTCCGGTTGTCGTTGACTGTGAGCATGACCTTCACGGGGTTCAGGTCCTGGGCCACCGTCCGGCTGATGCCGTTCGAGTCGGTGACGGTGAGGAAGGCCTCCAGCCGGCTCAGGCGGGCGGCGTCGAGATCCTCGGGCTCGGGATAGAAGAACGAGATCGTCTTCCCCGTGATCGGCCCCAGGAACGGGTGGGTGTGGGTGTCGTTGTGGTGGCGGATGACCGTCCACGAGAAATTGGCGTCGGACAGCGAGCCGTCAGGGTCGGTCGCCGCCCCGGTCAGCGTCACCTTGTCGTTGATCTTGAACTTGGCTGACGTCGACGGGCTGACGATGGACGGTGTCGGTGGAGAACCGACCTCGATCAACTGGGAGAAGGGTGCCGACAGGCGGGCATCGTCCTTCACCCGCAGGGTGGCGTTGAAGGCACCCTTCTGGCTGTAGGTGTGCGTGGTGGTGGGCACGGTGGTGATGCCACTGGTGCCGTCGCCGAAGTCCCAGCGGTATTCGAGGGGGTCGTTGTCCGGGTCGGTGGAACCGGAGCCGTTGAAGCTGACGGTGGCCGGGGGCATGCTGGTCAGCGCCGGCGAGGCCGTGAACGACGCCGTGGGCGGGAGGTCGTTGGGGTTGGCCTTGCTGATGCGGTGGACCCCGTCGTTCTCCTCGAAGGTGGTGTAGTAGAGCGCCTGGGTGCCCTGGTAGGGACCGAACTCGATGTGGACGGCGCTCGAGGACCCGAGTCCCTCGACGAAGGGGATCATCTGGAAGCCGCCACCCGACTTGGGCGCCAGGCGCAGGATCTTGCCGCACACGAAGTCGGCGAACATGTAGGAACCGGAGTAGGGCGCCCCCCACACCCCATCGGGCACGAAGGCCCCACCCACGATGGAAGAGCATCCGGTGTCGTGGTGGTAGTCGAAGATGGGGTTGGTCAGGCCGTTGACCACGGACCCGTCGGCCGTCTGGCAGTCACTCTTGGACCCCATCACGCAGTGCCCCTCGCGGATGTTCCACCCGTAGTCGGCGCCCTTGACCCCGGCCTTGTTGAGGTCGATCTCTTCCCAGGCGTTGTTGCCCACGTCGTTGATGTAGAGATCCTGGGTCCCGGGCTTGAAGGCGAAGCGGAACGGATTCCGCAACCCATTGGCGAAGGTCTCACCGCACCGGCCGGTGCCCGGGGGCACACCGGCGGGGTCGCCGCAGCGGCGGACGCCGGGGTCGTTGGCGTAGGGGTTGGAGGCCGGGATGCTCCCGTCCTTGTTGAGGCGCAGGATCTTCCCGAAGAGGAGGTCGCCGCGTCGGGCGTTGGTGTTGCCCGACTGGCACTTGAGCATGTCGGGATAGGTGCAGCCGCCGTCACCCACGGCGACGTAGAGCAGCTTGTCGACCGGCCCGAAGGCCAGGTGACCGGAGTTGTGGATCCCCATCGACGGGACGTGGTCGAGGATCACTTCCTCGCTGGCAAGACTGATCGTGTTGTTGTCCTCCAGCCTGAACCTTGAGACCCGGTTTTCCGGAAAGTCCGAAATGGGGGCCCGATTCGGGTCATTGTAGAGCGGGCATACACCCTTCTTGTTATGGGTGTAGAAAAGATAGATTGTCCGGTTCGCACCCACCCCGAAATCAGGGTCGAGGGTGACTCCGACCAGGCCCCGCTCCCACTCGGAGCAAATCTGGGGGGACAGGTCGATGGCTTCCCCCAGGAAGACGTCGTCCTTGTACACCCACACCTGGCCGAGCTTGCCGATGACGATCATCCGCCCGTCGGGGGTGAACGTGAGCCCTGTGGGTTGGCTGACCTGGGCTACGAGCTCGTCGATGAACCCGGTCGGCAGGGTGGCCCCGAAGGCCTGCACCGGCGCCGCCCGGAGGACCCACATCGGCGCCATCAACAGCGCCACGATGAGCGCCCATCGCAGGCGCACGCCACCAAGGACCCTGACCCCAACTCGCATGGCACCTTTACCCTTCAAGCCCTGATTACCGCCAATAGCGTGCTTTCAGGACAGAAGTTTTCGGGCTAGCGGTAGGTAATTCCTTCTCGTCCCAATCGCCTGGGATTTCGGGCTATAGGCCCGTCCCGATCAATTGCGTGGGGGCAAAACGGGCAATTCCAGACGAGGTCGGCGGGCCACGTCGGCCGTCAGCGGCCGGTGCTTGCGGAGGGCGGCCCGGGCCAGGGCGAGCGCCTTGTCGAGCTGCGGATCGCGCCCGGCCACGTGGTCCTGGGGGCGGATGTCGATCTCGACGTCGGGATCGGTGCCGTAGTTCTCCACGCTCCAGCCCACGTCCGAGAACCAGAAGGCGTATTCCGGCTGGGTGGTCAGGCTGCCGTCGACCAGCATGTGCCGGGGCGAGATGCCGATGACGCCGCCCCACGTCCGCTTGCCCACCACGGGCCCGAGGCCGAGCAGCTTGAAGCAGTGGGTGAAGATGTCGCCGTCGGAGCCGGCATGCTCGTTGGTGAGGGCCACCAGCGGGCCGGCGGGTGAGTCCGCCGGGTAGGGCTCGGGGGTACCCCACCGGCTGATGTCGAAGCCGATGCGCCGGCGGGCCAGCTTCTCCAGCACGAGCTGGGAGACGTGGCCGCCGCCGTTGAAGCGGACGTCCACGATGAGGGCGTCGTGCTCCACCTCGGCCAGGTAGGAGCGGTGGAACTCGGCGTAGCCCCGCGGGCCCATGTCGGGCACATGGACGTATCCCACCCGCCCGCCGCTGGCTTCGTGGACGCGGGCCCGGTTGGTCTCCACCCACTCGCGGTACCGGGCCGGGCGCTCATCCCGCAGGGTGCTGACCACCACCGTCCGCCGGTTCTCGCCGCCGGCATCCGCCACCGTCAGCTCCACCGCCAATCCGGCCTGGTTGACCAGCAGCTCGGCCGGGGTGCAGTTGGCGTCGGCGGCCCGGCCGTTCACGGCCAGGAGGCGATGGCCGGGCTGGACGTTCACCCCCGGGTCGCGCAGTGGCGAGTCAGCCTCGGCGTCCCAGGGATCGCCCGCCACCACGTGGGTGAAGCGCCAGGCACCCGCGTCCCCGTCCCAGACCAGGTCGGCACCCAGATGGCCGAGGGCGTAGGCGGGGGCGGGCCGGTAGTCGCCTCCCAGCTCGTAGGCGTGGGACGTCCCCAGCTCGCCCTGCATCTCCCACATGAGGTCGGAGAACTCCAGCCGGGTGGCCACCTTTCCGATGAGGGGCACGTAGCGGTCGAGCACCGCCCACCAGTCGACGCCGGACATGTCCTCCACCCAGAAGTGGTCTCGCTGCAGGCGCCACGCCTCCTTGAACATCTGGGCCCACTCCAGACCGGGGTCGACCGACACCCGCACCCGGTCGAGATCGAGCCAGCCCGAGCGCCGCCCCGGCCCGTCGCCCTCGCCGTCGGCCGGCTTCTCGCCCGCCTTCACCACCCGGAGCCGCCGGCCCGACTTGTAGGCCAGGGTGTGCCCGTCGCGCGATACCTCGAAGTGCGAGATCCCTCCGGCCAGGGTGTCATGGCGCTGCTCGGCGAGGTCGTAGACCTCGAGCGAGCCGCGGGGACCGGCGGGCGAGTTGCCGAAGGGGTCGCGGCCCAGGCTGCCCTGCACCGGCCACGACGTGAGCAGGATCTTGCCCTTGATCCCCACCACCTGCGAGTACCGGCCCTCGGGCACGGGGACGGCCACCACCCGCTCGCTGATGCCGGCGAGCTCGATGCGGATCGGGGGGTCGGCGCCGTGCTGCTTGTCCTTGCCGCCGTCCTCCCCGTCGTTCTTGCCGTCGTTCTTGTCGGGCGTGTTCTTCTCGTTGTTCTCGTCCTTGCCGTTCTTCTTCTCGGCCCGGTCGTCACCGGACCGGGGCCCGAAGCCCCGGGGCCGGGGGACGAAGGGGGATGGCTCGGTGGCGGTCAGGGTGACCAGGTAGGGCCGGACGGCCTTGGGGAAGCCGAGATCGAAGTAGAGGGCGTCGTAGACGGGATCGAACGTCCGGTAGGACAAGAAGTAGAGGAACCGCCCTTCGGGGTCCCACGACGGGTGCACGTCCCGGAACTCGGGACGGGTGACG
>JBIOYN010000347.1:0-3516 GCA_044870155.1 Acidimicrobiia bacterium | reverse complement strand
TTCGGCCCCACCGGAACGACCCCTTATCTCCCCGAGTTCTACTCGGGCAAGACCGATCCCGAGGCTGCCGATCCCGTCGTCATCCACCGCGGCGAGGCGCGGACGGTCGACGTGGCCCTGAGGCCGGACCCCCTCGGCGGGTCGATCAGCGGGCGGGTGACAAACGGGGACGGCGACCCGATCCCCGAGGTCCTGGTCGCGGCCATGGACGGGCCCAACGTGGGAACGGCGACCACGGCGGCCGACGGCACCTACACCATCTGGCGCCTGCCGGCGGGCTCCTACATCGTGGGATTCATCCCGCCACCCGAATCCCCGTATCTCCAGGAGTTCCACCAGGACAAGGACTTCCTGTCGGCCGATCCGGTGGCGCTGGGTAGCGGGCAGCAGCTCGAAGGCATCGACGCCAGCCTCACCCGGGGCGCCACCATCTCCGGGAGGGTCACCGGCACGGACGGCTCCGGCCGGCCCGGTGGGGCCCTGGCCGGTGTCACCGTCTCCGCTGCCGGCCCCGTCAGCCGCCAGGCGACCACCAACGCAGACGGCTCCTACCTCATCACCGGACTGACGGCCGGGGAGTATCAGCTGTCCTTCTCCCCGGCAGCCCCGTACCTCCCCGAGTATCACGCCGGCAAGGTGGATCCGGACAGTGCCGACCCCGTCGCGCTCGGGCTCGGCGAGGACCGAACCATCGACGCCCTCCTCAGCCGGGGCGCCACCATCTCCGGGAGGGTGACCGGGCTCCACGGCGAGTCACTGGCCGGTGTGGCCGTCAACCTCCAGCCGTACCCCTTCCGGTCGACAGCCACCGGCGCGGACGGCACGTACACCTTCTACGACCTGCCCGCCGGCGAGTACAAGGTCGGGTTCAACCCCGGCTGGACCCCTTCCGGGTACGTCGCCGAGTGGTACCTCGACCAGCCCGACCCGGCCACGGCAACGCCCGTAATCCTGGCGGCTCGGGAGCGACGGTTCGGGGTCGACGCCAGCCTCACGAAGCGGGCCAGCCTCTCCGGGATCGTGACCGGACCGGATGGCGCGCCGCTGCCGGACATCAGTGTCAGCGTCTACGGTCCGTCGTTCGGGACGGCCCGCACGGCGGCGGATGGCTCCTACACCGTGCCGGATCTCCTGCCCGGTGACTACAAGGTCGAGTTCAGCACGCCGGCATGGAGCAACTATCTGGGAGAGTTCTACGAAGACGCCGCCGATGGGGATTCCGCTGCCACCGTCTCGCTCTCCCAGGGGGACCGTCGCACCGGCATCGACGCCGAGCTGGCCTGGGCGGGGAGAATCACGGGCCGGGTCACGGGGGCGGGTGGGGAGCCGCTGGCCGGAGTCCTGGTCAACGCCGGACAGAGGGCAGCGATCACCGCCTTCGACGGGACGTACACCCTCCCGACCCTGTCGACCGGCACCTACACGGTGACCTTCGCCTCACCGGATCCGATGTATTTGCCCCTGACGCTGACCACCACCGTGGGGCCCGGCGAAGTCGTCACGCTGGACGCCGCCATGATTCTCGCCGCCCAGATCAGCGGGAAGGTCACCAGCAACCACTTCCGAGCCGTGGGGGAGGTCACCGTCCAGGTCCTCGACGCCGCCGGTGGGGTCGTGGGGCAGGCGGGCGTGGCGGCTGACGGCAGTTGGGTGGTCGGAGGGCTCGCTCCCGGCACGTACGTCGTCTACTTCGCTCCCGGTCCCGGCAACCCCCACCGGGCCGAGTACTGGAAAGACGCGAAGACCTTCGCCAGGGCCGAGCGGATCACTCTGGCGGCCGGGCAGACCCGGGTGAAGACCAACGCCGAGCTGAAGGCGCAGTAGAGACACCCGGTCGAACGATTTCGACCGGTTCGTCCCCCGGAGAGGCGTACACGCCAAAGACGTGCGTTGTTGCTTGGATGACCAATGGCGAATGGCCTCTGACCTCTCCGGCGCCGGTGGCCGCCCTCCGGACCCAGAACACGTGCTGTCAGCCCCAGACGCACAAAGCGGAGGGACCGGGATTCGAACCCGGGGGGCTTGCACCCAGCAGTTTTCAAGACTGCCCCATTCGGCCGCTCTGGCACCCCTCCGACGGTGGAGGGTAGCGGCGTCGCCGCAGGTCAGACGAGCGTGCTGGCGGCGCCCACGGCGAGAACGGCGGTGAGGAGGGCGGCGGCCACGGTGCCGGCATCGCCCCGGCCACCGAGGCGGGCGCCGGCGGGGACGAGGATCACGAGGGCGACGAGGAGCAGGGCGAGGGTCATGGCGTCCTCCCGGGTCGTGGACTCGGGGGACGAATCGGCACAAACCGGACACGACTTGAGCCGTCGCACGAACCGGCGCTCCTGACTTGCCGTATGCGCGAGTGAGGAACGCCGGTTGGGCGGGAGTCCGGCCGTCAGCAGTTCCTGCGCTCCTGGCGGGCGACAGGTGCCCGTAAGGGGCGCCGGTTCGGGAGAGGACCGCCCTCAGCGGTCGAGGGAGGGGGCGCCCGCCGTCCGGGCCATCCAGCGGGGGTAGGTCTTGCCCTGCTTGGCCTCGACGATCTCGGCGATGAACCGGTGGAAGCGGTGGGGGTCGCGCAGGTCGGTGATCTGCTTGAAGCCCGACGCCTCGTTGGCCGACTCGATCCGCACGGTGGCGTAGCCCAGGATCCGCCCGGCCATGCTCTGGTGCAGGGACACGTCGGTCACCTTGGACCACGGGATCCACGCCATGCGCCGGCACAGGATCCCCCAGGAGCGGATGACCCGGAAGTCCGTCAACGCGTAGCGGGTGTACCAGGCCTGGGCCCGGCGGACCACGAGCATGATGGCCATGACGTCGACGGCCAGGAAGCCGATCATGGAGACCAGGTTGGCGCCGCTGCGACCGGCCACGAAGCCGGTGAGGAGGGCGACGGCCACCATGAGGATGATCTGGTGGGCGGCGTCCACCAGGAAGGCGCCGGTCGAGGGTTCGTCGACGAGGATCAGCTGCTCGTCGCCGATGAGGTAGCCCTCGAGGATGTCGTCGGGCGTGGGCAGGAGGGCCCGGCGCAGACGGCGCAGGATCATCGACTTACGTCCGGCGCCCGGGGGCCAGGGTCAGTTGACCAGGTCCCCGAAGAACTCGGCGCCCTTGTCGAGGGCCTGGGCGAAGAAGTGGCTGGTGTCGCCGAGGAACGATCCCATCGAGTCCGACGAATGGTTGGGGTCGTTCCAGATGCTCATGATGACGAAGGCGAGCGCCAGGTAGATGAGCCCTTGTTTCATGTTCACTTTCACAGCCCACGATCCTACCGCAACAATTGAGGAAGTTGTACACCTATGTTGCGTTTGTGGGTCCTGGGATGCGGTCGAAACCGGTGAAGGGCCGGAGGACATCGGGGACGGCCAGCCCCCCGTCTGAGTCCTGGTAGTGCTCGAAGAGGAACAGGAGCGTGCGGCCGACGGCGCAGGCGGTGCCGTTCAGGGTGTGGAGGAGACGCGTGGGCCCCCCGCCGGCGGGCCGCAGCCGGGTGGACATCCGCCGGGCCGAGTAGTCGGTGTA
>JBIOYN010000346.1:0-10073 GCA_044870155.1 Acidimicrobiia bacterium | reverse complement strand
CGGGCGGCTCGGTCGACGGCGGCGTCTGCTCGGGCGGGGTGGTCGTCGGCGGCGTCTCGGCCGGCGGCGGCGTTTCCGGCTCGGGGTCGGCGGGCCGCTCCAGGTAGTTGGCCTGACCAGGGGGGATCAGCTCGATCCAGGTGCTGCCCGGGTGCAGCAGGACCTCTTGGCCGGCAGCGTCGGTGAACTTGGTGATCTCCATCTTGGAGCCCTTCTTCCACCGGGCCGGGATCAGGTAGCCGCCGGTGAGGATCCAGGCGTCCCCCTCGCCCACCACGTCCGCCTCGGGCACCTCGGTGCCCGAACTGTCGACCAGCCCGGTGTTGTGGTACGTGACGAACTGGAAGACCACGTTGGTGGGCGCCACCTTGCGGCCGGCGGCATCGGTGTGCAGCACGTTGTTCTGGATGCGGACCCAGGAGTTGTTGCCCGGATCCCAGTCGTAGCTGACGGTGGTGATGGGCCGGCCGTTGCGGGTCCACTCGACGGCGGCCCGGGCGACGGCAACCTTGTTCTGCCCCGTGGCCCGCTCGCCCGCGGTCCGGTAGGCGAACAGGGCCGGAACACCCGGCGCGTCCGGCCGGGCCAGCGAGAACAGCCCCGAGGTGGAGGAGAACAGGTTGTTGGGTGCCCTTCGACTGCCCTCCCGGTAGTACTTCGAGGGCTGGTTCTCCACCCCGACGTCGACGAGGGGAGCCTCACGTACGTACTGCTTGAACACGTCGTTGGCGCCGGAGTAGGCGAACAGCGGGTAGTTGAGCGGACTGACCACTCCGACGTCGGTGGACCGGGCGGAGCGGACCGGCCCCACCGGCTCGGCCTGGCGGGAGTGGAAGATGGCGGCGAAGCGGGTGATGCCGCCCTCCACCTGCTCTTCGAAGACGATGTCGGCTTCATTGATGCCCGCCTGGGGTCGGGCGGCGGCGGCGTTGTCGATCTTCACCACCAGGGCGGGCTGGCCCTCGCGCCCGACCGTGGACCCACCGATGCCGGTCAGGGGCGAGTCGCCCGGCACCTGCACCGGCGTGGGTGGAGGCGGAGGTGGCGGGGGCGGAGGCGGGGGCTTGGCCGCGGTGGGTGGCGGCGTGGGCCGGGGCGGTGGCGGCGGCGGCGCCGGAGCGGTGGTCGTCGTGGTGGGCGGCGCCGTGGTGGTGGTCGTGGTCGTGGTGGTGACCAGCTCGGGCGACTTGCCCATGGTCCGAACCCACTGGAAGTCCAGGCCGCAGGCAGAAAGAGCCAGCGCGGCCACCATCAGGCGCGCCAGCACTCCCAGCCCTCGCGGGCTCCGGCTCCCCACGCTCAATAACCTCCAGCTGACGTCAGGGGGCACAAACGACCCTACCGCCTCCAGGGTCTCATGGAGTGGAGCCCCGGTCCACGGAGGGTGATATTTCCAGGCCTACCATGGAGTTAGATGCGCCCGGTCCTGACTCCTGCCGAGATGGCCGCCGCCGACGCCCTCACCATCGCCGCCGGCGTCGGCGAAACGGTACTTATCGAACGGGCGGGAGCGGCCGTGGCCCGAGCCGCCCGACGGCTGTTGGGGGGGACGTACGGGCGGCGGGTGGTGGTCGTGGCCGGTAAGGGCAACAACGGCGCCGACGGACTGGTCGCCGCCCGGCTGCTCGACGGCTGGGGGGCCAGGGTCGACGTGCTCCGGTTGGCGGAGGGCATCGATCCCGACCGGCTGAGCCGGTCGCTGGGACGGGCCGATCTGGCCATCGACGCCATGTTCGGGACCGGTTTTCGAGGACCGCTGGTGGGCGAGGCCGCCTCCGTGGCCACGGCCCTCGACCGGGCCCTGCTGCCGGTGCTGTCCGTCGACATCCCCTCGGGCGTGGACGGGAGCACGGGGGCGGTGGCGGGGCCGGCGGTGGCGGCCACGGCCACGCTGTGTCTGGCCGCCCTCAAGCCCGGACTGCTGCTCCACCCCGGTGCCGAGTTCGCCGGCGGCGTGGAGGTGGCGGACATCGGTATCCGCCCGCCCGATCCGTCGATCTGGGTGGCGGGCGACGACGACGTCGCTGCCTGGCTGCCGCCCCGGCCCGCCGAGAGCCACAAGTGGTCGGTGGGTGCCGTGTTCGTGGTCGGCGGGTCCGAGGGCATGACCGGCGCCCCCATGCTGAGCGCCCGGGCCGCGCTGCGGGCCGGCGCCGGCCTGGTCGTCGCCGGTCTTCCCGGCAAGGCCGCCGTGCGCGCCTCGGGCACTGAGGTGATCACCCGGTCGCTCCCCGCCACCCCGGGCGGCGTTCTGGACGAGACCGCTTCCAAGGAGGTGCTCGACGGGCTGGACCGCTTCGGCGCCCTCGTGGTCGGGCCCGGGCTGGGCCTGAAGAAGCCGACGGCGGCGGCCGTCCGGCGTCTGGTGGCGGAGGCACCGGTGCCCCTCGTGCTCGACGCCGACGGGCTGAACGCGCTCGACGGTGACCTTGACCCGCTCCTGGCCCGCAGTGCCCCGAGCGTGCTCACCCCCCACGCCGGCGAGTACGAGCGCCTGGCCGGCGAGGCGGTGGGCGACGACCGGCTGGAAGCAGCCCGGCGCCTGGCTCGGAAGGCGGGCTCCTTCGTCCTGCTCAAGGGCTCGCGCACCGTGGTGTCGGCACCAAACGGACAAAGCACCATCAACCTCACCGGCGGACCCTGGCTGGCGACGGCGGGAACGGGAGATGTGCTCTCCGGCATGGTGGCGGCACTGCTGGCTCGGGGTATGGCACCCTTCGAAGCAGGCACCGCCGCCGCTCACCTCCACGGCCGGGCGGCCGACGTCGCTGGACATGCCGGGCTCGTGGCCGGCGACCTGATCAAGGCGCTGCCCCGGGTCCTCGGCTCGACCAGCCGGGAGGCGGAGGAGCTCCGAACGGAGGGATGAGCACCATATGGCCCCAGTCCTGACCAACGAGACCACCGGCCCCCACTACCGGCCGGCGTGGGCCGAGGTCGACCTCGACGCCATCCGCCACAACACCGCCGTGCTGGTGGAGCGGGCCGCGCCCGCCCGCCTCATGGCCGTGGTCAAGGCGGACGGCTACGGCCATGGCGCCGTGGCCGTCGCCCTGGCGGCGCTGGAGTCCGGGGCCACGTGGCTCGGGGTCGCCCTGGTGGAAGAGGGCATCGAGCTGCGGGAAGCCGGGATCGAGGCACCGATCCTGCTCCTGTCCGAACCGCCCGCCGACGCCGCCGACGTCGTCGTGCGCGCCGAGCTCACCCCCGTCGTCTACACCCGCCGCTTCATCGACGCCCTGGCCAAGACAGCCGCCGACACCGGCCGCGTCGAACCCCTGGCCGTGCACCTCAAGGTGGACACCGGCATGCACCGGGTGGGGTGCGAGCCCGGTGAGGCCGGCGACCTGGCCCGGGCCGTCCGCCGCCACCAGGAGCTGGCGCTCGAGGGCCTCCTCACCCACCTGGCGGCGGCCGACGACCCCGACGAAGGGGAGTTCACGGCGGCCCAGCTGGAGCGGTTCGAGGCGGTGCGGAGCGAGCTGGCTCGAGCCCGGATCCGCCCGCCCCTGGTGCACGCCGCCAACTCCGCCGGGCTGCTCTCCGGTGTCCGGGCCCGGTTCGCCCTGGTGCGCTGCGGCATCGCGCTCTACGGGATCCCGCCGGCGCCGGCACTGGGTGACGCCGCCGACCTGCGCCCGGCGCTGTCCCTGCGGGCCAAGGTGGCGTCCGTCCGGCGCCTGGCTGCCGGCGAGCGGATCTCCTACGGCCTGCGCTACCGCCTGGAGTCCGACGCCACGGTGGCCGTGGTGCCCCTCGGCTACGCCGACGGCGTGGCCCGGGGCCTGGGCGAGGCGGGCGCCCACGTCCTGATCGGAGGCCGGCGCCGGCCCATCGCCGGCGTCGTCACCATGGACCAGCTCATGGTCGACCTGGGGTCGGACAGCTGCGAGCCCGGCGCCGAGGTGGTGCTCGTCGGTCGCCAGGGCGACGAGGAGATCACCGCCTCCGAGTGGGCGCAGCTCCTGGGCACCATCCCCTACGAGGTGTGCTGCTCCATCGGGCCCCGGGTTCCCCGCCGCTACCGGGGTTGACGGCGCGCACGACCCTTCAGCCGACGGCAGGGCGACGTCATGGATGACTCAGGCGCTCTCACCGACGTGGCCGGCGTCCGGGTCGGCCACTGGACCGGGGAGCACAGCGGCGTCACCGTGGTATGGGCACCGGCCGGCACCGTCGGCTCCGGCGAGGTCCGGGGCGGCGCTCCCGCCACCCGGGAGACGGCGCTCCTCGCGCCCACCCGGCTGGTGGAGCGGGTCGACGCCGTTGTGCTGTCGGGGGGCTCCGCCTTCGGGCTGGCCGCCGCCGACGGGGTGATGCGCTTCCTGGCCGAACGGGGCCAGGGGTTCCCCACCGCCGCCGGGCCCGTGCCCATCGTCGTCGGCGCCGCCATCTTCAACCCCCCCTGGGGGGTCCCGCCCGGCCCCGACGAGGGGTACGCCGCCGCCGTGGATGCCGGCCGGGGGGCCCCGGTCCGTTCTGAGCCGGTCGGCGCCGGACGGGGAGCCACGGTGGGCAAGTGGCGGGGACGCCAGTACGCCGCCCCCGGGGGGCTGGGGACGGCGTCCGTTCCCGCCGGGGACGCCACCGTCGGCGCCCTGGCCGTGGTCAACGCCGCCGGTGACGTGATCGGCGCCGGCGGCGAGGTGCTGGCCGGCTCCGCCGCCGGCTCTGCTGGGACCGGGTTCGGCGGCACCGGGTTCGGGGGTTTGGCCCCCCTGGAGCAGACGACGCTGGTGGTGGTGGCCACCGACGCCCGCCTCTCCAAGGTCGACTGCCATCTGCTGGCCGTCTCGGCCCACGACGGGCTGGCCCGGGCCTTGCGCCCGGCGCACACCCGCTACGACGGAGACCTGGCCGTCGTCCTCGCCACCGGCGACGTCGACGGGCACCCGGACGGCTTGCGCGAGGCCGCCGCCGAGGCCGTGGCGCAGGCCGTGCGAGCGGCCGTGAAGCGGTAGCATCCGGCGGGTGGGCGAGCGCCCACCGATCGATGCCGCACGCGACCCGGAGGCCCCGCTGCCCGTCCCTCTCGCCGAACTGGAGCGCCGGGCGCTCGGCTGTGTCGCTTGCCCTCTGTCGGAGACGCGCACGCAGGTGGTATTCGGGGTGGGCGACCCCGCCGCCGACCTCATGTTCGTGGGTGAGGCGCCGGGCCACGACGAGGACGTGCAGGGCGAGCCCTTCGTGGGCCGTGCCGGCAAGCTCCTCACCCAGATGATCAACGAGATCGGGTTGTCCCGCACCGACGTCTACATCGCCAACGTCCTCAAGTGCCGCCCACCCGGCAACCGCGACCCCGAGGCCGTCGAGATCGCCACCTGCCGGCCGTTCCTCGAGGGCCAGATCGACGCCATCGACCCCAAGGTGGTGGTGGCGCTCGGGAACTTCGCCGCCCGTCTCCTCCTCGACACCAGGGAGGGCATCACCCGGCTGCGGGGCCGGGAGCATCCCTGGCGCGATGGCCGCATCCTCATCCCCACCTTCCATCCGTCGGCCGTCCTCCGCCAGCGGGGCGAGGCGCTGGCCCAGATGCGGGCCGACTTCATCCTGGTCAAGCGGGCCCTGCGGGGGGTCCGGGCATGAGGGTCCTCACCCGGTCGGTGGACGAGACCCGCCAGGTGGGGGCCCAGCTGGGCGAGACGCTCCTCCGTCCCGGCGACCTCGTGGTCCTGGCCGGACCCCTGGGCTCGGGGAAGACGGCGTTCGCCCAAGGGGTGGCCCGGGGTCTCGGGGTCACCGACCCGGTGGTGAGCCCGACCTTCACCATCGTCCGCGAGTACTCGGGCCGCGTCCCGTTGGCCCACGTCGACCTCTACCGCCTGGAGCGGCTCCAGGAGCTCCACGATCTCGGTTTCGACGAGATCCTCGACGACCGGGTGACGCTGGTGGAGTGGGGCGACGCCGCCGGCCCCCTCCTGCCCGCCGACCGGCTCGAGATCCGCCTGGACATGCCGGGTCACGACGAGCACGAGCGCGAGATCCGCACCGCCGTCCACGGCGAGTCGTGGCAGAGCCGGGCCCGACGCCTGGAAGACCTCATGGCGTCCTTCCAGGGCGAGCCGGCCCGCTGATGCTCCTGCTGTGCTTCGACACCGCCACCCCCCAGGTGGGAGTGGCCTTCGGTTCCGACGACGAGGTGCTGGGCCGGATCCAGATCGCCCATCCTCAGCATCACGCCGAGCATCTCGCTCCCGCCATCCAGTACCTCTGCAACGAGCTCGAGGTTTCCCTCGACCAGCTCTCCGCCATCGGCGTGGGCATCGGGCCCGGGCTGTTCACGGGACTGCGCGTCGGGGTCACCACCGCCAAGGTGATGGCCCAGGCGCTGCGGATCCCCCTCATCGCCGTGCCCAGCCTCGACCTGCTGGCCTTCGAGGTGCGCTACACCGACCGGCTCGTCGTTCCCGTTCTCGACGCCCGCCGGGGTGAGGTCTTCTACTCCACCTACCGCCAGGTGCCCGGCGGCGTGCAGCGGCTCTCCGACTATGAGATCGCCACCGTCGACGACCTGGCCGGCGAGCTTTCGGCCAAGGGCGAGGAGGTGCTGCTGCTGGGGGACGGCGCCCTGCGCCACCGGGAGCGCTTCTACGACCTCGACCGGATGGAGTTCGGTCCCCAGAGCCTGTGCTACCCGAGTCCCTCGGCCCTGGTGGAGCTGGCCCGGGCCAAGTTCTTCCGGGAGGACTTCTGCCCTCCCCGCCAGGTCCACCCCCTGTACCTGCGGGTGTCCGATGCCGAGCTCAACTGGGCCCGGCTGGGACGGTAGGCCGAGTCGATGGCCGCCGAGCCGACGTTCCCGACGGAAGAGGAACAGCCACTCGAGGTCCGCCTCCTGGCCATGCGCCGCCGGCACCTGCGCTCGGTGTTGCGCATCGAGAGCCGGGTCTACCCCGTGCCCTGGAGCATGTCCCTGTTCCTCTCCGAGCTGGCCTTGCGGTCCACGCGGGCCTACTACGTGGCCTTCGTCGGCCGCCAGCTGGTGGGGTACGCCGGGCTGATGATGACCCTCGACGACGGGCACGTCACCACTATTGCCGTCGACCCCGCCTGGCATCGTCACAAGATTGGCTCCCGCCTCCTCCTCGCCCTCATCCGGGAGGCGTTGCGCCGGGGGGCGACCAGCCTCACGCTCGAGGTCCGCCTGTCCAACAAGGCGGCCCAGGCGCTCTACCGCCGCATCGGGTTCCGGGCCGTCGGCGTGCGCAAGAACTACTACTCCGAGACCAAGGAGGACGCGCTGGTGATGTGGGCTGAGGGCGTCTCCGCTCCGGAGTACGCCGCTTTGCTGGAGTCGCTGGAAGCGGGCATCCCCGGGGTCACCCTGGTCGAGGAGCAACCCCGATGATGAGCAACGGCACGGAGAGGATTCTCGGGATCGAGACGTCGTGCGACGAGACCGCCGTCGGCGTGGTCGAGGACGGCACCGTCCTCCGCTCCTCCGTGGTCGCCAGCCAGGTCGACCTCCACGCCCGCTTCGGTGGGGTCGTCCCCGAGATCGCCAGCCGGGCCCACCTCGAACTGGTCAACCCCGTCATCGCCGAGGCGCTGGTGGAGGCGGGGACGGAGATCGGAGACCTCACGGCGGTGGCCGCCTGCGCGGGTCCCGGACTGGCCGGTTCCCTGCTCGTGGGCGTGAGCGCGGCCAAGGCCATCGCCCTCTCCGCCGGCATCCCCTACGTGGGCGTGAACCACCTCGAGGGCCATCTTTACGCCGCCTTCCTCGAGGAACCGGATTTGGAGCCGCCGCTCGTCTTCCTCCTCGTCTCCGGGGGCCACACCATGATCGTGGTCATGGAGGGCCACGGCCGCTACCGCCTGCTGGGCCAGACCGTGGACGACGCCGCCGGCGAGGCCTTCGACAAGGTTGCCCGCCTGCTCGGCCTCGGCTATCCGGGAGGGCCGGCCATCGACCGGGTGGCCACGGTGGGCAACCCGGAGGCGGTCAACTTCCCCCGTCCCATGCTCGACGAGGGCTACGACTTCTCCTTCTCCGGTCTCAAGACGGCCGTGGCCACCTACCTGCGCCGGGAGCCCGACTGCGAGGTGGCCGACGTGGCCGCCGCCTTCCAGGACGCGGTGGTGGAGGTGTGCATCACCAAGCTCCTGCGGGCGGCCGCCGCCTCCGAGGCCAAGACAGTGGTGATCGGCGGTGGCGTGGCTGCCAACTCCCGGCTGCGCACCCGCCTCCTCGACGAGGCCGAGGCCGACGGACGCCGCGCCTTCCTGCCCAGCCCGTCGTTGTGCACCGACAACGGGGCCATGATCGCCGCCGCCGCCTGGTGGCGGCTGCGGTCCGACGGCCCCACCCCGCTGTCAGGCGGTGCCTATCCGGGCCTCCGGCTGCCTACAGTGGACTGACGTGACCGATTACGCCGCCATCACCACCCGCCAGCAGCACGTCTGGTCCGAGGGGGACTTCGCCCGGATCGGGGTCACCGCCGTGATCGTGGGCGAGCTGCTGTGCGAAGCGGTGGACGTGCTGCCCGGTGAACGGGTGCTCGACGTGGCTGCCGGCAGCGGCACCGCCGCCCTGGCCGCCGCCCGGCGCTGGGCCGACGTGACGGCCAGCGACTTCGTCCCCCACCTGCTCGAGACCGCCGCCCGCCGGGCCGAGGCCGAGGGCCTGCCGCTGGCCACAGAGGTGGCCGACGCCCAGGACCTGCCCTTCCCCGACGCCTCCTTCGACGTGGTCCTGTCCACCTTCGGGGCCATGTTCGCTCCCGACCAGGAGCGCACCGCCACGGAACTGGCCCGGGTGTGCCGCCCCGGGGGGCGCATCGGGATGGCGAACTGGACCCCTGAGGGAATGGCGGGCCAGATGTTCCGGGCCACCGCCGCCCACGTTCCGCCACCGCCAGGGGTGCGGCCCGCCGTCGACTGGGGGCGGCCGGAGCGCCTGTCCGAGCTGTTCGGCGAACGCGTCGCCAAGCTGTCCGTGGAGCGGCGGAACTTCACGTTCCGCTGGCACTCGGTGGAGTATGCCCTGGAGTACTTCAAGACGTGGTTCGGTCCCACCAAGACGGCCTTCGCATCGCTCGACTCCGCCGGCCAGGAGGCCCTGGGGAACGACCTCATGGATGTGTGGCGGAAGCACAATCGTTCCGGGACCGCCTTCATCGCCCCCGCCGAGTACCTGGAAGTGGTGGCGGTCCGCGCCTAGCTAGCGGATCGTGAACCGCCGCCGCCGGACCTTGCGGGGCCGGCCGGAGTCGCCGCTCTCGTCCACGATCTCGTGCGTGGCTCCGGGCGGCAGGTCGCCTTCCTCGGTGACCGGAACGGCTTCGTCCCGGTGCACGAGCCCGGAGATGAACCGGGCTTCGGCGTCGTCGTCCGTGGTCTCCCCGGCATCATCGGCGGGCGGTTGGGGCCGCCGCCGGGCACCGAAGTCGTAGAGCCGGCGCCTTAGCACGAGCCCCTCCTCCGTGCGCACGACGTGGTGGGTCATGGTCGACGGGCGGGCACCCAGCAGCGTCCCGTCCGCCGGGCGGATGGAGCTCATGTCCACTCGTCCCCGCCGGAACAGCGCCTCGACGAAGGCGGCCGCCGCCCGGTCGTGGGCCGGTGGCTCCACCGACCCGATGTCGGGAGCGGCACCGGCCACCGCGAACCGCTTGGTTTCGGCGATGGCCGGGACCAGGAGGTCCTCGTCCAGACCGTAACGGTGGCCGGCCAGGGCCAGGAGCTGCAGCCGGGACTCGCCGCCGCCGGCCACGGCGGCCAGGGTTCGGGACTCGGCCGCCGGCCGGCGGACGGTGGAGATGGTGTTGGCGGCATCGAGCGAGAGGATGCCCCGGCGGACGAAGGCCCGCTTCAGAGCCCCGGTGTGCTCGCCGTCGAAGCGGGTGACGTCGGCTTCGAGGAGATGGGCGGCCACCTGGCTGTAGTACGTGGGGACGACCGGAGCGGCCCGCAGGGCGTCGACCAGGAGAACCGCCAGCTGCTCGCTGACCCGGAGCAATGAGGCTGTCGCATGAATCCCGAGTATCCCGCTCGCGTTTCGCGGCTTCGGTGATGATCGGGGTATGGCCAATTTTTTGCCGGTGGAGCGGGACCAGCTGTATCTGATGCCG
>JBIOYN010000345.1:0-4922 GCA_044870155.1 Acidimicrobiia bacterium | reverse complement strand
CGTGCCCGTGGCCATCGTCTCGGGCGACCGCGACCTGTTCCAACTGGTGTGCGATCCCGACGTCTACGTCCTCTATCCCGTCAAGGGCGTGAGCGAGCTGGCCCATGTGGACGAGGCCGAGGTCACCCGCCGGTTCGACATTCCGGGCCGGGTCTACGCCGACTTCGCCGTCCTGCGGGGCGACCCCTCCGACGGGCTGCCGGGCGTGAAGGGCATCGGTGCCAAATCGGCCGCCGCCCTCCTCGGTGCCCACGGCGACCTGGAGGGCATCGTGCAGTCGGCCCGGACCGCACCCGGCGCCGGCCCCCTGTCCCGGGTGGCCGCCGCCCTCGACTACGTGGAGCGGGCCCGCCAGGTGGTGGCCATCCCCCGGGACCTCCCGCTCCCCGCCCTGGACCTCACCCGCCCGGACGGCACCGCCCTCCCCGCCGCCGTCGAGCTGGCCGCCGCCCTCAACCTCACGGGCGCCTTCGACCGCCTGGTGGCGGCGCTGGGCGATGCCGGGCCCGACGGTCCTGGGTAGCTTGGAATGCATGCAGGTCACGGAGACCCCGTCCAGCGTGCTCGCCGTCTACGGTCACCCCGACGACCCTGAGATCTCGGCGGGCGGCACCCTGGCCCGGTGGGCCCGGGCCGGGGCCACGGTGTGGGTGGTGCTGTGCACCCGGGGGGAGAAGGGGTCCTCGGACCCCAACCAGGACCCCGAGGAACTGGCCAAGATCCGGGTCCAGGAGACGGCCGCTGCCGCCCGCGTCCTGGGCCTGGCCGACCATTTCCACCTCGACTACAACGACGGCGAGCTGGAGGACGGCCGCCCGCTGCGGGCCCAGCTGGTGGAGCGGGTGCGCCGCCTCCGCCCCGAGGTGGTGGTCTGCCCCGATCCCACCGCCATCTTCTTCGGGGACCGCTACTACAACCACGCCGACCACCGGGTGACGGGGTGGGCCACGCTCGACGCCGTGGCGCCCGCCGCCGGCAATCCCCACTACTTCCCCGAGCAGCTGCGCAACGGCCTCGGGGTGCACCAGGTGGCCGCCGTCTACCTGTCGGGCACGCTCGAGCCCAACTGCTGGGTGGACATCACCGAGGTGATCGACACCAAGATCGACGCCCTGTTCTGTCACGCCAGCCAGCTGACGGAGACGGGCGAGTGGTTCCGGGAGTTCCTGCGGGAGCGGGCCGAGGAGGGGGGCCGGGAGATCGGCACCCGCTACGCCGAAGGGTTCCGCCGGCTGTCATTCTCGGGCTGACCCCGCCCAACGGGAGATTCAGGAGCGGCGGGCGCCGCCGGCGCGCCATTCGGCGAAGGCCCGCAGGACGAGGACGGCGACCACGGCCACGCCCACGGCGCCGAACACCCCGCCGATGACCGATCCGATGCCCTTGGCCGTGCCGCAGTCGCCGGTGCAGTCGATGTTGACGAGGCCGAAGCCGATGAGGGCGCCGGACAGCCCGCCCACCACCACGGCCAGGAAGGCGGCCACAAGCGCGGCGAAGCTGACGGGGGGCCGTTGGCGGGTGGAGGTCTCGTCCAGCACTGACCCGATCGTACCGGGGGCCCCGCCGGAAACCGACAGTAGGCTCGAGTCCTGATGAAGACGCTGGTGGTACTGCCCACCTACAACGAGGCGGCCAACATCGCCGAGGTGCTGCGCCGGATACGGGCGGCGGTGAGCGACGTCGACGTGCTGGTGGTCGATGACGGCAGTCCCGACGGAACGGCCGACATGGCCGAGGCCCTGGCCGGCGAGCTGGGCGGGATCGAGGTCCTGCGCCGGCCGGCCAAGAGCGGGCTGGGCAGCGCCTACCGGGACGGCTTCCGGGCCGGTCTCGGCCAGGGCTACGAAGCACTGGTGGAGATGGACGCCGACCTGTCCCACGACCCCGCCACCCTGCCCGACCTCATCGGCGCGGTGGCGGGCGGCGCCGACCTGGCCATCGGCACCCGCTACATGCCCGGCGGGCGCATCCCGGACTGGCCCTGGCATCGCCGGGCCATCTCCCGCATCGGCAACCTCTACGCCCAGGGCATGCTCGGCATCTCGCCCCGGGACTCCACCTCCGGGTTCCGCTGCTACCACCGCCGGGCCCTGGAGGCCATCGACCTGGAGTCGGTCAAGGCCGACGGCTACGGCTTCCAGGTGGAGATGGCCTACCTGGTGGAACGCAACGGCGGCACCGTGGCCGAGGTCCCCATCGAGTTCCGGGACCGCACGCTCGGCCACTCCAAGATGTCGAGCCGGATCGTGGTCGAGGCCCTCGCCCTCGTCACCTTCTGGGGCCTCCGGGACCGGGTCGGGAAACTGCGCAAGACTCCGTAGGGCGTGGCCAGGACCATCCTCCATGTGGACCTCGACGCCTTCTACGCCTCGGTGGAGGTCCTCGACAACCCGGCGCTGGCCGGCAAGCCCGTCCTGGTGGGCGGCACCGGCCCCCGGGGCGTGGTGGCGGCCGCCTCCTACGAGGCCCGCCGCTTCGGCATCCACTCGGCCATGCCCATGGCCCGGGCCCGGCGCCTGTGCCCCCAGGCCGTCATCCTCCCGCCCCGCTTCGACGCCTACCACGCCAAGAGCGCCGAGGTGCAGGCCATCTTCAAGTCCTTCACCCCGCTGGTGGAGCCCATCGCCCTCGACGAGGCCTTCCTGGACGTGACCGGGTCCGCCCGGCTGTTCGGCACCGGGGTCGAGATCGGCGCCGCCATCCGGGCCCGGGTGCGCTCCGAAACCGGCCTCACGGCGTCGGTGGGGGTGGCCACCACCAAGCTGGTGGCCAAGCTGGCCAGCGAGGCGGCCAAACCCGACGGCCTGCGGGCCATCGAGGGCGGCACCGAGCTCGCCTTCCTCCACCCCCTGCCGCTGCGGGCGCTGTGGGGCGTGGGGCCGGCCACCGAGCAGCGGCTGGCCCGCTTCGGGGTGACCACCATCGGCGACCTGGCCGCCGTCCCCGAGGCCAGCCTGGTCGATACCCTGGGACGGGCCCAGGGCCGTCAGCTCCACGAGCTGGCCTGGGGCCGGGACGACCGGTCCGTGGAGCCCGACCGGGAGACGAAGTCCATCAGCGCCGAGGAGACCTTTCCCCGCGATGTCTACGACCCTGAGGTGCTCCGAGCCGAGGCCCGGCGCCTGGCCGGCCAGGTGGCCGACCGGCTGACGGAACACGGACTGGCGGGCCGGACGGTGACCATCAAGGTCCGCTATCCCGACTTCCGCACCATCACCCGGTCGATGACCGGCCCCGAGCCGACCTCAGCGGGTACCGACGTCGCCCGGGTCGCCGTCGAGCTGCTGGCCCGGGCCGAGCTCCACCTGGGGGTGCGGCTCCTGGGCGTGGGGGTGTCGAACCTGGTGGTCGCCCCCGGCCGTCAGCTGACGCTCGATGAGGCCGGCACCGATGAAGGTGTCCAGCGTGCCGTCGAAGGGGTTCGTTCCCGCTTCGGCGAGGGCGCCGTGGTTCTGGGCACGGATTTTCTCGACAGCTGAGAAGTTCCGTGCCCAGAACGGTGGCAGCGAAGAACCCCGCCGCCGCGTCCTGTGATCAGGGGGCGGCGGGGACGGGTCGGGTGCGGCGGTCCCCCCGGCGTCGCCGCAGCTCCGACCACAACACGGGCAGCTCCAACTCGTGGCGGAAGCGGATGAGCGCCGCCAGGTAGAGGAGACCGCCCACGATCTCGAAGGCGATGAAGGCGGGGATCGAGGCCCCGAAGACGAGCCGGAGGGCGAGCCCGACTCCGCCGTAGGACACGAGCGCCACCGGCGCGACCCGCCGGAACCCGCGCCCGAAGGGGTGCAGGCCCATGAACTTCCACACCTGGACCAGGGGAGCCAGGTTGTTGATGAGGATGCTGCCCGCCCACGCCAGGGCCGCGCCCGTCACGCCCAGCGGCGGGATGAGCAGCAGGTTGAGGGCCACCTGGGCGGTGAGGCCGGCGATGGTGTTGTAGAGGTTCCAGGAGCTGCGGCCGCCCATGAGCAGGACCACGTCGACGGTGCCCACGCCCGTGGCCACCAGCATGGTGAGGCCGAGGACCACGAGGACGCTCTCGCCGGCCTTGAACTCGCCGCCGAAGACCCGCAGCAGGGCGGGGGAGAAGAGGGCGAAGCTGAGGTACAGGGGCCACACGGCGGTGACCAGCCACGCCGTCGACGCCTGGTACACCTCCTTGGCCCGGCGCTTGTCGCCCAGGGCGAGGAGCTCGGCCAGCTTGGGCTGGAGCACCTGCTGGATGGCGACGCCCACCATCAGGCCGGCGGTGATGTAGCGGGTGGCGGCGTTGAAGATCCCGGCGTCCCGGGTGGAGCCGATCCCGCCCAGCAGCAGGGTGTTGAGCCACAGGGTGGTGACCTGGAAGATGCCGGCGAAGCCCCGGGGCGCCGTGAAGCGCCAGAAGCGGCTGGCCAGCTCCGTGGTGGGGCGGGGCGTATCGTCGACGCCCTTGCGGGCGGCCTGGCGCTCGGCTCTGCGCAGCAGCACCAGCAGCCAGCCCAGGGCGACGGCGAAGGCGATGGCCAGGGGCACGGCGAAGGCCAGGGCGATGGCGGTCGTCCCCATCCCGCCGGCTACCACCACCAGGGCGAGGAGCGGCTGGAGGGCGGGGCGGCCGATCTTGTCGACCAGCACCGACGGGATCATGGTGCCGAAGCCCCGGGTCCCCGACAGGGCCACCAGGGTGGCGGCCGAAGGGGGCAGGAAGAAGGCGAAGATGCGGGCGAAGTCGGCGATCCGGCCGCTGCCCCGGCCCTTGCCGAAGATGGTGGCCAGCTGCGGGGCCCACAGCCACAGGGCGATCCCGAGCAGGGTGGCCACGATGAGGACGGGGCCGAGGGCGACGAGCAGCGTGGGGCGGATGTCCTGGGGACGGCCCCGGGCCTTGAGCCGGGCCACTGTGCGCACCAGGCCGGTGTCGGCGCCGAGCTCGGCCGTGC
>JBIOYN010000344.1:0-14897 GCA_044870155.1 Acidimicrobiia bacterium | reverse complement strand
AGAGCATTGGCCGGACAAGGAGATCGAGATGCTGAGCAAGGTGGTCAACATCGAGCAGGCGGCCGCCTGGGACGGCGACGAGGGCGAGGACTGGGCCCGGGACTGGGAGCGTTACGACCGGGCGGTGGCGGGCTACCACCGCCGCCTGCTCGAGGCCGCCGCAGTCGGCCCCTCCGAGCGGGTCCTCGACGTCGGTTGTGGCAACGGCCAGGTGACTCGGGACGCCGCCCGCGCCGCCCCCGACGGTTCAGCGCGCGGTGTCGACCTCTCGTCCCGGATGATCGAGGTCGCCCGCCGATTGGCGAGCGCCGAAGGCCTGACCAACGTCATCTTCGAGCAGGCCGACGCCCAGGCCCAACCCTTCGACGCCGCCGCCTATGACGTCGTGCTCAGCCGGTTCGGCACGATGTTCTTCGGCGACCCCGTCGCCGCCTTCACCAACCTGGCCGCCGCCACCCGCCCGGGAGGGCGGCTGGTCATGGTCGCCTGGCGGGGGGTGGCCGACAACGAGTGGCTGCAGTGCATCTTCGGCGCCCTGGCCGCCGGGCGTGACCTGCCCGTCCCGCGTCCGGGCACCCCCGGCCCCTTCGGCCTCGCCGACGCCGAGCTGACGGGCAAGGTGCTGACCTCCGCCGGGTTCGAGGCGGTCGAGCTCACGGCCGCCGACGAGGGCTTCTGGGCGGGGGCCGACGGTGACGACGCCTTCGGGTTCTTCCGGGGCACAGGCATCGTCCGTGGCATGACCCAGGGCCTCGACGAGGATCAGCGTGCCCGGGCTCTCGACGCCCTCCACGCCACCATGGTCGACCATGACACCGGTGAGGGTGTGCTGTTCCGATCGGGGTCCTGGCTCATCACCGCCCGCCCCCCGGGATAGGCCGGCGGCCTCGGAGCTCCCTCAGCGCTCGCCGGGGAGCGGCTCCAGGGCGTAGCCCCGGGCGGCGTAGTCGTAGCCGCCGAGCTCGAGGCGGTCGAGGGACGGGTCCTGGGGGGAGGCGTAGTAGGCCCGGATCTCGCTGATGAGCCCGGTGCCGGCATCGAAGACGTACCACTCGTCGCCGCGCAGGACCTTGCCGTCCTTGGTCTTGAAGTGGGTCCACTCGATGACGGCCTGGCGCGAGGTCGGATCGCACACCACCCGGTCGATGGTCCAGTACGAGCCGATGGTCTCCACCGCCTTCCGCCACTTCTGCCCGATGGTGGTTGCCCCCCGGAAGGGGCCGTCGTACATGCCGGGAGGGAAGTAGTGGACGGCGTCGGGGACGAAACAGGCGGCGATGCCCTCGGCGTCGCCGCCGTTGCAGGCGTCGAAGTACCGGCGGATGAGGGCTTCCATGCGCCGGCGCTCGGCCCGGGCGCCGGTCTCGGCCTCGTTGCCGGTGCCCTCCACCGCCGCCACCCGGGCGGTGGCGGTCCGTAGGCGGATCTCCCGGGCCGCCTGGTAGGCGTCCGAGCGGTAGAAGCCCAGCGCCGCTTCCAGCGTGTCGAACTCCAGCAGCACCAGGCGCGGGTGCCACTCCCCTTCCAGGGCCTCCAGGGGGCCACCCCGCACCAGGTAGCGGCCACCGTGGTCGGCGATGGCCGCCGCCGCCAGGCGCTTGAACTCCTCGTAGCCGTCCGGCTCGCTGACCTCGGCGTCCATGATCACGTAGCCGGGCATGGCTGCCTCCTGTTCCGGTCAGGGCCTCAGAGGCCGAGCTCTTCCCGCACCATGGCGGTGCTGCCGGCGGGGTCGGTGATGTCGAAGAGCACGGCCGGCAGCCCGGCACTGCTGGCGCCGATCACGTTCTCGGGAAGATCGTCGACGAAGAGCACTTCGCCGGCGGGGAGGCCGAGCCGCTCCACGGCCGCCGTGTAGGCGAGGGGATCGGGTTTGCGGGCGCCGAGGGAGGCGGCGTCGAAGAAGGCCCCGATCCGCCTGAAGAACGGAACCTCGTCCACCCAGCCGGCGCCGTGGAAAGTGGTGAGGTCGTTGGAGAGCATGGCGGCGCGCACCCCGGCGGCTGCGGCCTCGTCCACCAGGGCGACCATCTCGGGGCGGAGGAACTCTTCCTCGGCGCCGGCGTAGGCGATCGGCCACAGCTCCCGGGCGGTGAGATCGGGCCGGCCCACCAGGCGGCCGATCTCTTCGGTCCACCCCGCCCAGTAGTCCATCTCGGACAGCTCCTGGCGCTCCACCCGGTCCCAGCGGGCATCGTGTCCCGGCCCGAACGGGCCGCCCCGTTCGATCGCCCCCACCGGCAGGCCCAGCCGCGACTCGATGTGTTCCCGGAGCTCGAAGGCGTGGCGGACGACGACCCCACCCACGTCGAGCAGCAACGCCGAAGGGGCCACCTACAGCTCCATGACGACGGCTTTGGGCTCGGTGCAGAACTCCCGGGAGAAGTCGCCGCCCTCCCGGCCGATGCCCGAGTCGCCCACGCCGCCGAAGGGGGCGCGCAGGTCGCGCACGAAGAAGCAGTTGACCCACACCGTGCCCGCCCGCAGCCGAGCGGCCACCCGGTGGGCCCGGCGCACGCTCTCGGTGAAGAGCATGGCGTTGAGCCCGTACGGGCTGTCGTTGGCCAGGCCGACGGCTTCGTCCTCGGCGGAGAAGGGAGCCACGGTGACGACGGGGCCGAACACCTCCTCCCGGCACAGGCGGGAGTCCACGGGGGCGTCGACCACCACGGTGGGGCGCACCACCCAGGTGCCGTCGCCCGCCGTTCCGCCGCACAAGGCCCTGCTGCCGTCAGCGCCGATGCCGTCGAGGTAGCCGGCCACCTTGTCATAGTGGGTCTTCGACGACAGCGGACCGACCTCGGTGGCGGCGTCGCGGGGGTCGCCGCAGCGCAGGGCTGAGGCGGCGGCCACGAAGCGCTCGAGGAACTCGTCGTAGACGGGGCGCTCCACGTAGAGGCGGCTTCCGGCCAGGCACACCTGCCCGGCGTTGGTGAAGATGGCCTTCAAGGACCAGGTCACGGCCTTGTCCAGGTCGGCGTCGGCGAAGACCAGGTTGGCGCCCTTGCCCCCCAGCTCGAAGCTGACGGGGGTGAGGTTGGTGGCGGCGGCGCGGGCGATGGCCCGCCCGGTGGCGGACTCGCCCGTGAAGGTGATGCGGTCCACTCCCGGGTGCTCGGTCAGCCACTGCCCCGCCGAGTCGGGGCCGAAGCCGTGGACCACGTTGAGGACGCCGGTTGGCATCCCCGCCTCCAGGGCCAGCTGGGCCAGCAGCGAGGCCGACGCCGGCGTGTCCTCGGCCGGCTTCAGCACCACCGTGTTGCCCCAGGCCAGCGGGGGCGCCACCTTCCACGTCTCGAGCATGAGGGGGAAGTTCCAGGGGGCGATGGCGGCCACCACCCCCACCGGCTCGTAGCGGGTGTAGGCGTGGTGGGGCGAGTCCATGGGATAGACGTCCGCCGTGGACAGGCGGACGTGGTCGGCGAAGAACCGGAAGTTCTGGGCTGCCCGGGGCACGTCCTTGTCGCGCATGTCGGCCAGGGGCTTGCCCATGTCCGAGGTGTCGGCTTCGGCCAGCTCCTCCATGTGGCCCTCGATGAGGTCGGCCAGGCGGTGGAGGATCCGGCCCCGCTCGGCCGTGCCCATCCGCGGCCAGGGGCCGTCGTCGAAGGCCAGCCGGGCGGCCCGCACCGCGGCCTCGACGTCGTCCCTGGTGGCCAGGGCCACCTCCTCCCATGGCGCCTGGCGCCAGGGGTCGACGGTCTCGAACGTGCGCCCGTCCGAGGACTTGCGGGCCTCACCGTCGATGACGTGGGGGATCACGAGCCCGCGGTGGCTTTCGCCTGCCGGTCGGCCATGAGCTCGCCGCCGGCCATGAACTCGGTGGGCTGCATCTCGGTGATCCACACCCGGATGGAGGCCAGTGGCGCCCCGATGGAGTCCTGGGCGGCCCGGGTGAGGGCGGCCATGAGCGCCTTCTTCTGCTCGTCCGTCCGCCCCGCCGCCAGGTGCACGTTGATCAGAGGCATCGCTGTGTCCTCATTTCTTGGCTCCTCACTCGGCCTCGTGGCCGATCATCCGCTCGACAGAGGTCACGTCGCCGGCCCACCCGCACGACCGGCACCAGCAGTGGAACACCCGCTCCTGCGCCGTCCAGTACTCGACCACCAGGCCGCCGTCGCCCGTCAACCCGGCCCCGCACCGAGGGCAGAACGACGGCGAATCCACCGCATGGGCCATGGCGTCCTCGGCGAACCAGCGCGATTCAGCCAACGCCCTGGTTGTCCCGCACCGCGGCGGCGTCAAGGTGGAGCTTGAGCAGGGCGTCCCGCTGCGGGCTGTAGCGGGCGAATCCCTGGCTGATCCACTGGACGGCGAAGTCCTCCCAACGGGCGCCGAACTTGTCCTTCTCGGAGGGCAGGTTGATGCGCTCGTGGGGCTCCCGGATGACGGCCAGCGGGTCGCGGCCCTCGGCCACGGCCGCCATCTGCTCCCGGTACATCCGGCGCATGGTGACGATGCCGATGTCGGACTTGCCGATGTGCTCCACCGTCCGGTCCGTGATCGGTCCCTGGGTCACCCAGGCCATGATGTCCTGGCCCTCGACGTAGTCGGTGATGTGGCGTCCGTTCTCGTCCAGGAAGGGGATCTCGTAGGCGGGGATGGACGCCTGGGCGGGGATCTCCACCCCCGGCGGGCAGTGGACGGTGTAGAGGATGAACCAGGTGGTGGTGTCGTCCACGGGCACCCTGATCTGCATCTGCTCGATGTAGGCGCCCCCCACACGCATCTTGTAGGGGAAGACCAGCGGGTGGCCTACCTTCCAGTCGTCGGCGTCCTCGCTCTGGCCCTCGTACAGGCGGCGCTTGATGATCCCGTGCTCGAAGGGGTCGAAGGCAATCTTGACGTGCTTGCGCTGGAAGCTGGGCGGCGCTTCGAAGCCCTTCTGGGCGGCCAGGAAGGCGAAGTAGCGCCCGTGGAGCCATTCCACGTGGTGGGGGTCGACGGCGTTCTCCATGATCTGGAGCCAGCTGCAGGGCAGCGTGGCGTGGCCGATGTCCCGCAGGCCGTCCATGACGTAGACGTCGTAGCGTGGCAACAGGGGGACGGGATCGGGCCCGATGTAGGCCCACACCAGACCCCCCAGCTCCTGGGCCCTGCCCGCCTGAGCCGCGATCCGGTCCTTGAACACCGACTTGTCGGGCTCGGCCGGCTGGTCCACGCAGGCGCCCTCGCAGTCGAAGAGCCAGCCGTGGTAGCCGCAGCGCAGCCCGTCTTCCTCCACGATGCCGTAGACGAGGGACGCCCGGCGGTGGGGGCAGTGCTCCCCCAGGATGCCGTAGCGGCCCGAGGGCGTCTTGAACACGGCGAAGTCCTCACCCAGGAGCCGGGCCTTGCGGACCGGGAAGTCGTCCAGGTCCGAGGTCAGCGCCACCGGGTACCAGTAGCGGCGCAGCAGGTCCCCCATGGGGGTCCCCGGTCCGATCCGGGTGAGGGCCTCGTTCTGCTCGGCGGACAGCATCGAGAGCGACCTCCTTCTACTGGTCCAGCAGGGTGACGGTTCCGGCGCTCCCGTCGACCCGGATCCGCTGGCCGGTCTTGATCTGGCGGGTGCCGAAGGCGGTGCCGGTCACCGCCGGCAGGCCGTACTCCCGGCACACGATGGCGGCGTGGCTCATCATCCCGCCGATGTCGGTGACGGTGGCCCCGATCTTGCCGAAGATGGGGGCCCACGACGGGGCGGTGATCGGGGCCACCAGGATCTCGCCCGCCTCGACCTCGCCGATCTGGTCGGCGGAGAAGATGACCCGGGCCGGGCCCTCGGCCACCCCGGGCGAAGCGGCGAAGCCCGAGAGGCCGCCGGAGGCATCCGAGCCGCCTCCCAGCCAGGCCTTCACCGAATCCGAGGTGATGCCCCACAGCATGATGGTGAAGGGCTCGGTCACCACCTCGGGCGGGTTGCCCAGCGCCTTCGGGGCGGACCACTGGCGCAGGGCGGTGAGGATCCCCTTGCGCCGCTCCACCTCCCGGGGCCAGAAGGCGGTGCCCCGGGGCGACACACCCACAGCCCAGGCCGAGTAGGAGTCGTAGATGGCGTCGGGAATCTCGTTGCGCTTCAGGTAGAAGACGTCGTCCACCTCGGCCAGGAAGCCCTCTTTGTTGAGCACCCGGCCCAGGTCGCGCATCTTGCGCCACAAGATCGAGTGGCTCCAGTGCTCGACGTAGAAGTTGTGGTTCTCGACGTAGGGGAACACGGTGCGGGCCAGGCCCAGCTTGCCGGCGAAGGCGGCCCGGTCCTCGTCGGAGCCCAGCAGCTCGGTGTACTCGGCCACGATGCGGTCCCGCTCGGCCCGGATCTGCTCGATGGGCCGTTCGATGTCCTCCCCGGCGGCCAGCTTGGCCACGTAGTTGGCGATGAAGCCGAAGGGGATGGACAGGTGCTCGATCCAGATCCGGTCGTGGTGGTAGAAGCCCGAGCCCGAGGAGAAGTTGAACCACGGGTGCTTCACCGCCTCGAAGCGCTCCAGCCACTGCTGCCCGTTGGGGGTGGACCGCAGCTCGGTGAAGACGGCTTCGGCGTCGTCGGTGGAGGCAAAGGCCTTGTCCACGCCCAGCTCCAGCGCCGCCCGGGCCAGGCCCTTCAGCTCCTCGTCCGGCCGGAACAGGTCGACCTCCACGCCCGCCACCATCTTGGCGATGGAGAGGTCGGGGATGTTGGGGAAGGCCTGCTTGCAGAAACCGAAGTAGTCGAGGTAGGCGGCGTAGCCCAGGTTGAGGAACTCGAAGTGGTACTGCCACAGCTTGAGGGCGAGGTCGATGAGCCGGTGGTAGGAGACGATGAGCGTGAGCCCCGAGCCGGTGCCGTGGCCCTCGGTGACGACCTCGATCTCCTCCTTCTCGGGAAGGGTCTCGAAGGTCACCGACTCCATCTCGTCGATGAGGACCTTCATCTTCTCCATCCACTGCCCGTAGAGGCGGTCCCAGTTGCCGAAGTAGAACCCGGCCCGCTCCAGGAAGTGGGGCACCCGGGCCTCGATCTCGGCCGGGTCGGCGACACCCACCGGGGACAGGTAGGCGTAGCCGTTGAGGATGCGGGCGTCGACCCCCAGTGCCGGCGGGATCAGGTAGTGACGGGTGTTGTACTGGGAGAGGGCGGCGATGGCGTACTCGAAGAAGGTGGCGTCCCACGGCGTCATGGCCTCGGGCCAGTGGATGCCGTCCTGGAACCAGAACATGGAGTCCTCGTAGGCCCGGCGGTCCTCCGAGAAGACCATGTAGTAGGGGTACAGCTCCTCCCACCCCTCGGCACCCGGGGGGGTCTCGATCTCGAACGGGCTCGGGAACCGATCGCTCATCGTTCTTTCCTCTCCTGTCTCGGCTTGGTCCTGTCTCAGCTGGCCGACGGCGGGCGGGTGTGGATGGGTGCGCACAGGGTGGAGACGATGCTGTCCATGACGTTGGTGGAGGTGGCTACCGGCGGGCGCTCCTTCCGGCTCCAGACCGTCTCGGGGCGGGACTGGAGGAGCACGACGTTCTCGGGGGATTCGAGCTCACTGTCGACGGCCCACTCGATGTCCTGGGGGGAGCCGTAGTGCCGCTCGGCCGCCCGGGCCAGGCGGGCCACGGCTTTGATCTCGGCGTCGGTGAGGCACGGGCCGGTGGCGCGCTCGCCGGTGAGGTCGACCCGGACCAGGGCGTCGCCTTTCACCCGCAGCTCGATCGTCTTGTTCGACACCTTGCGGCTGGTGATCTCCCACAGCACCTTGTCGACCAGCCAGTTGTCGGGTGTCACCTCGCCCGAGACCACCGGTTCTCCCAGGCCCCAGCTGGCGTCGATGGCCACCTGGGAGCGGTCACCGTTGCTGGGATTGAGGGTGAAGGCCACGCCCGAGGCGGTGGGACGCACCATCTTCTGCACGCCCACGCTCATGAACACGGCGGCCTCGGCGTAGCCCGTCTGCGCCCGGTAGCAGATGGCACGGGCCGTCCACAGGCTCGACCAGCACCGCACCACGTGGCGGGTCACGTCCGTGGCGCCCCGCACCCACAGGAAGCTGTCGTGCTCGCCGGCGAAGCTGGCGTCGGGGGCGTCCTCGCAGGTGGCGGAGGACCGCACCGCCACGGCCAGATCGTCCGTCCCGCACCGCTCGCACAGGCGGTCGTAGGCGGCGGCCACGGCCGAGGCCAGCCCGTCGGCCACCGGCGCCGCCTCGATGCGGGTCCGCACCGCCGCCGAGATGGGTTCCAGCGCCGCCGGATCGGCCAGGTCCACCTCCGACAGGAGGTCCTTCACGGCGCGGCCCAGTTCCGCTTCGGCGGTGTGGACACTGAAGGCCCGGGTGGTGATGGCGAAGCCGGGCGGCACCGGGAGGCCGGCCCGGGTCATCTCGCCCAGGCTGGCGTTCTTGCCGCCCACCAGCGACCGCAGCGTCGGGGTGTAATCGTCAAAGGGCACGACGTACTGCATCGACTTGCGCCTCCCCCCATGTGGGCAGCTCGTGCATCGGCGGGACGTGGACCTCGGTGACGCGGTTGCGATAGGCGACCAGGGCCTCCTTGGCGCCCTCCTTGACCGACACCACCACCTCTTCCAGGTTGTAGGGCTCACCCGGGTCATAGCCGTGGGCCCAGGTGGCGAAGGCCCGGATGGGACCCGAGTGGGTGGCGGCCACGATCACGGTGTTGCGCCCCGACTCCGGCGCCGCCGCCTCCTCCACCAAGCGGGTGATGGCGGACCAGAAGCGCCGGACGCACGACACCGGCGGCTCGAAGTGGAGCATGGGGATGGTCAGCCAGTGGTGGATGGGATCGGCGCCCGCCACCTGGGTGCGCCAGAAGCGGTCCACCTCCACCAGCCACAGGGGCCGGTCGCCCAGCGCCACCCGCTCGTAGCCTTCCATCACCGACTGGTACTCCCGGAACGCAGCGGTCACGTCGCGGAGGCCCGAGGGTGTGGCCACCTGGAAGTTGGCCAGCTCGTCCAGCAGGCCGGGACCCTGGATCTCGGCCTGTCGTCCCCACTGCTCGAGCCCGTCGAGGAGCCCGCGGTGGATGTGCTCGGCCGTCTGGCGGGCCCGGGCGGTGTCGGCGCACACCAGGCGGACGACGTCGCCGTCGCGCACACCCTTGGAGATGTCGAAGCCCCGCCGGTGTGACTGCCAGCCGCCCAACGGGGTCAGCCCCGAGTCGGTGGAGTACCCCTGGGTCTCGCCGTGACGGACGAGCCGCACGCTGGCCCGCAGGGGGATGCGACCCTCGGGTGGGGCCACGATCTCCTTGGAGCGGGCCACCTCGGCGTACTTGGCGTTGAAGGCCCCCGCCTCCGGCGGCGGGGCGTCGAGAGCGGACGGCGCCGCCTTGCGCTCCCGGAAGCGCCGCAGGTACAGGGGGGTGTTGTCGTCGTGGGCGGCGCCGTCACCGTCCCCGCCGTTGCGCTGGCGGGCCTGGCGTTCCAGGTAGCGGGCCAGGTACAGGGGAGCCTCGTAGCGCTCCGTGCGGGGGAGGTCGGGGCCGTTCTCGCTCATGAGTGGACGGTGAAGAAGCGGTCGTTGACCTGGCCCTCGTAGTAGAAGATGGCCCGCCCCATCTGCTCCTCGGTCCAGGTGATGGTCTCGAAGTCGGGGTCGACCCAGTAGCCGCCGGTGAAGACCTCGTTGCGGTTCCCCACCGGGTCGAAGAAGTAGATGGTGTAGCCCCGGGTCACGCCGTGGCGGGTGGGGCCCACGTCGATGGGGACGCCGTGGTAGGCGAGCGTGTCGGCCGCCGTCCGCACCTCGTTCCAGTCGTCGAGCCAGAAGGCGAAGTGGTGCAGGCCGCCGTTGGGGCCGGTGACGAAGGCGATGTCGTGCGGGGTGTGGGACCGCTCCAGGAACGTGGCCAGCTGGTGGCCGTCCCGGGCCAGGATCTGCTCGGTGAGGCGGAACCCGAAGCGCTGGAAGAACTCGGTGGACTCATCCACGTCCTCGGACGTGAGAAAGACGTGGTCGACCCGGGGCGGCGCGATCCCCACCAGCCCCTGGGGCCGGGGGGCGGGGTTCATGCGGGGCAGCATGTTGCCCACCTGCTGCATCCCGAAGACCAGCTCCATCACGTGGCCCGACGGAGTGTCGAAGCGCACGGCGGCGCCGTGGCCCGGGGCCAGCTCGCCGGGCGAGAAGCGCTTCACCGTGGAGCCCATCGATTCCACCAGCGACTCGGCGGCGGCCAGGTCGTCCTCGTGCTCCACCTTGAAGCCCATGTGCTCCAGGCCGTAGGTGGGGGCGAAGCGCAGGATCACGGAGTGGTGCTGGTGCTCGTCCCAGCATTTGAGGAACACCCGGTCCTGCTCCCGGCCCGTCTCGACCAGGCCCAGGACCTCGGTGTAGTAGGCGGTGGCCAGCTCCAGGTCGGGGACCCGGACCTCCACGTGCGACAGCCGCAGGATGCCCAAGGTCATCTCTCCTTGACGTCGGCCGCGAGGGGCCGATGGGGCAGGGGCCCCCATCGGCACGCGACGGGCGTGTTCCGAAGGAACCGGGTGCCCGTCGCCATGATCAGGTATGCGTCCGGAGGAAGCGGGTGTTGATCTCGCCCTCCCAGTAGAAGAGGCCCCGGCCGAACTGGTCCTCGGTCCACGTGATGGTGGGGAAGTCGGGGTCGACGGCGTAGCCGCCGGTGAACACCTCGTTGCGGATGCCGAGCGGATCGAAGAAGTAGATGGTGTTGCCCCGGGTGATGCCATGGCGGGTCGGGCCGGCGTCGAGCTCGATGCCGTTGTAGGCGAGGATGTCGGCGGCCTTGCGCACGTGGTCCCAGTCATCGAGCCAGAAGGCCATGTGGTGGAAGCCGCCGTTGGGCCCCACCACCACGGCCAGGTCGTGGGGCGTGCCCGAGCGCTCCAGCCACACGCCCAGCTGGTGGCCGTTGCCGTCGAGGAGCTGCTCGGTGAGGCGGAAGCCGAGCACGTCCATGTAGAACCGGCACGCCTCGCCCACCTCCTCGGCCGTCACCAGGGTGTGGTCCAGGCGGGGCGGGGCGATCCCGGGCAGGCCCACGGGCATGGGCGACGGGTTGAGCTTGCCCAGCAGGCCGCCGACCTTCTCCACCTCGTGGACCAGCTCCATGACCTGCCCCGACGGGGTCTCGAAGCGGATGGACTCGCCCTGGCCCACCTCCTCACCCCTGGATACCCGGCGCACGGGCAGGCCGTAGCTCTCCACCCGGCGCTCGAGGACGGCGAGGTCGTCCTCCGCCTCCACCTTGAACGACATCTGGTCGAGGCCGTTGCGGCTGGCGTAGCGGAGGCGCAGCGAGTGGTGGTCGGCCTCGTCCCAGCACTTGAGGTAGACGGTGTCGTCGTCCCTCTCGACCAGCTGCATCCCGATGACCTCGGTGTAGTAGGCCGCGGCCAGGTCGAGGTCGGGAACCCGCAGGTCGACGTGGGCGAGGCGGAAGATTCCCATACGCTGCCTCCTTGCGTGGTGGGGGGAGGGTACGCGAGTATCATCCCGCATGCAAGACCGCCATCCCGTATAGCGGAACACCACGCCGAAAGTCCGAGATGTCCTCCAGGATCGCCAGCCCGGAACAGATGCGCCAGGCGGTGGCCGACTATGTCACCGCCGTCCACCGCGCCTACCTGGTGGCCACCGCGGGCCTGGCCCCGGAGGTCGTCAACGCCCTGCCGCTGCCGGCGGCCGGCGAGTTCTCGGTGCTGGCGGTCGGGGCCGGGGGCCTGCATCTCATCGCCACCGCCCGGCCGCTCCCACCCATCCGGGGTCGGGTGGTGGAGGTCGCCGGCGAGTTCGGTCCGCTGCGGTGGCAGCTGCGCTTCTACGACCCCGTGGTCGTCCCCGAGCTGGCTCTGGCCGGCGACAGCGGAGCTGATGCCGGCGACGAGGTCCGCCGGACGTTGGGGGTCGAGAGCTGGCTCTATCACCTCGTCGCCTCGCCCAGCGCCGGCCTGTCGCCCCACAACGCCGTGCACGCCGGTGCCGCTCTGGCCCGGGGCCATGTCCGTGAGATCGTCGCCGCCGGAGGCGAAGGGCGGTGAGGGCCACCGGCGACGGCACCCAGTTGCTGTCCTCGGTGCAGAACGCGCTCCGGGTGCTCGACTGCTTCAGCGCCACCGACCGGGAGCTGGGCGTCTCCGAGCTGGCCCGGCGCCTCGGGGTGGGCAAGAGCACCGTCCACCGGCTGTGCACCACGCTGGCCGCCGGCGGGGCCCTCGACCACAACCCGGAGACGGGGCGCTACCGGCTGGGACTGCGCCTCTACGAGCTGGGGGCCCTGGTCGGCGTGCACCTCGACCTGCACGAGGCGGCCTCCCCGGCCCTCAACGACGTCCGCAACCGCACGGGCGAGACCGTGCAGCTGGCCGTCCTCGACGGCCGTGAAGTCGTCTACGTGGAGCGACTGGAGTCGAGCCACACCGTGCGCCTCTTCGGCCGGGTGGGCCACCGCAACTCGGCCCACTGCACCTCGACGGGCAAGGTGCTCCTGGCCCACCTGCCCGAGGCCGAGCTGGACGCCCTGCTCGACGGCTGGGTGCTGGAGTCCCGCACGCCGTACACCATCACCGACCACGCCGCCCTGCGACAGGCGCTGGCCGAGGTCCGGCACCGGGGCTGGGGCGAGAACGCCAACGAGGTCGAGATGGGAGTGGCGTCGGTGGCCGCCCCCATCCGGGACGCGTCGGGGGCGGTGGTGGCCGCCCTGTCGGTGGCCGGCCCCGCCATGCGCCTCGACGGCGGCTCGCTGCGGCGCTTCGCCGGCGTGGTCGTGGAAGCAGCCGAGGCCGTGTCCCGCCGGCTCGGATACCGGGGCTCTCCTGGCGCCCGGAGGGAGGTCACGACGTGACGATCGATGCCAAGGCGACGGCCGAAGCGCTGTACAAGGCGGCCCGGACACGGACGCCGCTGCCGCCGCTCACCACCACCAACCCCCACATGACGGTGGACGACGCCTACGCCGTCCAGTCCGAGCTGTGCGACATGCTGCTCACCGACGGGGACCGGGTGGTGGGCTACAAGCTGGGCCTGACCTCGGCGCCCATGCAGCAGATGATGGGGGTTGACGAGCCCGACTACGCCCCCGTGTTCGCCTCAGGGGTGGTCGACGACGGCGCCGCCGTCGAAGTGAGCCGATTCATCCAGCTCAAAGTGGAGGCGGAGATCGCCCTCATGCTCGACCGGCCGCTGCGGGGACCTGGCGTCACCGCCCTGGAGGCGTCCCGTTCCATCGCCGGGGCGGCGGCCGCCATCGAGATCGTCGACTCCCGCATCGAGGACTGGAAGATCAAGCTGCCCGACACCATCGCCGACCTGGCCTCCTCGGGCGCCGTGGTGCTCTCCTCCCAGCTCGTCCCCATCGCCGACATCGACGTCCGCCTCATCGGGATGGTCATCACCCGCAACGGGGAGCTGGTGAGCACGGGAGCGGGCGCCGCCGCGCTGGGCAATCCCATCCAGGCCGTGGCCTGGCTGGCCAACACCCTCGCCCCCCACGGCGTGACGCTGGAGGCGGGCCGCTTCGTCATGACCGGCGCCCTCTCCGCCGCCTTCCCCGCCCAGCCCGGCGACGTCATCCGGGCCGAGTTCGACCGGCTCGGCCCCGTCACCGTCCGCATGGTCTAGCGAGAACGAGGAGGAGAACCGCCGTGGCCAAGGTGCCGTGCGCCATCGTCGGCTCCGGGAACATCGGAACCGACCTGCTCATGAAGCTGCGTCGCTCGCCCGTGCTCGAGGCGGTGGCCATGGTCGGGATCGACCCCGCCAGCGAGGGGCTGGCCCGGGCCCGGGAGCTGGGCCTGGAGGCCAGTGCCTCCGGGATCGACTGGCTGCTGGAGCGGGCCCCGGATCTGGGTGTGATCATCCTCTTCGAGGCCACCACGGCCCGGGTCCACGCCGCCGCCGCCCCCCGGTACCGGGAAGCGGGGATCACGGCCATCGACCTCACCCCGGCCCACGTCGGGCCCCTGGTGGTGCCGCCGGTGAACCTCTCGGCCCATCTGGACGAGCCCAACGTCAACATGATCACCTGCGGCGGGCAGGCCACCGCCCCCGTGGTGGCCGCCGTCTCGAGGGTGTGTGCGGTGCCCTACGCCGAGATCGTCTCCACCGTGTCGTCGGTCTCCGCCGGCCCCGGGACCCGCCAGAACGTGGACGAGTTCACCCGCACCACGGCCCGGTCCTTGGAGGAGGTGGGCGGCGCCGCCAAGGGCAAGGCCATCTGCATCTTCAACCCGGCCGACCCCCCCATCCTCATGCGCAACACGGTCTTCTGCGCCCTGCCCGACGGCTACGACGAGGCGGCGGTGGCGGCCAGCATCACCGAGATGGTGGCCGAGGTGGCCGGCTACGTGCCCGGCTACCGCCTCAAGAGTCCGCCGGTGTTCGACGAGGGGCCCTACGCCACCCCCGGAGGCCCGGCCGCCGGCCGGGTGGTGGCGCTCCTCGAGGTCGAGGGGGCGGGCGACTGGTTCCCGCCCTACGCCGGCAACCTCGACATCATGACCGCCGCCGCCGTCAAGGTCGGCGAGGCTCTGGCGGCGCAGCGCATCCCGGCTGCGGAGGTGAGGGCATGACCACCCGCACGGCGGACGCAGTCCCCGATTTCCGGCTCACCGACTCGACGCTGCGCGACGGTTCCCACGCCCTGGCCCACCAGTTCACCCCCGACCAGGTGCGCACCGTGGTGGCCGCCCTCGATGCCGCCGGCGTCCCCGTCATCGAGATCTCCCACGGCGACGGTCTGGGTGGGTCCTCGTTCAACTACGGCTTCTCGCACACCGACGAGATGAAGCTGATCGCCGCGGCCCGTGACGAGGCGAAACAGGCCAAGATCGCGGTGCTGCTGGTGCCGGGCATCGGCACGGTCGAGCACCTCAGGCAGGCACACGACGCCGGGGCCGACATGGTCCGGGTGGCGACGCACTGCACCGAGGCCGACGTGTCGCCGCAGCACTTCGCCGCCGCCCG